>NZ_JBNNUF010000003.1:0-3802 GCF_050279465.1 Bacillus sp. NPDC094077 | reverse complement strand
TTGTGGCGGCGGCTTTGCTGGAGGATTTGCTTTATTAGTTGTATTGTTTATTTTATTAATCATCGTTGGAGCTGCTTGCTTCTGTTAAAAAACTATCGGAAAAGACACTCTTATATGAGTGTCTTTTCTTTATACGTTAAAAAGGCCCGCCTATTTCCGTAAGCGGGCCCTATCTTTATTACACAATACCAAAGTATACTCTCTTTTCCTCTTAAATTTTATGTAATTATACATATTCATGAAAATACAAGTAGTAAAATATAAATTGCGGACACGCTCTATAAAGCGGAGGCTTTTGAAAGGCGTAACATATCAATCATTATAGGAGATGTGGTGAGACCCATAGCCATCAACTTAAGGTATATTTTTATACAAAATGCGGTCTTTTCACGTAGTATTTTATTATCGTTTATAGATGTTATAAATAATATCCTTGCTTATCTTGAATAGACTTAAAGCCTTGTAAACGAAAATATCCTAAATCACGAATATACAGTTCATTCTTTTGTGTCGTACCTGTTCGAGTCGCACCATACGCCTGATCACTTCGTCTTCCTGGTTCAATAACGAAATAGCAAAGAACTATTATAGTTATGTGATCAGTAAATAGTTGAAAAAAATTACGTTGAAACATCGGAAAGAATTAGACAGATGAATAAGCTGTCACATTCATTGGGATAATCATAAGTCCGTTCCGAACTAGGCATTTTCAAGTTAAGTGTCGGTGGTTTTTTGTTATTTTTCAATACAAAAACAGACAAAAAATTTACAATATTCTTCGTTAAAAAACTACAAAATTTGAAAAAACTTCACATAACAATAATATAGCGTTTACAAAACTTCTTTATATTTAGCATTGTTACCGGTATGACAACCTCAAAAAATATAAGGAAGGTCTATGATGAAAAAACATATTCGAACTAAAAAACTCTTGTCATTTGTTGCCGTAAGTGCAATTACCATCACTTCATTATTTGGCAATGTTCCAAAATCCTTCGCGTGGTCTTGCGAGGATCTACATAATCAAGATCAAAGTACACATCTTTTTATTGTAAACAACGGTATCAAACTTATTTCTGACAATGCGGATCCTGCAATTAACAAGCCAAGCACTCTGCTTGACCAGTTTCGTGATCGTTGGGAGCAAGGCTTGTACGATGCTGATCACATTAATCCTTTTTATGATACTAGCACATTTTTGTCCCACTTTTATGATCCGGACACGCAAACGAATTATGCGGGACAGTCTTATCCTACTGCACGCCAATCAGGGGTGAAGTATTTTAATCTAGCATCGAACTACTACAAAACTAGCGATTTTTACAATGCATTCTATTACTTAGGGGTATCTTTGCACTATTTTACAGATGCTACAATGCCTCTTCATGCTTCAAATATTTCTAATCTTGATCATCACGCACCTGGATATCATTCGAAACTCGAATCATATTCCGAAAGTATTCAAAATCAAGCGACTGTTCCAGATTCAGGTCTATTTAATTGGGTACCTTCAACTGATCCTGGGCTATGGATTCATCAAGCTGCAATACAAGCGAAATCCGTTATGCCTCAAGTATGGAATGATTCTATCATTAGTTGGTTCTGGCAAGCAGCTACCAGTTATTATTATTCCGACATGTGGAAGAACGCCGTCAAAACTCCAATCCTTAATCAGTTGAATCAAGCGGAGCGTGAGACCGCTGGATTCATAGATATGTTCTTTCGCTTAAACGGTGTTGAAATGCCTGTGAAGGTTTACAGTGGAACTGCTTTTGGCGGTACATCAGAATTACTCGGCTCTGGAAATTATAATTATGACCAACTCGTAAAAGGTATTGGCAATGATGCCATTTCTTCCATTCACATTGCGCCAGGTTATCAAGTAACTTTATTTGCAGATGCAAATTATAGTGGAGCATCGATAGTTATTACCGGTAATGTTGATGATTTGGGTAAATTAAATCATCAAGTGTCAAGCCTGAAAGTCGAGAAGATATCAACAAATTCTGCGTCATGACGATACAAGCTGAGAGTTATAGCGGTTCAAAGGGAACTAGTGCCGGAACGGGAACCGTGGTAGGCCACATAGATTCCGAAGACTGGCTGAGTTATGACATTGTTGACTTTGGAACAGACAAAACAAAGTTCATCGCAAGCATAGGAATGGATCCTTCATATGCAACTATAGACAAGCGACTTGAACTGCGGTTGGATAGTCCAACAGGCACCACTATAGGTGCATTTACTATAAACTCTACTGGTGGATGGATACATATGCTACACAAGCTTCTAGCGTATCAGGTGCTTCAAGAATACATAAATTGTATATCGTTTCAAAAGTAGGCGGAGATTGTTTTGAAAATATAGATTGGTTTAATTCAGTCCTTGATAAAACGTTGATGTATCTGCGGGACAGGGAGCTGTTCACCTTTTTTCAAAATAGATTCCTTTTATTTTTCTTAAAACATAGATTTACGAGACAATTTTAATTGAACTTTATTTAAAGGCATCAAACCTTTTCTCAGGTGATTCGAATAAAAAGATACTCAAATCCGTTTGCTAAAATTATGTGTTGTTGTCTTTTGAAGGGAAAATTGATTAGTACACTAATCCCCCCAGTTTCTAGTTAATCCTTTAAATCCACAACGAATAAGAAAAAGATCCCCAACAAGGGTTGATAATGATATGTAATTGGGCGGTTTTTAAAACACAGTCTTCATTAATAACTGTAACGACATAAAAACTTCGTTCTGGGGGTGCAATAAAACTTTAACCTAATGGCAATGGGGGTACCGCCAGCATTTTGAAAAAAACCACGCTAAGAGCATGCAAGATTTTATACAGTTTTTTGGCTAATCCAGTAACAAACAAGAAACCTAAAACCGCGCCATAATAGGGATGTATAAAAAAATGCATAGGTCCATAGAACGAAGAAAGGAGGTTCCCTTGTGAGAGTAGGGTTCCTCCTTTTTCTTTGCTACCGATATTGAGACGTTATGTTAACCGAGCATGTATAGGATATACAAACAAATACCCCCAACAAATTACCTCTTCCGAATGGTATAATTAGGAAAATGGAGGTGCATGTAGCATGGTAAAGAAAACAGGTTGGACCTATCTCATTGGTTTATTATCATTAGGAATCCTCGCAATAATCGTGGCAAATACTGCTAAGTTGATTCCGAATCATGTTGTTTCCTCGAAAATCTTTATTGTTGCAATTATCATTGGATTCGGAGCCAATTTAACGGGGCTTTACTTACTTAAAAAAAACAAATTGTAAGAACCGATAACCCCTTTCTCCAAACGAGAGGGATTTGCTGTGTAATGGAAGGGGATTCGATTATGGTGAGAATAAATGCTTGGAATATTGCTCCATTTATTATGGCAATTATTGGATTTATATTCAGCCTAAAATTTCAAGATATGGCGTATTGGGAGCGAAATGAAACAAGAGTAGTAGGTACATTCAGTATCGCATGGTTTTGGATTGGAGTAGGCTTAACATATGCCTGTACCATTACATCAATTATTCTTGTATTCTTACAGACCAAAAATATACAGCGGGGTACAATGAGTAATGTTTTGAGGTCTATTAATTTACTCATAGTCACTATAACGCTGATTTGGACAACATTTGTTGTCATAGCAGGGTCTTCTTGTAGAGTGATAATAAAGTAGTTTAATTTACAATAAAGTCCTTTAAGAAATAATAAAGTTGTTTAATTCCCTATAGAGCTAACGGAGCAGTCTAGTTTAATAAGTTGGGAAGTAATGCTTAACTACTTGATAAAGCATCAGC
>NZ_JBNNUF010000002.1:646500-731969 GCF_050279465.1 Bacillus sp. NPDC094077 | reverse complement strand
ATTGAACAGCAGCTATTTTTTCCTCCGCAGTAAATTTGGTCATAAAAAAACACCTCCAATTGTTAGTTAGTGTCCAACAATTGGGGTGCAGTTCACAATCAAACTGCGTTTTTTTACGTTAAATCTATTTATGAAACGAAATATTTGAGTATTTGAATTTAAAATAAAACTTTTAAAATATATGAGATAATTCTAAAAAAATAGAAGGTATAATTCGATAAAAATAGAATTTAATACATAGCAAACAAGGAGGGGATAGAATGGAAGTCTTTCACGTAACGAGTAGAAAAAGGGAAACTTACAACGTTCAAATGAAATATTCGATACTTTTCGAATGTGTACTTGGCATTGCGGCAATTACTCATAAAAGGTTAATCGATACTCTTGAAAAGACTCAAAGTGAATGGGAAGAAATTAGAAAATCATTAACAAAAGAGATGAGAGAGCACTTACAGTTTGTCGAAGAACATAATACGTGGAAAGCGTTGCTTCAGTTATTGTATGAGGGAGATTTTCAGGATTTATCACAGTTTATTGCAAATATCGATTCAATTTCAGAAGAAGATTTAAAGTATATATGTTTACCGTTTTTAGGAGAAAAGTATCAAGAAAAAAGACGTTTAGCCGCAAGCGGAGACGTATCTGCAATGCATGAACTAATGGAACTGACACATGATCATCAGTTTTTCTCTGCATATATTGGCTTTATAAGTGATGTCGATGTACAAGAACTAAAGGACCATTTAATCGCCGTTATAGCAGGTTGGTATGAGAGTGTTATTAAGAAAGAGGAAATACTTTCTATATTAGAGCGAGATTATGAAGCAAAGAATGAAATGCATAAAAAGATGAAACCAGAAGAGTTTGTTGAGTGGGCGACTGGTGGAGTGAACTATATGCCAGAGCCAAGTGTTCATCACGTACTTCTTATCCCGCAAATGACGTACAGACCGTGGAATATAGAAGCTGATATTGAGGATACGAAAGTGTTTCATTATCCAGTTGCGAATGAAAGTATTCATCCTGAAGATCCGTATGAACCGAATTATTTTTTAGTTCAAAAACATAAGGCGCTTGGGGATGAAGCGAGATTACGAATTGTAAAAATGTTGTTCGAAAAAGAACGTACATTGCAGGAAATTACAGAAAGACTGCAACTAGGAAAATCGACAGTACATCATCATTTGAAATTGTTACGTTCAGCGAAGTTAGTTGATATACATGACGGAAAATATGTATTGAGAAAGAAAGCAGTGCAGTCGTTAGCGAAAGAATTAGATGTGTTTTTAAATAGATAATATACAACGAGAATGTACATAAAGTGAAACTTTAATCAGTGGGGGTTTTGTTCCTCCCACCACTGATTATTAGTTGAACCAATCGGGCTTTTATGGGCAGTTGATCCCCAAATTAACTTCTTTGCTTCCGCTGAATTTTGAGGTGGGGGTCTTACTGCCCGTTAATGCGGGATAAAGGGAGGAATTTAATAGAAAAGTTGGTGAGTTATAGTGAAGAGTGTATTAAAAAATCGTTCATTCTTTTTTATGTGGATTGGTAGTGCAATTTCAGAGTTAGGCGGGGCTTTCGGGACGTTTTGTAATTCAATTCTTGTATATGAGTTAACAGGATCGAAAACGGCATTAAGCAGTATGTGGCTACTATATTTTATCCCGTCTCTCATACTGCAGCTAATAAGTGGGCCATTTATTGATAAATGGAGCCGAAAGTGGATTATGATTTTTTCACAATGGATACGGGCATCTGTATTTTTACTACCCTTGGTGATGTTAGTTACAGGAAGTATAGAAGTTTGGCACGTTTACGTTGTTCAAATTGTAGTTGGACTTATTACGCCGCTGTATACACCTGCGAGTCAAGCAATTACACCGAGTATTGTAAGTAAAGAACAACTTCAAGATGCAAATGCGTATATTGATGGAATGACTCGTCTTATGATGTTTCTTGCGCCAGTATTAGGCGGAGTAGTAATTAATTTGATCGGAACTGAACTTACATTATCTTTCGTATGTATTAGTCTATTTGTTAGCGGGACTTTATTATTTTATATAAAAGAAAAGAGAGCAACACAAGATATTCGGAAAACGTGGCTAGAGCAGTTTCTTCATGGGTTTACATACTTTTTCACAAAACCGATTATCGTTTGGCTCGGTGTCTTTCTTACTTTCGTGCAATTTGGAGTAGGGGTAACGATGGTTACCAATCTGCCTTATATAAAAGATGAGTTGTCAGCGGGATATGCGGAGTACGGCTATTTCATGGCAGGTTTCCCACTAGGGTATGTAGTTGGATCTATACTAGTCGGAAAAGTAACATATAAAAGTCGGCGCATACTTATGCTCGGGGGATTGTTTTTAGGGGGACTCACATACATTTCGCTAGGATTTAATCATAGTATTGTAATCGCGATAATAATTGAAGTGATTGCAGGTATTTGTATTGCATTTTTCAATGTTCATAACACGACGATATGCCAACAATCAGTGCCAAATCATATGATAGGAAAAGTATTTTCAGTGCGATTATTTTTTATACGATCCGCTATGCCATTAGGTGTGTTATTAGGAGGAATACTGAGTGAAATGTGGGGAGTGAGAATATTATACTTTATTATCGGTGTGATTATATGTGTCACTTCTTTAATAGGAATATTGCTTCCGTATTTTAAATTTTTGGATGAGGCGATTGAGGAGAAGTCAGCATAATTCAAAACTTTATAATTGAAAATAATTATCATAATCAACTATAATAGAAGAATACTAGTATTCGTATTACAAAGAGGGAGTGGGATATATGTTTATTGAAACTAAGACATTTACAGTAAAAGAAGGTACATCTAATATAGTTGTAGAACGTTTCACTGGGGAAGGAATTATTGAAAAATTTGAAGGCTTCATCGACTTAAGTGTTCTCGTGAAAAAAGTAAGACGCGGAGACGAAGAAGTAGTCGTAATGATCCGCTGGGAATCTGAAGAAGCATGGAAAAACTGGGAAACAAGTGAAGAGCACTTAGCTGGACATAGAGCGAGCCGCGGGAAACCAAAACCTGATCATATCATTAACGTTGATCATGCGGTTTATTATGTGAAATCATCGAAATCGGCTTATCAACAGTCGTAATATATAATTAAAAAGAGAGGATATTTGTTTATTAATAAAACAGATATCCTCTCTTTTTTAATGTGTGGTAAAATATGGATGTGAGATATGTTTATTTTTTAGTTATAAATGGAGGCAAATAAAGTGAAAAAAATGTTATTAATGGCTGCTTTAGCAACTACATTATTATCAGCGTGTAGTGATAATGATGTGAAAGAAGAAGCATCTAAACATGCAGAAAAACGTGAAAACAGTGCAAAAATAGTAGAGCAGAAAGAGTATATCATTATTGATATGAATTATAATGAAATATTTCTAAAAGATTCTAGCTCAAATAAAGAAGATAGTGTGAAAGTAAGTCTAAGTAATTTAAACCCAACAAAATGGAAGGCACCTAAAAGAAACGGTATCCTAGATATAGGTGATCACATCTCTTTGGAAAAAGAAAAGGGTAAATATACACCTACATTAGTAAAAGATCTTGTAGGTGAAATAAAGTATGATGGTACAATTAAATATAAAATTTTAGAAGCAAATGATAAGTCAGTAAAGTGGTTTCCACTTAATAAAGAGAACAATGGAGGGTATGTTCCACCAGAGATGGTAAAAGTGGTGAATGCTTCGAAAATAAAAGCTGGAGATATTGTAACGATTCAAGATAAAACAAAAAGTAGTGAAGACGAAATTGTGTATGAACTGACAATTGTTGAATAAGTTGGAAGAGGGCTAAAGTTATAAAAAGAAGTAAAATATGTTAAAGGCACGAATAACTCCGCTAATAATATGTCTGGAGGTTACCAATGTTAGAAGCCCGAGTATCTATTAAATATGAGCAACATAAAAAATTAGTGCAAACAATTTTAATCGAATGTTTATCTATGGATAAGGTAAATGGATTCATGCTCATTGGATCTGTCGCAAGAGGCGATGCATATCCTGAATCCGATTTAGATTTATATATTCTTTTAAAGGACGGACAAAAGAAGAAATTTCATTCTGAAACAAGAAACGGTATTTTAGTTGAATACAAGTATGCTGATTTTAATCAAATACAAGTAAACTTTAAAAACAATCCTATGGAAATATACTCTTTTTTAGAAGGGGAAATTTTAATTGATAAATGCGGTGAGTTGAAAAAATTAAAGAAAATAGCTAAATATGAATTTGAAACGTACCGTGTTTCTAACGATAAAGTAAAAGTCATTTCTCATTGGTTACATAGTTCACTAATAAAAATTCAATCTGCATTGAAAGCAAACGACGAGCTAAAAGCTTCATACATAGTCCATACGTCAACTTGGACATTGATAGAAGGAATATGGGCTATTAATAATAAGCCAGTACCGCCAGCTGGATCTGTTTTGAAGTATATGCAAACATTATCTAAAGTAACAACTAATTTTGATGACTTAATAAATAAACTGTTTTTAGGAGATACGCCAGAGCGAATCTCTTCAGCAATTTTCTTGATTGAGTGGGTCTTACTCAAATTGGAGAATAGATAATATGGCTATTAAAATTGTCAACTTCTATAGGTAAATTGATATTCCGTGTCGAATTGTTCATATAATTTCATTAACTATATTCCAAATGTTGCATTTTAAAAAACGTTCTAGGTTATAGGAAAAAATATTAGACTATTAAAAAAAAGTCTTAGACTGAACACTTGAATACCTTTCCTTAAACATTTAAGTGTTATCAATATGAGTCTATATAATTTCTGTTTAAAAGGAGATGAGTGAATGAAGTTGAATCATTTGAATCTATGTGTTGATGATTTATCTGAAGCGAGACATTTCTTTGAAACATTTTTTGATTTTCAATTTTTGGAACAAAAGGGAAGGGCACTTGTAGTAATGAGTGATGAGAATGGATTTATACTCGTATTAAGTGATCCAAAAGCATTTAAGGGGAATAAGGAAGTTACGTATCCAGAAGCTTTTCACATTGGTTTTTTAGTGGAAACTGCAAGTGAAGTTGATCAAGCATATAATCGTTTAGTAGCTGGGGGGATTGAAATAGACAAGGAACCTTATTCAATGAGGGGTAGTAGTTATGGTTTTTATTTTACAATGTTTAATGGATTGTTAATTGAAGTATCTTGCCTTGACTATAGAGAAGGTAAGAAGGTTTCAAAACTTAATGGCACTCATCAAGAGTAATTGTTTGAAGGTGTATAATAGCCCCTTACCCGGTTTGGGAAGGGGCTTGTTACCATTCCATTCACTTTTTAAGGAAACACCAAAGTAAAAAAGAAGCGTCTTTTAGTCAGAAATTCAACTTATGAGACAGCTTCTTTATTTATTAATCTAACTGAAGTTCAAATTCAAGCACAGTTTGATCTTTCGTTAACGGCATACTTCGGTCTTTAAATCGTAAGCAAATTCCAGATAAATTATTAGACAGAGCAGGAGAAACAACAAATTGGTAACTCACATGTCCATCAGATCCAGTCCAACCTTCTGCCCAGCAATCGTATGCATCATTTATTGATAATTCAACGAGTGTATGTGTGTTTTTTTCATTCAGTTTTTTGTTTTTCGGATCCCATTCTTTATATAAATAAAGTACACTAGCATTTGAATATTGACGAATAAAGGTTGCGGTATACACGATTCCTTTCTGTTCATAAGTTTTTAAAACGGGTATATGTTTTTTAAACTTAGTCGGTTCAACGCGGGGTTTAAATTTTTCTTCGTCCATCATAGAGGAGAATAATGAGTTCAAATAGTCGGGATAAAATCCGTACTGTTTTGCCCAATTATAAATCACTTCATCATGTGGAAAGCCCGGATTCCCATTTGAAAGTGCTTTTCGTTCTTTTAATAGGGCGTTCGAAAGTCATTCTTTTCATAATCATTCCTCCATTTCTTTTTTTAAATAAAAGGATCCATTACAAGTACATAGTATGTGTTTGTATTTTTGTTTTCATATTTTATTATATCTGAAACAATGCTCATTTTTTTGGAATATCATCGATTAATTAAAATATTATGAAAAATAGGAAAAATGTGTGTTAAAATAAATACAGGCAACCATTTATTAACTATCGGCAGGTTAATAGAAAAAGGGTGTAAATAGTTAATATTGTTACACTTAAATGCAACTAGATAGTTAGGAGGAATAATCATAATGGATACTACACAACAAAACAGTAATGCATGGGATAAGAAGGTTGAAGAAGGTTCTAGATACACGCAACCTGTAAGTAGCGAGATTATTGAAAAAAGTAAATCAGGTGAATGGGAAATCACAGTTACTACGGAAAAATCAGTTCCTAGAGATTGGTTTCCAAAGTCATTAGAAGGATTAAAGATACTTTGTTTAGCATCAGGTGGAGGGCAACAAGCACCAGTTTTGGCTGCTGCTGGAGCAGATGTAACAGTTACTGATATATCTAAGAAGCAATTGGAACAAGATGAAAAGGTAGCGGAACGGGATGGATTAACTTTAAAAACAGTACAAGGAGATATGTCAGACCTGAGTGATTTTGAAGATGAATATTTTGATATTGTCGTAAATCCTGTTTCTAATTTGTTCGTAAAAGACGTTCATCTTGTATGGGATGAGATTTCAAGGGTTTTAAAGAATAAAGGTATTCTTATTTCTGGATTTACAAATCCTTTACTATGGATTTTTGATGACAACCAAGAACGAAAAGGTATTCTTGATGTTAAACATTCAATACCTTCATCAACATTGGGTTATTTACCAGAGGATGAAGTTCAAGATTATATCAATTCAAATCAAACAATAGAATACGCACATACTCTAGAAGACCAAATCCAAGGTCAAATTGAGGCTGGCTTTGTTATAACGGGTTTTTACGAGGATGATTTTGGTGGAATAAGGATATTAGATAAGCATATTAAAACTTTTATTGCTACAAAAGCTATAAAGTTAATGGTTGATTAAGAATTTTGGCTTGTTATACGGGGCGTTAATCGAAGAAGGGTCTTAAAAACAGTTAAGGTTCAATATATGTCAAAAAGGATGGCATTTGCCATCCTTTTCCTTGTGTATTTTGAGTGTCAAAACAAGTTTTACATCTCTTAACCGAACCGGTTATAATAAATAGTCTGTCTTTTTATATTAATTTTTCACATTTTCATATAATTGGAGCGCTTCTTTCACATTCAATCCATTTTTCACAATGCCATGTATCGCTTGAATCATCGCAGTTGGATGCTCGGATTGCCATATATTTCGGCCCATGTCCACGCCGATTGCGCCTTCTTGTAGCGCATTGTACGTAATGTTTAATGCATCTTCGATGGAATCTAGTTTTGGTCCACCGGCGATGACGACTGGGGCAGGGCATGTGCTCGTTATTTTTTCGAATCCTTCGCAGTAGTACGTTTTAATGATGTCAGCACCCATTTCAACACATACGCGGGAAGCGAGTGCTAGAAAGCGTGCTTCTCGTTTTTGTAGTTCCTTTGCGACTGCAGTAATGCCGAGTACTGGCAGGCCGTAATCGTGTGCTTCTGAAACTACGTTTGCGAGATTCGTAACCGTTTGTGTTTCATAGTCCGATCCAACGAAAACAGAAACACCGACGCCAATTGCATTTTGTTTAACTGCTTCTTTTACAGGTGTAACAATTGTTTCATTCGCTAAGTCTTTACCAACGACAGTAGCTCCACCTGATACACGCATAACCATCGGTGTGCTGCAGTTTTCAGGAATGCAGGAGCTAAGTACACCGCGAGTTAGAAAGAGGGAATCTGTATAAGGAAGTAAGTTTTTAACTGTCTCAAGTGGTTGTTCAAGTCCGTGAATTGGTCCTAAAAAGTAACCGTGATCAATCGCTAACATAACCGCTCTACCATCAGGTAAAATTGTATTTAATCGATTTTTAAATCCCCAAGTCATTCGAAATCACTCCTTCGTTAATGTTGGATTTTCCGTTTGTACGGTATCTTTATTTGGTATATGTGGTGACTTAATAAAAACAGCTTTAAAAAGTTTGTCAGAATGGTTAATAAGATAGTGAGATTCATGAGGACGAACTTGCAAGACATCACCTTGTTTAATTGGAACTCTTTCGTTATTTACATAGAAGTCAATCTCGCCTTCTAATGCATAAAAGACTTCTTCGCATGTTGTATGATAGTGATTTTGAAACTCTTGCCCAGGCTGAATGACAACAAGGCCAAGATCAACATTCGGACCTTGTATTAAATATTTCGGCCCGTTATCACCGAAGCGATAGGAGAAATCATTTTCATTCGCTTTTAACATATATTTCACTCCTTTATGTAATGTGTTACAAAGCACCAGGTGCAATCCACATATGTGAGGTGAGCCCTTTATCGGCTAAAGCGAGCTGACTGTCATACACTGTTTTCCATGTTTCATAGAACTCCTTATATAGTTCGTGATTTTCAGTGACTGGCTCGAATGTGTTTTCCCACTGTACAAACTGTTTAGCGGTTTCTTCCATCGAATTATATATTCCCGCACCAACTCCAGCAGCAATTGCAGTTCCTAACGCAGCTGCTTCTTTCACAACTGGTACTTTTACAGGAATGCCGAGTACGTCTGATAGAATTTGTGGCCATAGTTTTCCTTTGGCAGCGCCGCCAGCAAAAACGACTTCAGAAGGGAATGTACCTGTGAGATTTTCAATTCGTTTTAAGTTGCCAAGTGTAACGAAAGCGGCATTTTCTTCAATAGCGCGGAACATTTCTTTCTTCCCGCATTTGTCAGCATCTAAACTTAAATTTAAAAAAGAAGGTGCGGCATGGCGCCAAGAAATGTAGTTCATGACGTTTGAATAAATAGGGATAATGCCATGTGAGCCGACAGGTACGTCTTTCGCTTGTTCTTCTAATAATTCGTATGCATCTATACCGAGTTTTTCAGCGAATTTCTTTTCTTCTTGGCAAAAAGCATCTCGAAACCAGCGCATAACGAGGCCTGGAAAAAAGGCGATCGTTTCATATTGCCATAGGTTCGGAACGACGTGACAATTTACGCGAATGGCAGCATGTGGATCCGTTATTGGCTCTGTAATATTCACTTCTTGTTGCCAAAAACTGCCCCCGCATATTAATGTTTGATTTGGCGTAACAACTCCAGTTCCGAGTGATGCCATTTGAGCATCACCACCGCCAGCGACGACAGGAATTCCTTCACGTAATCTAGTTAATATTGCACAATCCTTTGTAACATTGCCGATCACTGTACCAGCTTCATTTACTTTTGGTGAAAATGGCAAAGTTAGACCGCACTCTTTAGCGACAGCGTTATCCCAATTTCTATTTTGTAAATCAAAAATACCGGACGTACATCCGTTTGAAGGGTCGATTTGCAGTACGCCGCTTAATTTATATAAAATCCAATCATTTAACATCGTAAAAGAATGAATAGTGCTATAGATGTTTGGTTCATGTTTTTTAATCCAAAGTAAGCGAGGTAAAGCACCTAATGAAAAAGTTTGACCAGATTTTGTATATAAATCTTCTTCGAGATGTGACCGGATTTCTTTTAGTTCACTTACTTCAGCGGATGCGCGCCCATCAACATTTGCACAGGCCCATATTTCTTGCCCATCTTTATTGTATAAAACAAATCCTTCCCGCATACTCGTTGCACTAATAGCTTGAATAGAGGAGGGAGTTACATTCGCTTTTTGCAGAACTTCTTTCGTACACTCTTGTACAAGCTGCCAGTTTTCTTTCACATCAAAATTCATAGATCCTGGATATCGAGGGTCAGATTTATGAATCCATTCTTTTTGACTTACCGCAATTTGATTACCGTGTAAATCAAAAAGAACTGCTCGAATGCTACCTGTACCAGCATCAAAAGCTAACAAAGTAGACATTATGAATCACCTTCCTTTCGTAATAAGGAGAGAGCAGTTTCCTCATCAGTAATTAATGTATGAATAAAATTCCCTTTTAAAGCCCCAAAAATGGCGTCTATCTTTTGAGTGCCTCCAGCAACACCGACAACATGTTTCATATTGCGAAGAATTGAGAGCGGTGTGCCAATTAGGCGATTGTGATGCGGAAGCTCTAATAAATCACCATTCGTATTATAAAATTGTCCTAAAATATCACCAGCACCGTTTTGGCTACGAATATATGTCATTTCACGTAGTGTTAATTTTTCTTCTTTCACAATAGTGGCATCTTGAGATAAACCACCAATACCGACAACTGCCGTTTGAGCAAGTGAAGCGACATGCAGCATATCCTTCACACTCGGTTCTGATAGAATGCTTTGTGCCATTTCAGTTGTAGATGCTAGAAAAGGAGTAGGGATAATATGAAGGTCTCCTTGCATGTAGTGTAAATAGTTTTGTTTTCTTGGGAGATAGTGGTTTACTCCGCCTGTTAGCGTTACGATTGAAAGGTTAATAGAACTTTCAAAATGAATGTTTTCTAGCATTTTGCTAATTGTTTCTCCCCAGCCGATGCCGAGTAAATCGCCGTGTTGGAGCTGGGTTTCTAAATATTGTGCAGCAGCTTTTCCGAGAGAAGAGGCATAATTGTCTATTGGAGTAGGGATAATGAAAGCATCTTTTAATTGGAATTTTTTTATAAGATCACGCTCAATGCTTAAACAATGTAAACCAGTGCCTTTTACGTGAAATGTAACGATTCCTTCACTCCGCGCTTTATCTAATAACCGAACAACTTTATTTCTTGAAATGTGAAGAAGGGAAGCAATCTCCTGTTGGGTGAGTTGATCTTTATAATAGTACCAAGCTATTTTTGTTAATAAATTTTCTTCAAAGTTCAGCTGTGACATACTCTTCATCCCTTTCAACAATTGACCAATGCTTAAACATATGTGCCACATATTTTGTTTATTCCAGTTGAACCAATCGGGCGTTTACGGACAGTTGATCTCCCACCTAACTTCTTTGTTCAAGCCGAAATTTGAGGTGGGAGTCATACTGTCCGTTAATGCGGGATAAATAGTCCGGTGAAAAAAGTGTTCTAGATATGAAAAAAGGAATATACAATGCTACAAAACAAGTAGAACAAAAAATCATTTTCTCAAAAAATGTTCTGCATAAAGGCAGGTGACATCATTTGGAGAACGAGCCCTTATTACAAGTAAAGAAAATGAGTAAGGCGTTTTTAAATCAACTTGTACTAAAAGAAGTGAACTTACAATTAGAGCGTGGTGATCTATACGCTTTAGTTGGAGGAAATGGTGCTGGAAAATCAACATTAATGAAAATATTAACTGGGTTATATTCGTATGATGGTGGAGAAATGTATGTAAAAGGAAAGAGGAAACAGTTTTCAAATCCAAAAGAAGCACATCGAGAAGGGATTTATTTAATCCCACAAGAACCACTCATTTTTCCGCATATGACCATTGAAGAAAATATAAGTATCGGACTAAACGGGAAGAGAAAGGAACGAAAAGTAAAGATTCAGCAATTGATTGACAGTTTAGGGTGGGATATTGACCTTTATGAGTTAGGAGCATCATTATCCATTGCGCAGCAACAATTAGTAGAAATCGTTAGGGGATTAATACGAGAAGCCGAGATTCTTATTTTAGATGAGCCAACATCGACATTAACAACTCACGAAATGAAGAGTCTTTTTGTGCTGATGAAAAGTTTGCAAGAACAAGGAATTGGGATGATATATATTACGCATCGCTTCCCAGAAATCTTTGAAATAGCCAACAAAGTAGCGATATTGCGTGATGGAATGATTGTAAGCCAAGGGGATGTATGTGACTATACATATGACAGGCTGATGGAGGGGCTATTGCCAAAAGGGTATAAACAGGAAGAAAAAAGAGAAATAGTTCAAGAGACAGAAAGGACGAAAAAAATATTAGAAGTAACGAATGTGACTAGTCACGCATTCGAAAATATATCGCTAACTGTACATGCTGGTGAGATTGTAGGTATTGCTGGCATTGTTGGATCAGGTAGAACAGAATTAGCAGAAGCGATTTTTGGATTGAAAACTATAAAATCAGGTTCTATTTTATTAGAAGGAAAATCAATAGATACATGCTCTTTGCATAAAAGGCTAGGTGAAGGACTAGTTTATGTGCCAGAAGATAGGGCGAGAAATGGGATTTTCTCAATTGCATCTGTAAAAGAAAATATGACAGCAGCATATTTACATCAGAAAAGTCGATTCTTTATAAATCGAGAAAAAGAAAGCGCTTTAGTGAATTCGTATATAGAACAGTTTCGAATAGTTGTACCAAACATGAATGAAGAACTAGCAAGTTTATCAGGAGGTAATCAGCAAAAAGTCGTACTTGCGAAATATCTCGCATGTAATCCTAAAATCATTATTCTTGATGAACCAACTCGCGGAATTGATGCGAAAGCAAGGCTTGAAGTATATGAGACGATAGAAAAAATGAAAAGGGAAGGACTCGCCATATTATTCATTTCTTCAGATGTTGAGGAAATTGTCCAATTAGCAAACCGTGTATATGTAATGAGAAATGGGCAATTTGCTTCTCATTTGGAGAAAGAACAAATAAGTATAGATGAAGTTACACGTCTTGCATATGGAGGTGTAACAGAATGAAGCGTATGTTTAAAATGCATGAAACGTCTATCATACTGTTACTACTAATTTATATAGCCATTGTCGGAATGATAAATCCTAGTTTTGTTCAGTTTAACTCGTTATCTTTAATGATGAAATCAAGCGTTATTTTAGTTGTGCTAGCAATTGGTCAATCTTTCGTCTTATTTACGAAAAATATAGACGTATCAGTTGGTTCTAGTATGGGATTATGCGCAGCGGTTTGCGGAATGATGTTAACGAACGGATATAGTGCATTCTTGTCGATCGTTGCTGCTATTATACTTGGCGCTATTATCGGTTTTGTAAATGGGATTGGAGTTGCAAAGTTTCAGGTACCAGCCATTATTATGACATTAGGCATGCTAGGAATGATTAGGGGTGCAATGTTAATCTTCACGGGCGGGAAGTGGATTGAAGATATTCCAAACGATTTTAAGCAGCTGTCATCTATCGTCATTTTTGGCTTGCCGATAACTGTATGGCTCGTTCTTATTATTTTATTACTACTATATTTCTTTTTAATGAAAGTACCATACGGAAGGTACTTCTATGCGGCAGGTGACA
The DNA here is from genome assembly GCF_050279465.1 of Bacillus sp. NPDC094077. Lineage (NCBI taxonomy): Bacteria > Bacillati > Bacillota > Bacilli > Caryophanales > Bacillaceae > Bacillus > Bacillus sp. NPDC094077. The sequence continues at coordinate 718,752 of NZ_JBNNUF010000002.1, read as the reverse complement.
ATGAAGACGGTGCGAGACTCATTGGGATACCTGTAAATAAAGTGAAGATATATGCGTTTATTATATCGGGCATAAGTGCAGCACTCGCTGGTTGCATATTTGTTATGAATATCGGGTTCGTTCCAAATCAAACAGGTACAGGGCTTGAATTACAGGTTATTGCAGCTGCTGTGCTTGGGGGAATTCATTTAAAAGGGGGAACAGGATCTATTTTTGGAGCCGCTTTAGGAGGGTTATTTTTAGAAGTAATAAGTAGTTCACTCGTCTTTTTAAAAATACCAGCATTTTGGAATAATGCTATTTCAGGTTTTTTATTATTACTTATCATCATATTAGATAGTGTAATGAAAAAGTGGAAAGCAGAAAGGAGGATGAATCTATGAAGTATTTTTACAGATGGGAAGGTGTTCTAATCGTATTACTTCTTATTGAATTCATTCTCTTTAGTTTTTTAAATAGTGATTTCTTAAACATTAGTAATCTCCTTTTTAGTACAAATGATTTTCTATTTATAGCAATCGCTGCAATACCAATGACTTTCGTTATTGTAACAGGAGGAATTGACGTATCGGTTGGCTCGATAATGGGATTAACTTCGATTTTAATCGGTGTACTTTGGATGAACGGAATACCTATTTTGCTCGCTGTCATAATAGCTCTTATAATAAGTAGTTTAGCAGGCGCTTTAAATGGACTTATTATAAAAATGACAGATGTAGAACCACTCGTCGTTACACTCGGAACGATGTTTTTATACGGAGGGATTGCACTCGTTATTTCAGGAGGTTCAGGTGCTTCCGGATATGAAGGAATCAGTGGTTTACCTGACGCTTATGTACAACTGGCAAATGGCAGTTTTATAGGAATACCTAATTTACTATGGATCCTTATTGTATTAACCGTTTTATGCACTGTTTTGTTTCATCGTACTATATATGGGCGCCACGTAAAATTAACAGGGGCGAATGAAAATACGGCAAAATACACTGGGATCAAAACGAAGAAAGTAGTCATCATTGCTTACATACTTTCTGGGTTAGGAGGTGGATTAGGGGGAGCTTTCTTAACTGCATATTTCGGTTCCGCACGTGCTGATATTGGAAGTGAAACAATTTTACCAATAATTACGGCAGTCGTATTAGGCGGAACACTTATTACAGGTGGAAAAGGTAGTATTTTTGGTACTGTACTTGCTAGTATTTTCATTGGACTTATGCAGTATGGTCTACAAATGACAGGTTTAACAAATGAACAATCTAATGTAGTAATTGGTATTATCCTTATTCTTTCAGTTATTATGAGACATTTCAAATTACATCATTTCACAATGGGGAAAAGAAGGAATTTGCATAAGGGGGAAATGTCATGAAGAGAAAATTAGGGATTGTATTAATTGTATGTATTTGTTTAATCGGATTAATTGCTTGTTCTAGTCAAACGGCAGATAAGAAAAAAGCTGATGATGTAAAATTTGCATTCATCCCGAAATTAACGGGAGTTGGTTTCTTCACATCAGGCGGTGAAGGGGCAAAAGAGATGGGGGATAAGCTAGGCGTACAAGTGAAATATGATGGACCGTCTGAAGCGAGTGTATCTGGTCAAGTAAAATATATAAACAATTTCATTAACCAAAACTATGATGCACTTATGGTTTCTTCGACGTCGGTGGATGGCCTCTCGCAATCATTGCAACGCGCTAAGAAAAAAGGGATGACTGTTTTAACGTGGGATTCTGATGTGAACCCGAAAGACCGTTCTTTTTATATAAGTCAAGGAACACCAGATCAACTTGCTAATTTATTGATTGAAATGACTTCAAAGCAAATTGGAGATAAAGGAAAAGTAGCATTCTTTTATTCAAGCCCGACAGTTACAGATCAAAACCAATGGGTAACGAAGGCGAAAGAGATTATTAAAAAGAAATATCCGAACTGGGAAATTGTAACGACGCAGTACGGTGAAAATAATGCGCAAAAATCTTTATCAGTAGGGGAGAACATTTTAAAAACGTATCCAGATATTAACGCAGTCATTTGTCCTGATGCAACGGCACTTCCAGCAATGGCACAAGCAGCTGAAAACTTAAAAATGGATAAAAAAGTAGTCGTAACAGGATTTTCCACACCGAATGTTATGCGTGATTATGTAAAACGAGGAACAGTACAACAATTCGGATTATGGGATGTAAAACAACAAGGTGCATTGGCAACTTATGTTGCAAATGAAATAGTAGTAAAAGGGAAGAAGTTAAAAGTAGGGGATAGCTTCGAAGTAAAGGGAATTGGTAAAGTGAAAGTAGAGCCAAACTCTATTCAAGGATATGATTACGAGGCAGAAGGAAACGGAATTATCGTATTACCAGAACGAGTCGTATTTACGAAAGATAATATTGATAAGTATAATTTTTAGTAGAGAAATAAAAACGTCCGAATATATCGGACGTTTTTTAATTTCTTCATTAATTATGAACCGTTTCTTTTTCGTTTAATCCAAGTGTACGTCCTGTAGAAGTGTGAAGATCTTGGAACAATCTTGGATTTTCTGTAAGTGAAATGCCATAAGAAGGAATCATTTCTTTTATTTTTTCTTCCCATCCTAACATACGGTCAGGGAAACATTTTTCTAATACTTCAAGCATTACGTGAACGGCAGTAGAAGCACCTGGTGAAGCACCTAGTAATGCAGCGATTGAGCCGTCAGAGGCACTGACAACTTCAGTACCGAATTGAAGTGTTCCTTTCCCGCCAGCGTCAGTATCTTTAATTACTTGTACACGTTGTCCTGCAACTACAATATCCCAATCTTCACTTTTCGCGTTCGGAATAAATTCGCGTAATTCTTCCATGCGTTTTTCGTGTGATAACATAACTTGCTGAATTAAGTATTTTGTTAGTCCCATTTCTTTTACACCAGCAGCTAACATCGTTAAGACGTTATTCGGCTTAACAGAACCGATTAAGTCAAGGTTTGAACCAGTTTTTAAGAATTTAGGTGAGAATCCAGCGAAAGGTCCAAACAGTAAAGCTTTTTTATTGTCTATATATCTCGTATCCAGATGAGGAACAGACATTGGCGGAGCACCAACTTTAGCCTTACCGTATACTTTTGCATGATGTTGCTCAATCACTTTTTGATTTTTACATACCATAAATAGTCCACTTACTGGGAATCCACCGATATGTTTTGATTCAGGAATACCAGTTTTTTGTAGTAGAGGTAGACTACCACCACCACCGCCAATAAAGACGAATTTTGCAGTATGATGCTCGATTTTACCACTATTCATATCGTGTACTTTCACTTCCCACAAACCATTCTTTGTGCGCTTAATATTTTCGACACTATGTTTGTAGTTTAGCTCGACATTTTTAGTTTTTAAGTAATCAAACAACATGCGTGTTAACGCACCAAAATTAACATCTGTTCCAGAATCAATTTTTGTTGCAGCCATCGGTTCATTAGATGTACGACCTTCCATAATAAGAGGAAGCCATTTTTTTAATGTTTCAGGAGCGTCAGAAAATTCCATTCCTTGAAACAGCGGATTTTTTGAAAGCGCTTCAAAACGGTTTTTTAGAAACTCTACATTTTTTTCCCCTTGTACTAAACTCATATGAGGTAGTGGCATAATAAAATCTTGTGGATTACGAATTAATTTGCTTTTTACAAGATATGCCCAAAATTGTCTTGAAAGCTGGAATTGCTCATTCACTTTTACAGCCTTATTAATATCTATAGATCCGTCGGATTTTTCGGAAGTATAGTTTAGTTCGCATAGCGCAGAATGCCCTGTACCTGCATTATTCCACTCGTTAGAGCTTTCTTCCCCGGCACTTGCGAGTTTTTCAAAAACTTTAATTTCCCATTCTGGTGCTAATTCTTTTAGTAATGAGCCTAACGTTGCACTCATAATTCCTGCACCAATTAAGATAACGTCTGTTTTTTGCTGCATGTTGCTCATGATAATCTCTCCATCCCCTATATTGGCAAAAAAGAGTAGGTGTTTTTTATATCTAAGCCGTAAAATTGAAAACACCGCCTAGGCCCCACCTAGGTGTATACCTTTTTTGTCTCAATTATATAACCATCTCATACTCTATTATAATAATTAATAGACTAAAATATCTAGTGTTATCTGATAATTTTAAACTATTTAACGTTTTATTTAGCAAAAATCTTATTTATCAAGCTCTTTTAAGTTAATAAATAGAAAAAAATTACAGTTTGAAATTATCTCGAAAAAGCTTACGTATCCATAAGTTGGTAGAAAGGATACCTTTTTATGGAATTTTATTTTCGGTAATGATAAAATTATTCAGAAAACTTAAAGGGAGGGGTATTTATGCGTACACAAGAACAAATCGCGAACTTATTTCGAAACTTTTCTATTAAGGAATGTAAAGGATCAAGTGATTTATACGAATATTTATCAATAAAAATTGCTGAAGATGAGGAAGTACTTACACTATCTTCCTACGCTCAAGCAGGCCAGCCAATCCCGAACGTATTATTAGGTGCAGTACATTATTTATTGTTACAAGGAAAAGAACATCATTTAAAAACGTATTATAGTAGTTTAGTTGAAAATGCTGCTACAAATTTAGATAAATCTTTTTATCACTTTAAAGATTTCTGTAAAGAGTACCGAGAAGAAATCATTACTTTGTTACAAACGAAACTCGTTCAAACGAATGAAGTAAGACGATGTGCATACTTATATCCAAGTTTTTGCTACATATTTAACAAAGTGAATAAACCATTAGCGTTAATTGAAATCGGTACAAGCTCGGGATTACAACTATTCTGGGACCAATATCGTTATTCGTACGGAACGGATGAAATGTATGGAAATATGAATTCGAACGTTCATTTAACTTCTGAAATAAGAGGGGAGAATGTGCCCCATTTTCTAAAAGAAAGTCCATCTGTCATAGAAAGAATTGGACTAGATTTACATGTGAATGACTTACATAATGAGGAAGATTATTTATGGTTACGTGCACTAATTTGGCCGGAACATAAAGAAAGGCTTGAAATGTTTGATCAAGCTGCATCTTTAGTGAAAAATGAGTCAGTACAATTAATAGAAGGAGACGGTGTAGAATTGTTGCCATCCATCATTGAACAAATAAGTAGAGATGCTGTGATCTGCATTTTCCATACACACGTCGCAAATCAAATACCTGAACAAGTAAAACGTAAGCTAGAAAAACAAATTCAAGAAATCGGCGCAAAACGTGATGTGTTCCACCTATATAACAACATGTGGGATCGTGACCTTCATATTGATTATTATATTAACGGAAACGAATATCGTGAAACGGTTGGGAAAACTGAAGGGCATGGTAGATGGTTTAGTTGGAAGCTTGGGAATGAGTCGTTTTGTTAAGTTAATATCTTTACAAAAACAAAAATAGCTGATGGAAATATTCCATTAGCTATTTTTCATTAAACCCATTGGGAGTCCAAGTAGCGATTTCATTACCAGGTGCAGCAACTACAAGCTAATCCTCACATTGGACACCAGCTTGCCAACATTCATAATTATCATGAAAACCATTTACAAAAAAATTTGTCCGCTCTCTAATGTAATAATTAAATGAGGGTTTTCTATGCCGAGTTGTATATCGGTCACTTTTTGTCTTCTCATTTCAAATATTTTCTCATTTTCTTCATCCTCAGAATAATCCTCAAATTCATCTTCATTAGACGGGTACCTTTTTGGGGGATTATTAAATAAACCCCATTTCGATTCGATGTTGACATATAATTGCCCACTATAATCAACTGCATCTTCAAAATTTGTAAAATGAATCTTTATAGTGACTGGAGAAATACAAAATTGCAATCCCACAACTTGTGCTCCTACGAAGAGATTTTTTAATACTTTTTCAGCGTGAATTTTATCCTCTTTATTCATTCTTAAAATTATCCTTACAATAAAAATATATCTTATATTTTTATTGTAATAAATAAATTTTTGTGTAAAATGAACCTTTTGTGAGAAACGGGCGAATATAGTGTGAAAGATCATGAGAGGGGAACGTAATTTTGGATGAAGTAGAATTAAAAGAATGGCTATATAAAATGGAGTCCGGGGACCAAGAAGCCTTTCAGGTTATTTATAAATACACCTGTAAAGATATTTATAGAACGGTAGTATTTTTAGTAGGGAGTCAAAATCAAGATGTTGACGATATAGTTAATGAGGTGTACATCAAAATATGGAGGTCCGTGACAAATTATGATATGAACCGTTCCTTTCAGTTTTGGTTGCATGGTATCGTTGTAAAACAAGTGCAAGATTGGCGTCGTAAATCGTGGCGGCGATTTCGAATCTTTGAAAAGAAGAAAATGTATGAGCAAGATCGTTCTTACATATTGGACGAGAGTATTTTACATAAAGAAACACGTGGTGAACTAGTAGAAGTTATACAACGATTATCGTATAAACATCGTGAAGTTGTTATTATGCGTTACTTCCATGAATATAGCTTGGATGAAATTTCCGCACTTCTTCAAATCCCTGTTGGTACAGTGAAATCTCGATTACATACAGCTCTAAAACGATTAAGAACAGAAATGGAGCATATGCCAGCCATAAGGGAGGGAGAAGTAAATGGATTTTGAAAAATATATAACGAATGAATTGAAAAGAAAAGCAGAGACACTCGATCCCGCTACTAATCTAGAAGATAAAGTACAAACCTCTTTTCATAAATACCAACAAATGAAAAAGGGAGGGAAAACTTCTATGAAGAAAAAATTATTACTTGGCTTTGTAGCTGCTGCTGTTCTTATACCAACTGGTACTTATGCGGGTACAACAATAATTGATAAAATTGTAGGTACACCAGAAGAAGCAAAAAAAGATATGGGGATGTCAGAGGACGGTTATACGGGGTTAATGGAGAGGATAGAAGTTGCTAAAAAACTATTTGCAAAAGAGGACTTTGAAAAATATGTAGAGTTATTACAAGAAACATATCATTTTTATAAAAAAGTTAGTGTCGTAGAGAACGGAGAAAGAAAACATACGGCTATAGGTCGTTTGAATGCTGATGAAGAAAAAAGAGATAGTGAGGTAATGGAAGAGCTAAACAAATATGAAGAAAGGTTAGATCAACATTTTACATATACATTTGAACAAGCTGAACAAATAACTGGTTTTCCAATAAAGCACCCCACATATATTCCTTCTGGGTATCAAGTAGTATTTGAAGAAGCAAAAGCGAATGCAACGGTGGGAAAACCAATCCCTCTAATTACGATGAGATATGAAGATCGTAATGTGAAAAAAAAGCCATCTACATCGAATGCGGAATTAGGATTTACAATTCATCAATTAGAAATACTTGAAGATGATAAAAAAGATTATTTTATTGAAGAACCGTTTGATAAAGCAACTGAAAAAGGACCAAATTTTTATAAAGACATTAAAACATATAAATTAAAAGGATATGATATTATATTCGGTGAGTATAAAGAGTCAAATGTACGGGCTATGAAAATAGTGATACCTGCAAAAGAAGGAAGAAATGCATATCAAGTGTATATAAACGATAGTATGTTATCTAAAAAAGAGCTTGAGAAAGTTTTACTTTCGGTGGTTGAATAGATAATGAAATTTCAGAAAAATGAAAGTAACCAGTTACTTTCATTTTTCTTTCGTGATAATATGTTAGTAATCACTTACTTACATATTGATTGGAGGAATAAAGATGGGGAAATTAACAGCGCGAGAAAAAGTTATGGAAGCTGCTACTTTATTATTTGGTGAAAAAGGATATACAGCGACAACAATTCGTGAAGTGGCAGAAAAAGCAGGAGTAAGCGAATTAACGATATTCCGTAATTTTAAAAATAAGGAAAATCTATTTAGAGAGAGTATTATTTTACGGACGACACCAGTGGCTTTGTTAGAGGAAATTGAAGAGCAATTTACTGGTGATTTACATAAGGACCTTACGAAAGTGGCAGAAACATATATTCAAACCAATTTGCCAAAGCTAAACTATATTTGGGCTGCGTTAATAGAATCAAGACAAAATAGTGAAATGAAAACATTACTACATGAATTGAATTCACATTTAGTGGATCACCTAGAAAAATATTTAAAGCAACTTGGTGAGAAGGGACACATTTCCCCGTGTAATTACCGTTTAATAGCGAATATGTTTTACGGACAACTGTTTTTATACATTATGAATGTTAGTATATCGGAAGAAGAAATTCAGTTAGAAGAGTATATAGAGACATGTGTAAATTTATTTATGAAGGGGATTTTAAATATATAAAACGAATAGGGGTGGCGGAAATGAGGAACACATTTGCATTAATAGCTTTAATTGCAGGCTTTTTTATGGCAATTTTAGATTCAAATATTGTTAATATCGCATTACCAGAAATGACAAAGACATTTCATACTTCAATTGATACCATTTCTTGGATTGCTAATAGTTATAATGTTGCCTTTGTATCCTGTTTGTTAATTGCAGCACGTCTTGCGGACCAGTTTGGTCGCAAGAAGCTGTATATTATTGGTTTATTAGGGTTTTCTTTTAGCTCACTCTTGTGTGGAATCGCTACTTCTTTTCAAGCATTAGTTGTCTTTAGGGTAATACAAGGTGTTTCAGCCGCAATCATCGCACCTGTTGCAATGCCTTTAGGTCTTAATTTAGTACCGAAAGAGAAACAAGGTATGATAGGCGGTATTATGGGAGCTTTCGGGGGATTAGCAGCGGCAATTGGGCCTTCACTCGGAGGGATTTTAACTGATAAATTGAATTGGAGCTGGGTGTTTTTTATTAATGTCCCAGTTGGTATAGTATCTTTCATCTTCGTGATTCTTTGTATTAAAGAATCGTATGATCATACTACAAGCTCTAAAATAGATTGGGCAGGTATGATTACTTCTGCATCTGCACTATGCTTACTTGTATATGCACTCATACAAGTAAATACAAATCATTTCAGCACGATAAGCTTAATTCTTCTTTTTATGCTCTCATTAATAAGTTTTATATTATTTTTCATTATCGAAAAGAAAAGTAATAATCCAATGTTACCTTTAAAGTTTTTTTCATATAAAGCGTTTTCAATTTCAAATCTTTCCTTATTTTTCGTTGGTATGGGATTAATGAATTTTTTATTTATACTTGCTTTTTATTTTGTTCAAGTAGAAGGAATGTCTGAGCTACAGTCAGGCTTAATTATTAGTACTTTAGCAATTGTATCTATGGTTGTTACTGGAGTAGTAACACCAATTGCAGCAAAGCGAGGTAGTGTACTAATAGGTAGTATAGGTATGATTGCTTTTATCATAGCTTCGTATTTATTTAGTCAGATAGATTCAAATTTTACTACATGGGATTATATATGGCGATTAGTGATCGTTGGAATTGGAACTGGTTGTACTTTAGCACCGTATACAACAATTGCGGTTTTAAGTGTGCCGGGTGAAAAATCAGGTGTTGCTTCAAGTGTATGTAATATCTCTAGAACGGTCGGAAGTATTGTAGGGGTAGCAATACTGGCCCTGTTTTTGAATCATCAATTGTTAGTTGAAAAAGAAATAGTAAATAGGGAAGTAATGACTGTGATTGAAAAAAGTAATTTAACAAATATAGAAAGAGAACAAGTGTTGCAAGCGATGAAAGGAATTGATAAAAATCAATACAGTATATTAAAGTCTGAAGAGGGGAACAAGTTATACAAGCAGATGAAGCAACAAAATAAACAAGGAATTGTATATAGTTTTAATAAAACATTTTTAATGGGTTCAGTTATTTTTACTTTAGCGCTCATTTGTAATGTAGTTGGTATGTATGTAAGTAGGAGAAGAGGTACAATTTCGTTAAAAGGTTAGTTTCATTTCATAATATTATTATGTAAACAAAATTAGAGAATGTACACCTAACTAAATAGTTCAATATTTTTGATTTTTCTTTAGTTACAAAAGTATAGTATTCGTAGGAGGGAACCATATGAGTAAACACAAAAAAATTATAGCGATTTCAGGCAGTATTAGGGAAGGATCATCCAATACAAACATATTAAAAGCTTTAGCAGCATTTATTCCAGATGAAGTAGATTACACTATTTATAAAGGAATAGAGGAACTTCCTCATTTCAATCCGGATGTAGATCGAGTGGGAGCACCGGTTGTTGTTGAAGAGTTTCGAAAGACAGTAAGTGAATCGCATGCACTGATTATTTGTACACCAGAGTACGCAAAAGGTATACCAGGAGTTTTAAAAAATGCATTAGAATGGCTTGTTTCATCAGCGGAACTATATAAAAAACCAGTGGCTATCATAACAGCTTCACCGTCAATTACGGGAGGGGATAAAGCCCATGAATCTTTGTTACTTACACTGGGTATGATTGATACAGTTGTCGTTCAAAATGGTTCGTTATTAATCCCATCTGTGCGTACTAAATTTAGTGATGATGCAAAAGTTACAGATGAGGATACAAAGCAAGCTCTTATTTCTTTAATTCAAAGTATAGTAGACGAAATAAGGGGATAATGATTTGTTTTATAAAAAGGCAATGCTACAAGTATTTCGAATGTAGCATCGCCTTTTTAAATAGTTACATATATTTACTTAAAATCTCTCCAGGCAACCCATCAATCTCACAAACTTTCTCAGATGTAAAACCGACGTTTAATAAAATTTTGCGAGAGGGGATATTGTTCGGGTCGATAATTGCTTTTAGCACGTTTACATTTGTCTGTTTCGCTATATTCATTAATTCCTTTGCAATTGCACTACCATACCTTTTTCCCCAGCACTCTGGCAAAAGCATATATCCAATTTCAGCTTCTTTTACATTATCCTCATTCACCGTTACATGCCCAAGACCGATGTATTCATTTGTAACAGAATCATACACTTTGTAGGAGCCGAATAGTTGATGTTTTTCATTACGCTTTAACAATCTTTTAAAGTCATTTTGCGCCTCTTTTAACGGAATGGCACGCTGAGTAATTTGCGCCATCACTTCTTCATTTGATACGAGCTGGAAATATAAATTGAAATCTGTTGCTTCAAATTTATTAAAGTATAGCTTTTGCATAATATTCCTCCAAACTTATTTTCATTTGTTCTTCAGAAAAGAAAAAGGTAAGTTAAATCGTAATTTCAATTTGATTGCCTTCCGGATCGCTTATTACACTTTCATAATAGCCGTCTCCAGTAAAACGAGGTCCATTTAATAGTGGATAACCAGCATCTTTTAACTTGTTTGTCAGTTCCTTCACACGTTCTTCACTACCGACAGAGAAAGCCATATGTGCATAGCCAGTTATATTAAGGTTAGGCTGGTTTTCTATACCTTTTTTACGCATTAGTTCAAGCCTTGCTCCAGATTCGAACGTAATAAAATAAGATTCAAATTGTTTCGCTTCATTTTGGTATATAGAGTTTGTTTTACCGTTAAAGTATTCCATATAAAAATCACGCATTAATTCTAAGTCATTTACCCAAATTGCGATATGTTCAATTTTCATAGGTTTCACCTTTCCTAACTTAACTAATTAGGCTTCCACTGTATAAAAATTGTATTTACATTGCAAGAAATTTGATTTGGTGTCAAATGTGAATTGTTAATTTTTGGTTGTTTGCGTACATACAATATGTAATTAAGTGAGTGCACTATAGAGTGATTACAGAAAAGGGTGAATGAGGCTTATGAATCAATTTGAGCAAATGATATACGTTGGTGTCATCATGTCTATTGTACTATCCGTAATGATTTTGGGGTCTTTATATTATAATCCTCGTCTTTCTTTAAATGATTATCCGAGAGATATTCAAAAGGCAGTTTTTCCGAAAACGATAAATGAAAAAAAGCAAACGATATACTTTAGTATTGTATACAATGTTATTCTCTTCGGTACTCCTTTCGTTTCTACATATATACTACATAAGCATGGAAAATTATTGTATTTGGAAGCTTATTTACATACTTTAGGCATTTTAATGATTTTCAATTTAGTAGACTTATTTATAATTGATTGGCTTATATTTTGTTGGATTACCCCGAGGTTTGTTGTTATTCCTAGTACAGAGGGGATGAAGGGATATAAAGATTATAAGTTTCATTTAAGAGGGGCTATAGTGGTTACTCCTTTTTTAGCAACCGTAAGTTTATTTCTGGCAGGAATAGCGACAACTATTTAGTATAAAAAAGAATGAAAGTAGGTGTAAAGATGAACTATTTGCAAAAGAGTATAACGTCAAATGGAATCCGTAAAGGGCTCTTTTTATTTCTTCTCGGTTGAAGAATTTTAAGTGATTTTAGTCAATATATAAATAGTTCATTTTTAGTTTTTATAATACAACCTCATAAATATTAATATATGTTATATAGAGGGAAAATTCACTTTATAAAAAGGGGGAGTAGTATGACTGAAACAAATGAATCTTCAGGAGCCGATTTGAAAAAAGATGTAAAGTTTTCTATTATAATCCCTGCGCACAATGAAGAAAAGTACATTAGGAAATGTTTAGATTCAATTTCAAAGGCAGCAGAGGCATATAAAGATCAAACTGAAGTCATAGTTGTATTAAATCGTTGTACAGATAAAACAGAGGAAATAGCAAAGTTGTATAACTGTATTACATTAAAAAATAATGATAAAAACTTATCCAAAATCCGAAATGAAGGAGTCAAAATAGCTAACGGTGAAATAATCATTACTATAGACGCTGATACCCAAATGACAGAGTCTATGTTGTTTAATGTAGACAAATATTTAGTTTCAGGTAAATACATTGGTGGTGGGGTAACTGGGAAGTTTGAAAGAATGTCTTTAGGAATATTCGTTTCCGCAATGTTAATAATAATTCCCTTATTTTTTAAGTATGGAGCTATATCTGTTGGAGTTTTTTGGTGCTATAGAAAAGATTTTATGGCGATTCATGGATTTAATGAAAATATGCTTATGGCAGAAGATGCAGATTTTGCAAAACGGTTAAAAAAATGGGGAAAGCAAAAAAATAAGAAGTTCGGTACAATTAAAAATGGAATGATAACTTCATGCAGAAGGTTTGATACATATGGAGATTGGGCTTTACTTAAAAACCCAAAAACAATTTTAGCTTATCTAAAAGGAAATGATAAAAAATACGCAGATAAAACATATTATGATAACCAAGAAAGATAACTTTGACAATTCCTAAACAAATCATTAATAAATGAACTAGTGAAACAAAATAAATAAGTTTTATTCAAAATAACTATTTAAATATTGGTTTACTTTTAAATTAGTAAAAAGTATTTTCTATATATTTTAAATACTAACGTACGGGGCAAAATATTTGCATTGATGGTGGCTGGAAGTTGTGGTCTTTCCGTTGAAAAAATCTCCTCATTTTATAAAAGATGAGGAGACTTTTAATTTATAGAATTAAAAATGAGAATTTGATACTATTGAAGCAAGAGTTCTCTAATAACGATATATTAAGTGGTATTGATATGTTGTTACAAATGCTTTGATAGTCTGTGAAATCACCTAATTTCATGGAAGTATTTGATTGAACTCAAAAAACGCAATGGAGGCTAATATGAAAAAAATAATTGGGGCAGCAACAGTAACAGTTTTTGGATTGGGGGCTTTTACCACATCTGCTACTGCAGAAACGATCGTAACAGCGGATGTACTCAACGTTCGTGAAAAGCCAACTACGGAATCAAAAGTTGTCAAAAAAGTAAAAGAAGGACAAAAGTTAAAAGTAATACATACCGAAGAAGGATGGTCGAAAATTGAATTAAATGGTAAAGAAGTATTTGTAAGTTCGGAGTTTACAAAAGATGTTTATCATGTAACAGCAAATTTGTTAAATGTCCGTTCTGAAGCAAACACAGAATCAGAAATTCTTGGTAGGCTGAAAAAAGATGATGTAATTGAATCAACGCATCAAGTGAAAGATGGATGGCTACAATTTGAGTATAAAGGAAAAACAGCTTATGCAAATGTTTCTTTCCTATCAAGTACAGCACCAATTGAAAAGAAAGTTGGAGAGAAAACGAAGCAAGTAGCGAAAGTGCAAAAAGCGTTAAAAGTACAAGAAGTAGCGAAGACGAAAGAAGCAACAAAGACGAAGGAAGGAGCAAAAGCGAAAGAAGAAGTGAAAGCAGAGGAAATAGCAAAAGCGCAGGAAGCAGCAAAAGCGAAAGAAGAAGTGAAAGCAGAGGAAATGGCAAAAGCGCAGGAAGCAGCAAAAGCGAAAGAAGAAGTGAAAGCAGAGGAAATAGCAAAAGCGCAGGAAGAAGCGAAAGCGCAGGAAATAGCAAAAGCGAAGGAAGAAGCAAAAGCAGAGGAAATAGCAAAAGCGAAGGAAGAAGCGAAAGCGCAGGAAATAGCAAAAGCGAAGGAAGAAGCAAAAGCAGAGGAAATAGCAAAAGCGAAGGAAGAAGCGAAAGCAGAGGAAATAGCAAAAGCGAAGGAAGAGGCAAAAGCAGAGGAAATAGCAAAAGCGAAGGAAGCAGCAAAAGTAGAGGAAATAGCAAAAGCGAAGGAAGAAGCAAAAGCGCAGGAAATAGCAAAAGAAAAGGAAGAAGCAAAAGCGCAGGAAATAGCAAAAGCGAAGGAAGAAGCGAAAGCGCAGGAAATAGCGAAAGCGCAGGAAATAGCAAAAGCGAAGGAAGCAGCAAAGACACAAGAAGTATCTAAAAATCACACACAGTCTGCTAAACGTGAATTAACGGTAGTAGCGACAGCGTATACTGCAGATCCAAGTGAAAATGGTACGTATGGTGGACGCGTTTTAACTGCGATGGGGCATGATTTAACGGAAAATCCGAATATGAGAATTATTGCAGTAGACCCAAAAGTAATTCCATTAGGATCAAAAGTATGGGTAGAAAATTATGGTGAAGCAATCGCTGGTGATACTGGAAGTGCAATTAAAGGTAATCGTATTGATGTTTTAGTAGGTTCGAAAAGTAAAGCTATGAATTGGGGAAGACAAACTGTTAAAGTAAAAGTTCTATAATAATTATGGTGATCCAAATAGAAGTCAGTTCTCTTGATTGAGACTGGCTTTTATTTTTTGAGCTTGTGTAGCTCATTGAAAAACTTTGTTGATCTGACCAAAGCTTTTCAAGTGGGGATTGTTAAATATTAAATGGAAAATCTATTCAGAAAATTGGGCGTTTATGGAATGGGAATTGTGAATGCGTTTAAATGTTTATGTTAATATTAGGTATATTTTGTGAAAAAATGTAAATTATATCGACACTTTTGCATGATCAAGTAATGAAATAACCCTCATAAAAATAGTACGGAAGGATACAAAAAATAAGCGATTAACAATATTTTATGTGAAAGATGAAAAAGTCGAACGACAAAATTTACAGGTGAAGGAAAGTGGGAGTATGCGAAAAAAACAGATTGTAATCGGTAAAATCATAATCTCTATACTAATGTTAATGGTAGGTATTAATAAATTTGTATTTGCAAATGAAAACGAGTCTACAAACGATAGTCTGGATATTTCTAAGATTGACAAGTTTATGGAAAATGAGATAGAGAGACTGAATATTCCTGGTGCTTCATTGGCCATCGTAAAGGGAGATCAAGTGGAATATATACAAGGATATGGTGTTTCACATCCAGATGGGACAAAAATGACACCACAAACGCCAATTGTTCTTGGTCAACTACTAAATCGTTCACAGCTCTTGCTATTATGCAGTTGGTAGAACAAGGGGAAATCTCCTTAAAAGAACCAGTACAATCATACATACCTTGGTTTCAAATTGCAGATGAAGGGGCATCTAAAAAAATCACCATTCAGCATTTATTGAATCATACAAGTGGTCTTTCTACAAATGATGGTCAAGTATCTATATCACAAGGAAATAAAACATTAAAAGAACATATTAAGAGCTTGGCGAATACGGAATTGACATATCCTGTGGGTGAAAAATATCAATACTCGAATTTAAATTATAACATTTTAGGTTTAGTTATCGAGGAAGTTTCGAATAAATCTTATAAAGATTATATCAATGAATCTATATTCAAGCCGCTTGAAATGAATAATAGTTTTGTTAGCCCAAAAGATGATGCAAATAATGTGATAGCGGTGGGATATCAAACTGTATTTGGATTAAAGGTACCGACAAAGCAATTAATCCATGAAGGAACTGTTTCTTCAGGATACCTTATTTCCAGTGCGAGAGACATGGCTAATTACATGATTGTACAATTGAATCAAGGGGAATTTAAGGGGAGAAGTATTTTATCAGTGAATGCTGTGAATACAATGCATCATCTATCAGCATTGATGGGGAATGATACCTACTATGCGATGGGATGGGAAGTGAATAAGGAAGGAATCTCCCATAATGGATGGACAGAAAATACATACTCAATACATACTCAAAAATTGTGTTAGATGGGGAGCATGGCATAAGCCTACAGATCAATGCAATGGACTATTTTAATCTTAATGAATATGATGCCATCCTAAAGGGGATAAACAAGCTGGTACATAATGAAGAACCTTCTACATCTGATAGTAATCCGTTTATGAAATATGTAATGATTGATGTGATTTTACTGGTAATAGTTGTTTTAATTACATGGTCAATTTACAGAATTTTCAAACCGGTAAATCATAAAGTAACAGCATTCCGTAGGATTCTAAATACGTTGTCTATATTAGTATTTAACTGGTTGCTACCATTGATTATTTTAATTGGATTTTCTAAATTATTTGGTCCTTTTTCTACAGTAACATTATTTGCTCCAGGAATAGGGCATCTCTTAGTATTAATACCTTTGCTCCTTTTAATTGTGGGCGTTATTAGATTAGGTAAAGCAACAAAAATAGTAAAGAAAAGTGTTTTTAATTATAAGATGAATAAAAGCAAATAAAATAAGCAAAGACCCTGTAAAAATACAGGGCCGGATACAGGATTAAGGGAACGCATAGTTTCTTAAAAACATAATATCATATATTGTTTGTATAACTTTATGTCGGTTTTGACAAATTTAAGAACAAAATAGAAGAGTTTTAAGAGAAGAAATATAGTACTGGAATTTTGGGTTGAAATTGAAATATTAATTTGTTGATATAGATGAGAACTCTTGAGGCCCTTAATCAAATTACTTTAATAAAAAATATAGATTAGAGAAATATAAAAATATTTTTGATTAGATTAAAAAAGAAAAGACACCCGAAAGGTGTCTTTTCTTTTAGTATACAGCTCACATGTTGCTGAATAAGATACGAAACCATTATTCGATTATGAAATAAACAACATAAGAAATTCTAACATAATCTGGACTAAAAAGAATATGTAATATTGCATTTATTAGTTTTTATCTACCTTATTGGATATAGGACAGCAATATAAATAAAAAGGGCATGCAGTCGTATCTGCCGCCCTTTTTAGGAGGAATTTATTCTGGATAAAAACTACGAATAACTAGAAAGTACGTTTGGTTTTTAAACTTCAGATCCCGTGAAAATCTAAAGAATAAAGATGCTTAGGAGGAATTCAAGACACCAATAGGACACGTATTGGTAACCAGGTTCAAACATAGTATATGTGAAAAGAAAAAGTTTTATACAAAATTAGACAGAACCTTATCCTTTCTACTTAAAAAAACAATTTCCATTCTTTTCAAAATCAGAAAAGCGCACTATTCCTATATGGTTTGAAATGAAGTGAGAAAAGTATACATGAAAACGGCAGACAACAATTTTTGTCGTCTGCCGGTGCCAGTGGGCGGAATGAGTTAGTCAATTACAAAAAATTGCTGTCCCATTACCAGAAGAGTGAAGCCGCTAGTTCAAACGGCTTAAATATAGTTTGCCATATAAATAAAAAATTATGAGTAAAAATTCTGTTAGCTCTGTAATGAAAACTGAAATACAAAGTACATAATAAAAATAAGACTGACTCATTCTGTCAGTCTTATTTTTGCATCGTAACATCATTAAGAATCGCATGAAATATATCTTTTTGCGTAAAATCATCTGTAAAAACAGTTTCTCTATTCACTATAATTGTATCGTGCGGATTATACCATTTCTGTAATGCATCCTCACCAAATTCATGGCGTTTTTCTCTTGTATTATGTCGTCGAATTGTTTCTTCGAGTGATAAATCGAAGTAATATGTATAAGCGTTTCCTTCAAAATAATGTATTAATTCTTTCAGCATATCACCGTATCTACGACTGTTTAAAATGCCTTCTAAAATAACAAATTCACATTTTCCTTTTCCGTACTTCGTAATTTCAAATAGTAAATCATGAGATAAGTTACCCATCGTGTCTTGTACTTTTAGCATATCTCTACGCACAACATCTTGTGAGACTAAAAGTGTACCTTGTCCGAAATGTTCTTGTAATTCCTTTGCGATTGTTGTCTTGCCACTTGCGGAGTTTCCTCGAAGAATGATTAATGTCGATTTCAAATTCTCATCTCCAAATTGTATTAGTTTTTTAATCGCTTTATGTGGGACAATCTCTTAGTTGGTTAAGTAATAGTTTAGGGGATTTGTTCTAGGTTGAATAGTTCAGATCTATTTGTGAAGATACAATGAATATGTAAACTTATTGTAAGTTAAAAGATTCTCATCGACAAATACCATTTTTTTATAAAATTTTTGTCCAGCTATGTTGTCGGGGTGAACTGTTAAACGAATCCGCTGACAAGATGGATATGAGTTTACTAATTGATTTTTTAATTCCCCGATAGCAATAGCTCCGAATCCTTGTTTTTGGTACTTTCAATCTATGAAAAAATGAAAAATCCAAAAGTCTGTTTTATTCTTATCTTCATAATGTAAATTAAAGAATGCAACCATTGTCTCGTTGTAGTAAATCCCATAATGCTCAATTATTTTACCATCTGGTCTAATGAATGCTTTAGCAAGAACAATCGCAGCAGTAGGAGTAATTTCAGAAACAAACCTTTGTTGATGAGGAGAGAGACAGACAAAGTAAGAGATTCTCGCCAGTTTTTAGAAGTTATTGCTTTTAAAGTGTTGTGAGACATTTTATATATACCCGATTTTATTTTTGTTTGATTATATGGACTATTTATTTTAAAATGCAATAATTCCTTGATAAGTAAACAGAATTATTGTAAAGTAATGATAATTGAAATGTATATTATTTGAAAGTGATGAAAGGAAATAGTAACAAGTATTTTTTCTTTTAGAGAGTCGGTGGGTGGTGTAAACCGATAGAAAGAACTTGTGAATCCGTCCTTGAGTGAAATGTGGAACACTTCAATGCGAAGTTAGTAATCGTTTCCGGCTAAAAGCCGTTAATAATTTAAGTGGAGAGCGTATATTTTCTATGCTTTCAACTAGGGTGGCAACGCGGGTTAACTCTCGTCCCTTTTATAGGGACGGGAGTTTTTTGTATTTTATTTAGTAAACAACCTAATTTTGAAAAGATTATTTATTTAATTAAAGGGGAGATAAGATATGTTAGATGTAAAAGTATTACGTGCAAATTTAGAAGAAGTAAAGAAAAAATTGATTAATCGTGGTGGAGAGTTTCTTGAATTAAATAAATTTGAGGAATTAGATCAAAAGCGTCGTGAATTGTTAGTAGGAGTTGAAGAGTTAAAAAGTAAACGTAATGAAGTATCTGAACGTATTGCAAATTTAAAGCGTGAAAAACAAGATGCTAATGAACTTATAAGTGAAATGCGTGAAGTAGGAGAAAATATTAAAACGTTAGATGAAGAGTTACGTTATGTAGAAGAAGAGTTAAATACAATATTACTAGCGTTACCAAACATACCTAATGAAACGGTGCCTGTTGGAACATCAGAAGATGATAATGTAGAAATACGTAAGTGGGGAGAAATAAATGAATTTTTATTTGAAGCAAAACCACATTGGGAAGTTGCTGAAAAATTAGGATTACTAGATTTTGAGCGTGCAGCAAAAGTAACGGGAAGTCGCTTCGTCTATTACAATGGATTAGGAGCACGTTTAGAGCGAGCAGTAGCTAATTTTATGTTAGATTTACATGTTGAAGAACATGGGTATACAGAGGTAATTCCACCATTTATCGTAAATAGCGATAGTTTATTAGGAACAGGACAATTTCCGAAATTTAAAGAAGATGTATTTACATTAGAAGGCACAGATTACTCTTTAATTCCAACGGCTGAAGTACCACTAGCAAACTATTATCGTGATGAAATTTTAAATAGTGAAGATCTGCCTGTCAATTTTACGGCACACACTCCGTGTTTCCGTTCTGAAGCCGGTAGTGCAGGACGTGATACGAGAGGGCTAATTCGCCAGCATCAATTTAGCAAAGTGGAAATGGTTAAATATACAAAACCTGAAGATTCATACGATGAGTTAGAAAAATTAACAGCTAATGCGGAAAGAGTACTGCAATTGTTGCAATTACCTTATCGGGTTATCGTATTATGTACTGCTGATATGGCATTTCCAGCTGCAAAAACATATGATATTGAAGTTTGGTTACCTAGCTATGGAGTATATCGTGAAATTTCTTCTTGCTCAAACTGTGAAGATTTCCAAGCGCGTCGTGCAAGTATTCGTTTCCGCCGTACAGGAGGTGCAAAACCAGAATTTGTACACACACTAAATGGTTCAGGATTAGCTATTGGGCGTACAGTAGCGGCTATTTTAGAGAACTACCAACAAGAAGATGGTTCAGTTATAATCCCGGAAGTATTGCGTCCGTATATGGGTGGATTAGAGATAATTAAATAAATAATGTGTAAAATGGAATTTTAAATGGTCACCAAGAATTCATAACACTATGAATGAGAATTTTTATAATACCCAATTAAATTAAGGTTTATCAACTTATTAATGAAATTATTAACTAACAATAAATAACCCAAACATATGGAACACCCTTTAATATGTTTGGGTTTCTTCTGTTGGAAAATCGGTATTTATAGCTGACTTTTGCGTGGAATTTAATTTTAAAATATATAATTGAATTTTTAAATAATCAAACAAAATAAAGTGTATAATCAATATAATAGAATGATGAAGAAGAGGAGAGATACAGTAAAAAGCACAGCCTATATGGAAATGGACATGGTTCCACTATCTAGGGGCATTTTTAATTGTTTAAGTACTATTTATTACTTGTGAAGTTATTGCCTGGGCACCAAACTTTAGACCTGGAGGAGAATTTTTAAATAGAATATTAAATTCTCAATTTTTCACAGAATGGTTCACACCATATAATATCCCGCAATTTAATGTATTTACAGCGTTTTTTGCGATAACATTACTACCATATGCATTAATAGGCGCAATTAAAGACTTAATCTTAAGAAAAATATAAATAATTAATAAGAGGTACGACATGCTATTTCAAAAAGAAAGTTTATCAGTTAGGTACGTAATAGAAAACGATGCACCGATCATTTCCAAATGGTTAACAGATCCTGAAGTTTTACAGTATTACGAAGGAAGAGATAATCCGCAATCTGTAGAAAAGGTACTCGATCATTTTATACATAATCCAAACGGTTACGAAAAAAGATGTTTAATAGAATTTGATGCCGTGCCAATCGGTTACATACAAATGTACCCAGTTGATTCCGAATGGAAAGCGTTATATGGCTATAAAGAATTACAAAATGTATGGGGAATGGACCAATTTATCGGTGAACCGACTTATTGGGGAAAGGGAATTGGAACAAAAATCGTTCAAGCAGCAATTACATACATTATGGAAAAAGTGGGAGCGGAAGGAATCGCAATGGATCCTAAAGTAAATAATCTACGTGCGATAAAGTGTTATGAAAAATGCGGATTTAAAAAGGTGAAGATTTTAAAGGAACATGAACTGCATGAAGGGAAGTTAGAAGATTGTTGGATGGTGGAATATAAACAATTATAATGAATATAAAAAGGCTTATACAAACAAAGGGAGTTGTGTGAAATGAAAAAAGCATTAATAGTAATTGATGTGCAAGCGGGTATGTATACAGCAGGAGTGCCAGTACATAATGGGGAAAAGTTTTTACAAACATTACAAGAGCTCATTGGGGAATGCCGTTCAAATGATATTCCGGTTATTTATGTCCAACATAACGGGCCAGAAGATCATCCGTTAGAAAAAGGTACAGATGGCTGGAAAATCCATGCGGCGATTGCTCCGCAAGAAGGAGACCGTATCGTTGAAAAGACGACGCCAGATTCATTCCATAAAACAAACTTAAACGAAATGTTACAAGAAAAAGGAATTGAGCACGTTATTATTTCAGGAATGCAAACGCAGTACTGTGTGGATACGACTACGCGCAGAGCATTTAGTGAAGGATATAAAGTAACGTTAGTGAGTGATGCGCATAGTACGTTTGATACAGAAGTATTACGTGCTGAAGATATTGTGAAACATCATAACGTAGTGTTTAGAGCGTTTGCTGATGTTGTTACATTAAAAGGTTTGAAGGTGGAAGCGTAAATGGGAAATAGGCTGTCTCTATATGAGGGGCCTCTTTTTTATCCCGCTATTTGCGGGCAGTAAGACTCCCACCTCAAAATTCGGCGAATGCGAGGGAGTTAGGTGGGAGATCAACTGCCCGTAAAAGCCCGATTGGTGTGGGCTAATAATCAGTGGGGATAGACAAAACCCCCACTGATTAAGGTTTCACTTTATTTAAAGACAAGTTGTTGATTTATGTTTAATACGTCTAAAGGTTTATTACACAAATATTAGAGTTTTTGAAGCAAAACTAAGCTAGAAATGGAACATTACATTGATTTACACATTAAATCTTCGTAGTGTCAGATATCATGTTTTTAGGATATGCTTCTTTATCATTCGGTACTCTATGTATCAAGAAACCCAAAAAGCTGGGTCGATTCCTAATAAATAATAGTTAAATGAGTATGACAACGTGTCATATTTTTCCGTTGACGTATGACATGTTGTCATGTGATAATGATGTATACCTATTTGTGACACGTTGTCACATGTTGGTTGGATTAGAGGGAATGATGTTCTTAAACAAATTTTGTTAATTTATCTACAAAACTGGATGCAATAGAATTATTAAAATTTGAATAGAATAATGAAGATTATTCATTAATAGAACGTAAATCATCTCTTGCTTTTATAGAGTAGTACTAATGAAAAAGAGCTATATTTATAAAAATATATGACATGTTGTCACATATTTGATAGGAGGAAGAAGGGTGCCTAAACAAACATTTTTTAATTTAGAAAGGGAAAAAAAAGAAGTATTAATTCAGGCAGCGATGAAAGAATTTTCAAGAGTTCCATTATTCGAAGCATCGATTTCCAACATTATTAAAGATGCTGGAATACCTAGAGGAAGTTTTTATCAATACTTTGAGGATAAAGAAGATGTTTTCTTCTTTTTATTAAATGATCACACTAAAAAGGACAATGAAAAATTGATTTCGATATTAAAAGAAAATGATGGTGATTTATTTGATGCATATTTCGAACTATACCAATACCTTCTAAAAAAGTTTCAAAACTTAGAAAATCGAAACTTTTTTAGAAATGCCTTTTTGAATATGAATTATAAAGTTGAAAATACATTGACTCGAAATATGAATGAGGATGATCATAAAAATCGCTTGTCCGAAATCATGATCTTAATAAATAAAGAAAAATTAAACATTGCAGATGAACGAGAAATATTTCATGTCATGAAGATTATCACGGCGGTGACGTTTCACAATCTTATTCAAAATTTCGCGAAGGAGATATCCTTCGATGAGTCGGTGAAAAACTATACTTTAGAACTTTCGTTACTTAAAAAAGGGCTCTATAAAAGGGTGGATAAATAATATCTATAAAAAGTAAAAGATTTAAAAGGTGATTTTTTATTATTAAACGACGTGAAGATGATTCTATTTTGAATTGTTTTTACTATATCATTGGCATATTAACGAAAAATGAGGAGAAATGTAAATATGTTAAAAATATTTAAGTACTTAAAACAAAAAGAATGGATACTTATTGTTGCCAGTATCGTGTTCATTGCAGGCCAAGTTTGGTTAGACTTGAAGCTACCAGATTTTATGTCTGAAATTACGACCCTTGTACAGACAAAGGGTAGCGAAACGAGCGAGATATGGGCAGCAGGGGGAAAGATGCTTTTATGTGCTCTCGGCAGTATGATATTGTCAGTTGTTGTTGGCTATTTTGCGGCAAGAGTAGCAACATCTCTTTCAAAAGAATTGAGAAAAGGAGTATTTGACAAAACGTTATCTTTCTCTATGGAAGAAATTAATGGTTTTTCAACGGCAAGTCTTATTACTCGTTCTACTAATGATATAACGCAAATACAGCAGACTGTTGCAATGGGTCTTCAAGTTATGATTAAAGCTCCTATCCTTGCAGTTTGGGCCATTTTGAAAATCACAGGGAAAAGTTGGGAATGGTCAGCGGCAACAGGAGTAGCTGTCGTTGCTTTGCTTATTATGATAGGCAGCATTATCATTTTTGTACTACCAAAATTTAAAGTAGTTCAAAAAATGACAGATAATCTGAACCGAGTAACAAGAGAAGGTTTAACTGGTATTCGTGTTGTTCATGCCTATAACGCACAAGAGTATCAGGAGGAAAAATTTGAAAAAGCAAATAAAGATTTAACAGATACAAATCTTTTGGTGAACCGTCTGATGGCCATTATGCAGCCGGGCATGAGTCTAATTATGTCGGGTTTAACTCTTTCTATCTACTGGATTGGGGCTCATTTGATTATGAACGCAGGTGGAATGGATAGAATCGGTTTGTTCAGTGATATGGTAGTATTTTCATCTTATGCAATGCAGGTGGTTATGGCGTTTATGTTATTAGCGATGACGTTCATTATGCTACCGAGAGCATCAGTATCTGCAGCACGTATTAATGAAGTACTAGATACGCCTCAGACAATTACAGATGGAGAAATGCAATCGTCACCTAAGGGAATCGAAGGTGAAATCGAACTGCGTAATGTTAGCTTTAAATATCCTGATGCAGGAGAATATGTTTTAAAAGATATTAGCTTTACGGCACATAAAGGTGAAACGGTCGCTTTTATTGGCTCTACTGGTAGTGGTAAAAGTACGCTGATTAATTTAATCCCAAGGTTTTACGATGCTACTGAGGGAGAGGTTATAGTCGACGGAATCAATGTGAAAGAATATAAACAAGAAGCACTGCATAATAAGTTTGGTTACGTTTCTCAAAAAGCCGTATTATTTTCAGGTACAGTAAAATCAAATGTTGCCTACGGGGATAACGGCCAGATCTCGCCAACAGATGAGGATATCAAAAAAGCGGTGGAAATTGCCCAAGGAAAAGAATTTGTAGAGAAAATGGATGGCGAATATAATGCTGATATTGCCCAAGGCGGTACGAACCTCTCTGGAGGACAAAAACAACGCCTTTCTATTGCAAGAGCAGTGAGCAGAAATCCTGAAATCCTTATTTTTGATGATTCGTTCTCTGCCCTAGATTATAAAACAGACCGTCAACTTCGTTCTACCTTGAAAAAAGAAACGAAAGATGCAACCACTTTGATTGTAGCACAGCGAATTGGAACGATTAAAGATGCTGATAAAATCATCGTACTTGATGAAGGTAAAATCGTTGGTATGGGAGCACATAGTGAATTGTTAGAAACTTGTAAGACTTATCAGGAAATTGCCTATTCACAACTATCGAAGGAGGAGCTGGGAAATGCGTAATAATCAAACAAATAGTCCTCGAAAAGGTACCGGTGGTCCTGGAGGAATGGTAGCTCCTGGAGAAAAGCCAAAGAACTTTAAAAAGCCGTGGGGAAAGTTAATTGCCTATTGTAAACCATATTTACCAGCGATTATCTTTGCGCTTGTTTTGGCAGCTGTAGGAACCATTTTCACTATCATTGGACCTAATATGCTTAGTGAGATAACCGATTTAATTACGGAGGGTATTGCAGGTAAGATTGATATTACGGCTATAGGAAATATTGCTCTGCTTCTTGCTATTTTGTACGGATTGAGTTTTATTTTCAGCTATATTCAGTCGTTTATTATGGCTACTATTACTCAGCGAGTATCCAAACGGTTACGTGCGGATATTGCGGACAAAATCGATAAATTACCATTAAAATACTTTGACTCTACAACCTATGGAGATGTGTTAAGTCGTGTCACGAATGATGTGGATATGATTGGTCAGACTTTAAACCAAAGTGTTGGTTCGTTAGTGACAGCGGTCGTTATGTTCTTAGGGTCTTTAATTATGATGTTCTCTATTAATGTTACGATGACACTTTCTGCTATTGCTGCAACAGCCGTTGGGTTTGTATTAATGATTTTCATCATATCCAAATCTCAAAAATATTTCATACGCCAGCAGAAAGACCTCGGTAGAATGAACGGTCATATTGAAGAAATCTATTCAGGGCATGATGTAGTGAAGGTTTATAATGGTGATAAAGAAGCGAAGCAACAATTTAATAAAATCAATGAAAGTCTTTTTAAAAGTGCGTGGAAATCACAGTTTATGTCGGGGATGATGATGCCCCTTATGATCTTTATTGGAAATTTAGGCTATGTTGTTGTTTGTGTAGTAGGTGCTACACTAGCGATGAATGGTACCATTACATTTGGTGTTATCGTTTCATTTATGGTTTATATTCGCTTATTTACGCAGCCATTGTCCCAGTTAGCACAGGCAGCTACAAGTTTGCAGTCAACTGCTGCAGCAAGCGAACGTGTATTTGAATTCTTAGACGAAGATGAACTTGAAGACGAAAGTGATAAAGAAGCTATTTTAGATGCCAATGATGTCAAAGGCAATGTGGAATTTAAAAACGTTAAGTTTGGATATACGAAAGAGAAGCTTATTATTAAAGATTTCTCTGCTCATATAAAAGCCGGCCAAAAAGTTGCAATTGTCGGACCTACTGGTGCTGGGAAAACAACGCTTGTTAATCTCCTCATGCGTTTCTATGAAGTAGATGGCGGAGAAATCAAGATTGAGGATGTGCCGACTAAGTCGATTACCCGTAAAAATGTTCACGACCTATTTTGTATGGTGTTACAAGATACTTGGTTATTCGAAGGTACGATTAAGGAAAATATCATTTATAACAAAGAAGATGTAACTGATGAAGAAGTAGTTGCAGCTTGTAAGGCAGTAGGTTTGGATCACTTTATTAGAACTTTGCCGAAAGGTTACGATACAGCATTAAATGATAAAGCGAGTTTATCTGTAGGGCAAAAACAGCTTCTTACTATTGCAAGGGCAATGGTAAAAAAAGCACCGTTACTTATCTTAGATGAGGCTACTAGTTCCGTTGATACCCGTACTGAAGCGCTTATTCAAGAAGCAATGGATAAGTTGATGGTGGGTAAAACATCATTTGTTATTGCACATAGACTTTCAACAATTAGAAACGCCGATGTGATTTTGGTTATGAAAGACGGAGATATTATTGAAAGTGGTAATCATGAAGAGTTAATTGCAGAAAAAGGATTCTATGCGGATCTATACAATAGTCAGTTCGAAGACGCATCGTGAAAATTAAAATGGTTTTGTTTTAAGCCCAGAAAAAAGCATGAACAAGTTGATAAATAAGAAGTATGATTTAGTCAATAACTCATAAAGGTTGCTTATCCCCTTAAAGGAGATAGTGTAAAAAACTACATTTTTAATGTAGTTTTTTACACTGTACTTGGAGGGGATATTTTTATGAGGAAAAATGTAACAATATTTCAAAAGTATATAGAGGCGTTTAAATGGAAAACTGTACATTAATATGAAAATGGCGAACGGAGTTAGGATGCAATTGCTGAAGAAATGCGTGATTATTTGAAAACAAAAGTAGATTATAAAAAAACAGTATCTTTAAAACGTGATAATATTTTGGATTTCTAACAAAAGTGACTCATGTAATATCCACTTTCTTGTCTATATAGTTTAGAGTTTCATGTCCGTGGACAGTTGTCGAAATAAGTCGGTAAATCGATATATTTAAAAAATCGCCGATGTAATTTCATGTACCGAATTTACAATACAGAAAAAGGAGCACCACATGATCAAAAGGGGGCTCCTTCACCAAAACGTTATTTCTTCTTATCTTTATCCAATACATTCTGTTCTTCAGCAAACTCCGTACCATATGCAAAGCGGCGATTAATACGAATATTATCGTTGTTGTGCCTTGTGTGGGAGTTAGAGAAGCGATGAACGATTACTTCTGATAATGTGAAGACAATCGCAGAAAGGATACTGCCCCATGCAATTTGCATATAGTTGTCTAATAAAATATTACCGAAAATCCAAACGCTTAAATACGCTAGTAAGAAATCTGTCATAATGGCACCAGTATTGCCAATTCGATTTAAAATAATTTTATCAACGAACATATAAGATACGATTGTAACGAAGAGACTGAATGAAATAATTTGGACGAACGTTGCAGGGAAAAATAAAGCGAGTCCAATACTAAATGCGATAATGCACGATATAAATTTGATAAGCACTACTGTGAAATCATTCAATATTTACACCTCCAATTTATACATAGTTTTTCAATAAATTCAGGAGTTCATACATTGTAACGGATGTATTTAGATAAAACTTTTTCATGTTTGAAGTTTTGTCTAAATATTATAAAAACAACGAAAGAATGTTATAGTAAAATGAGAGTATATGACATTTTTAGGTAAGGGGGGATCCAAATGTGGATTACTTCAGAAGTAGAAATTCCAGATGAGTTAATCGATCACCTTGAGCAAGGAAAGTTAGTGTTATTTGTTGGAGCGGGAGTTTCTATGAAAGGGAAATCAAACTTACCGAATTTTGATGATTTAGTTGATGAAATTGCGAAAACGTTATATGTCGAAAAACGTGAAATAACAGAACCGCATGATTATTATCTTGGTAAAATTGCGAAAACAAAAGATGTACATCAAGTTGCAAGGGATCTTGTTCATATAGAAAAATCAAAACCGAATCCACTGCATTATGCAATTCCAAGGTTATTTCCTTTAGATACAGATGTCCGCATTGTAACAACAAACTTTGATCAACATTTTACAACTGCAATTAAAGAAATAAATAGAGAAATTAATGTTTATTACGCTCCAGCTTTACCGACTGGGAGGGCTTTTAAAGGACTCGCTTATATACACGGCAATGTAGAACAAGAGAAAGAGGCTTTAATTTTGACAGACGGTGATTTTGGAAGGGCTTACTTAACGGAAGGATGGGCGAGAAGGTTTTTAGTTGATTTATTCTCGAATTACACCGTTTTATTCGTTGGATATAGCCATAATGACCCAGTAATGAAATATTTAGCAACTGGTTTACCACCAAGTACAAGGCGGTATGCTTTTGTCGCACAAGGAGAAAATACATATCATTGGGAGCATTTAGGGATAAGACCAATTGTGTATCCGAATAAAGCAAATAATCATCAATCCCTCGTCAAAGCGGTGAAGCGTTGGGCAGAGTTAATGGGTGACAATTATATTACAAAAAGAATGCGCATCCGGGATATTGTAACTGTGCCACCATCAGTAGAGCAAGAACAGTTATCATACATAAAGCAGTCAATTAAAAAAATTGAAACTGTTCGATATTTTGTTGAATTTGCCCGAGATTACGAATGGGTAGAATGGCTTGAAACAGAAGGGAAATTACGAAATTTATTTTTGCTTACGCCAAACTATGATGAAGTAGATGAATTGCTTGCGGAATGGCTAGTGGAGCAATTTCTGTTTAGTCATCAAAAAGAATTATTTCAATTGATGTTTAAAAATTATTCTAAAATATCCCCGTTATTATGGAGAACAATTTGTAGCTACTTAAACGAAACGAAGATTAAGATGGATCCGGTGTTGTTTGCAAGGTGGACACTCCTATTGATAGAAACAGCTGAAAAAGATAGTAGCTCTATAGAAAAAATTTCTTACTTACTGCAAAAATGTTCTTTTCCTGAGCATAAAGAGATTGCTTTATTGTTGCTAACGTTTATTTTAGACGGAAAACTTAAGTTGAAGCGTGTAAGAAAATGGGGGAATGATACGCAAGAATCAATAGAACTCGAAGAATCGAGTCGTTTACCAGTGTCTACGTTTTCTCATGTGGATCAAATTTGGAATGAAAAGATGAGACCGTATATTTCGTATTACGCTGTTCCAATTATGATGATGGGATTAGAGAAGATGCGACTGTTGTCATTAAGACAAACAGCACTGAAAAAAAGAGATAAGGAAAATGAGGAGAAAGAGTTTCACCAAAATGACCTTGCATTTTTAATTCAAATTGTAAAAGAGTGTTTAACTTATTTATGTGAAAATAATGAGAAAAAAGTGAATTATTATATTACAGAAATGATAGAAACAAATAGTGTACTTCAAAAGCAAATCGCAATTGATGCGATGAATAAAAATATATTCGTTAGTGTAGATGACAAAATGAAATGGTTGTTACATGAAGGGCTTCTGTTAAATTTCACTTATAAACACGAAGTTTTTCAACTTTTAAAAAGACATTATGCACATTCTTTAGAAGAAACAAAAGAGGAAGTCATTCAAGCTGTAATGAAGCATCTTACAGAGGAAAGGGCGTTTGATGTATGTCTTGTTTTAGACTTATTATTCACATGTGATTCGAATAGTCCATCTACAGCAAAAGGATACGAGTTAATGAAACAGAAACATCCACACTTTCATTCTGATCGATATAGTGTACAAAAGAAAGAGCCCACAGAACAAAGTATTACTTGTAATGTAACGGCTGATGGATTATTGCAGCAGAAAGACGATGAAATTATGAAACAAGTTCGGCAATTTTCTCAAGACGGTGTTTTTGAACAACGTCATTTTTTAGAGATGTTATCAAAAGCATGTAAATTGAATATAGAGTGGAGTATTTCATTTGCATACCAGTTAGTAGGTGTACAAGAAATAAGTAATGAGGTATGGTTTGTTTGTATTAGAGAGTGGAGAAATAACCGAGGTTTGACAAATGAGCAAATCCAAAAAATTATTCCACTATTGCAGAAATTTGTGAGAAATACTGCCTTTCATTGGTTAATTAGTAGTTTTCTATATGAAATTAGTAATCGATTAGAAGAGTTAGAGGAGAATAGTATACGGATTGTAAAACGTTTTGCTTTTTCAGTATTTCCTCAAGTGATGAAAGGGGAAACGGATTTTAACCTTGGTAAACAAGACTTTTACAATGAATCGATTCAGCATCCTGTTGGAAAAATGACAGCTGTATTATTAAAATTGTTAGCATACGATCATTTATACGATCGCAATGTATATGAATATTTATTTTTATTTGAAGAACAAGTAAGAAGTAGTTCAGAACAGACAAACTTTATGTTTGCACGTTTAATAGCGGATATTACATTTTTATATCATATCGAGAAGCAATGGTGCCGAAAATATTTGTTACCGTACTTAGATTTAAAGAAAGAAAATGAGATTACAAAATATGCGTGGGCCGGTTTATGTTATACGCAAATTAATTTACCTTTATTTACAGAAATGAAGAGATTTATTAAGTATGCAGTAGAACATTTGGAAGTTTTACATCCGCATACGAGGGAAGCTTTCTTAAAGTGGCTTAGTTTTGTATTTATTAAATGTGTACTGTATTGGGAGCAAAAAACAGATTGGTTATACCCTCTACTCATACAAGAAAATGAAGAAAATAAAATTAAATTTATGCAGCATTTATGCTATTACGTCAAAACATTAAGTGTAAAAGAACAACAAAAATTTTGGACAGCTTGGCTCAGTATATTTTTACGAGAAAGACCCAAAATGGGTGAGATAACAACGAGAGAATATGTAATGATTTTACGTATTATTTTATACATGGATGAGATTATAGAAAAAGGATTATGTATTATGTCTCGTACATTTTTAGATGTAAATGGGAAATGTAGGGGGGAGGAAATGAAGCAGTTATTTATTGAAATGCTTGAAAAGAAAGAGAGTATGAAAGCGTATAAAGAAATGTATGCAAACGTGTTTTTCACTTTACTACAAACACGGCAGGAAGCAGATTTTCTTGAAAATGAAATCATACAAATTAATGATCTGTTAGCCCAGTTTGGAATAGAAAAACATGTATTAAATTTAATAGAAAATGAGATAATTCGCATCGGAATTGTAATGGCGAATGTACAAGAAGAATTATAGGGAAAAAGCGGAATTTGAAAAAATATATAAAAAGTTGTTGACAGTGTTTTGAAATGCGTTCTATAATACGAATCATACTTATTCAATTTCAAAAACATTTGAATAAACAAAGTGCAATGAAGAGATCACAGTAGTGGTTAGTCTTACTGTAACAGAGAGCTGGTGGTTGGTGCGAACCAGTACAGGGATAATCATGAATTACAGTCTTGGAGCATCTTTTTCGTAGTAAAGATATTTGCATCTTTATGAAGGAAAGGCGGTCAGTTGATCGTTAACAGTGAAGAGAGGTAGACGGAAAGTGAGTCTACAACTAGGGTGGTACCGCGATAAATATCGTCCCTACTGATTTATTCAGTAGGGACTTTTTGTATTTTAGTGGTCCAACTTGAAAATAAAATAGTCATGCATTGAAAGGAAAAGCAGTAGTTGTTGTTTCCCTGTAACAGAGAGCTGGTGGTTGGTGTGAACCAGTACAAAAACAAGAGCGAATTACAGTCCTGGAGCATCTTTTTCGTAGTAAAGATATGTATCTTTATGAAGGGAAAGACGGTCACATTGATCGTTAACAATGAAGAGAGGTAGGCAAAAGAAGTCTACAACTAGGGTGGTACCGCGATAAATATCGTCCCTACTGATTGAATCAGTAGGGATTTTTTGTACAAAAAAAGTGGGTTTTTAACTAGTAGATAGTGTCTTTATGGTAATTATTAGTTTACAATAAGAAGAGGTATCGATTCCACTTTAAATTTGTATAATTAACCAGTTCAGAAAATAGAGAATTTTTCATTCTCTTACTATACTTTTAAACATTAGAGGAGGATTTCCAAATGGCAAATCATGAATTAGATCAATTACGTAAACAGGTAGATGAAATTAACTTACAACTATTACACCTCTTAAACAAACGTGGTGAAATCGTTCAAAAAATTGGGGAGCAAAAGCAAGTACAAGGTACGAAACGCTTTGATCCAGTACGTGAGCGTGAAGTGCTTGATATGATCGCAGAAAATAACGAAGGACCATTCGAAACATCAACAGTTCAACATATTTTCAAAACGATCTTCAAAGCTAGCTTAGAATTACAAGAAGATGATAACCGTAAGGCGTTATTAGTATCACGTAAAAAGAAACAAGAAAATACAATCGTTAATGTGAAAGGTGAATTGATTGGAAACGGAACACAAACGTTCATTATGGGACCTTGTGCGGTAGAAAGCTTAGAGCAAGTTCGCCAAGTAGGGCAAGCGATGAAAGACCAAGGCTTAAAATTAATGCGCGGTGGTGCTTTCAAACCGAGAACATCTCCATACGATTTCCAAGGTTTAGGAGTAGAAGGATTACAAATTTTACGCCAAGTAGCAGATGAGTTCGACTTAGCGATTATTAGTGAAATTTTAAATCCGAACGATGTTGAAATGGCATTAGAATACGTTGATGTAATTCAAGTTGGCGCACGTAACATGCAAAACTTCGACTTACTACGAGCTGTAGGTAAAGTTAATAAGCC
Source organism: Bacillus sp. NPDC094077 (assembly GCF_050279465.1). NCBI lineage: Bacteria > Bacillati > Bacillota > Bacilli > Caryophanales > Bacillaceae > Bacillus > Bacillus sp. NPDC094077. Next base: position 685,073 of record NZ_JBNNUF010000002.1, on the reverse strand, counting down.
AGTATTATTAAAACGTGGATTAGCAGCAACAATTGATGAGTTCATTAACGCAGCGGAATATATTATTGCGCAAGGTAACGACCAAATTATTCTTTGTGAGCGCGGTATCCGCACATACGAAAGAGCAACACGTAACACATTAGACATTTCAGCAGTACCGATTTTAAAGAAAGAAACACATTTACCAGTAGTTGTTGACGTAACGCATTCAACAGGACGTAGAGATTTATTATTACCAACAGCGAAAGCGGCACTTGCAATTGGAGCGGATGCAGTTATGGCTGAAGTACATCCAGATCCAGCTGTTGCATTATCAGATTCTGCACAACAAATGGACATTCCAGAATTCCATAGATTCATGGATGAGTTAAAAGGTTTCAAAAATAAATTATCTTAATTTCATATCATATATGCGCTGAAGAGGAAACAGTAGTGCTTATCTCACTGTTACAGAGAGCTGATGGTCGGTGTGAATCAGTACAAAGAGAAGCATGAATTACAGCCTTGGAGCATCTTTCCCGCCGCTCATTGGAGGGAGACGGTCAAACGATCGTTAAAGAAGAAGAGAGGTAGACGACGGTTGTCTACAACTAGGGTGGTACCGCGATAAACATCGTCCCTACTGAGCGCTCAGTAGGGACTTTTTTGTACAAAAAAATAGTAAAGGGGCAAGAGAAATGAGATACATTACAGCTGGAGAATCACATGGGCCGCAGTTAACCGTTATTTTAGAAGGTGTACCAGCAGGTTTAACATTAACAGCGGAACATATTAATAAAGAATTATTAAGAAGACAAAAAGGGCATGGTCGCGGAAGACGCATGCAAATTGAAACAGATACTGTTGAAATTGTAAGTGGTGTTCGTCACGGGATGACGCTCGGCTCACCGATTACGTTAATCGTAAAAAATGATGATTTTAAACATTGGACGAAAGTAATGGGCGCAGAACCGATTACAGAACAAGAAAGTAAAGAAATGAAACGTACTATAACGAAACCACGTCCAGGACATGCGGATTTAAACGGTGCAATTAAATACGGCCATCGTGATATAAGAAACGTGTTAGAGCGCTCTTCTGCAAGAGAAACGACAGTTAGAGTTGCAGCTGGTGCAGTTGCGAAACAAATTTTGAAAGAATTAGGTGTGGAAATTGCAGGGCATGTCCTTGAAATTGGTGGAGTAAAAGCGAAGCATATTACTCACTTACCGATTGAAGAAATTCAAACGATTACTGAAAGCTCACCAGTTCGATGTTTAGATAAGGAAGTAGAACAAGAAATGATGGATGCGATTGATGATGCGAAAAGTAGCGGAGATTCAATCGGTGGTATTGTTGAGGTAATTGCAGAAGGTATGCCAATTGGAGTTGGTAGCTACGTTCATTATGATCGTAAATTAGATGCAAAACTTGCTGGTGCGATTATGAGTATTAATGCATTTAAAGGTGCTGAAATTGGCATTGGTTTTGAAGCGGCAAGACAGCAAGGAAGTAAAGTGCACGATGAAATTTTATGGGACGAAGAAAAAGGATACACGAGAAAAACGAATAATGCCGGCGGTTTAGAAGGCGGTATGACAACGGGAATGCCAATTGTCGTAAGAGGCGTGATGAAGCCAATTCCTACATTATATAAACCGTTAGCAAGTGTTGATATTGATACGAAAGAAGCATTCCAAGCGAGCATTGAAAGGTCTGATAGTTGCGCAGTGCCAGCAGCAGGTGTTGTAGCTGAATCTGTTGTAGCATGGGAACTTGCAGATGCACTAGTCGAACAATTCGGAAAAGATCGTATGGAACTAATTCAGCAAAATATTATGCAACATAATAAATACGCAAAAGAATTTTAATAAAAGGGTGGGTTTAACATGCAAGTAAAAGATCAACTATCATCATTACAACCATATAAACCAGGTAAATCACCTGAACAAATGAAAGAAGTGTACGGAGATCATGCATTTGTGAAATTAGCATCGAATGAAAATCCATTCGGCTGTTCACCACGTGTTTTAGAAGAATTGCAAAAATCGTGGTTGGAACATGCTTTATATCCTGACGGAGGTGCTACAATGCTACGTCAAACAATCGCAGATAAGTTACATGTTCAAATGGAACAAGTACTTTGTGGTAGTGGTCTAGATGAAGTCATTCAAATAATAAGCCGCGCCGTATTACGAGCTGGAGATAACATTGTAACGGCTGGTGCAACATTCCCGCAGTACCGTCACCATGCAATTATTGAAGGCTGTGAAGTGAAAGAAGTTGCTTTAAATAACGGTGTATACGACTTAGACGAAATTTCGTCAGCAGTGGATCACAATACAAAAATCGTTTGGATTTGCAATCCGAACAATCCGACAGGCACATATGTAAATGAGCGGAAATTAACTCAATTTATTGAGGGGATTAGTGAAAATACGTTAATTGTCATTGATGAAGCGTACTATGAATACGTAACAGCAAAAGATTTCCCTGTGACATTCCCGCTTTTAGAAAAACATAAAAACATTCTTGTACTTAGAACGTTTTCTAAAGCGTACGGATTAGCTTCTTTCCGCGTTGGATATGCGATTGGACACGAAGAGTTAGTCGAGAAATTGAATGTCGTACGTTTGCCATTTAACGTATCTTCATTAGCGCAAAAAGCAGCGACGATTGCTTTTGGTGATGACGGGTTTATTGAAAAAATAGTTCGTGTTAATACAGAGGGACTACAACAATATGAAAGTTTTTGTAAGGAAAACGAAATTCCATTTTATCCGTCACAAACAAATTTCATCTTCTTGCCGATAGATGATGCTGGAGAGATTTATGAAGCTTGTGCACACGCAGGATTTATTATTCGTCCGTTCCCGAATGGTGTCCGTATTACAGTCGGAACAAGGGAGCAAAATGAAGGAGTGATTTCAGTGTTAAAACAACACTTTGAAAATAAAAAAAGTAAGTCTCGAGATGAGGCAAATGTGTAAAAAGGTAGTATTAATTGGAACAGGTTTAATAGGAGGGTCTCTCGCATTAGCAATTAAGAAAGAGCACGATGTAACGATAACAGGTTATGATATTTTTCAAGAACAAGTAGAACGCGCGAAAGAATTACATGTAGTAGATGAAGTAGCAGTAGATTTACAGCGTGTATGTGAAGAGGCACATTTAATTGTTTTTGCTTCTCCAGTTGAAGAAACGAAGAAGCTATTACACAAATTAGCGTCATTTCGTTTACGAGAAGATGTTATAGTGACCGATGTTGGTAGTACAAAAGGAACGATTATGAATGAAGCGGAAGCTTTATTTTCAAAGGAAGTTTCTTTTATTGGTGGACATCCAATGGCAGGTTCTCATAAAACTGGCGTTGAAAGTGCAAAAGCACATTTATTTGAAAATGCATTTTACATTTTAACACCGATGAATCATGTGCCAAATGAACAAGTGGAAGAGTTAAAAGGTTGGTTAAAAGGAACAGGATCACATTTTCTTGTTTTAAATACAGAAGAACATGATTATGTAACAGGGATAGTTAGTCATTTTCCGCATCTTATCGCGGCAGGATTAGTAAAGCAAGTTGAGAAACATGCAGGAGATAATCCGCTCATTCATCAACTAGCTGCTGGTGGGTTTAAAGACATTACACGCATCGCATCTAGTAGCCCGAAAATGTGGAGTGATATTGTAAAGCAAAATCGTGAGCATTTAATGGTATTATTAAAAGAGTGGATCTCTGAAATGGAAGAATTATATCATACAGTTTCTACTGGAGACGCAGGCGAGATTCAAAACTATTTTGCAGACGCGAAAGAATACCGTGATTCTTTACCAGTACGAAAGAGCGGTGCAATTCCTGCCTATCACGACTTATATGTTGATGTTTTAGATAAAGTAGGGGCATTGGCTCATATTACGAGTATTTTAGCGCGAGAAGAAATTAGTATTACGAACTTGCAAATATTAGAAGCGCGAGAAGGATTGCTTGGGGTATTACGTATTAGCTTCCAAAGAGAAGAAGATCGTATGAAAGCAAAGCTAGCGCTTGGACAAGAAGAATACCAAACTTATGAAACAATTTAAATGAGAAGGTGAAAACGTGAAAGAAAGAACGATACAAACTGTAAATAGCGGATTGAGTGGCAACATTACAATCCCAGGTGATAAATCCATTTCACACCGCGCTGTTATGTTCGGCGCAATTGCAGAAGGAAAAACAACAATTAAAGGTTTCCTACCTGGTGCAGATTGTTTAAGTACGATTTCTTGCTTTAAAGAAATGGGAGTAGACATTACGCAAAATGGCGATGAAGTCACTGTAGTTGGTAAAGGATTAGAAGGTTTACAAGAACCGAAAGCGGTATTAGATGTCGGTAACTCTGGTACAACGATACGATTAATGTCAGGAATATTAGCAAACACACCATTTTTCTCTTGCGTACAAGGTGATGCGTCTATCGCAAAAAGACCGATGAAACGTGTAACAAATCCATTAAAACAAATGGGCGCAAAAATTGATGGCCGAGAAGAAGGAACGTTTACGCCGCTTACAATACGTGGCGGAGATTTAAAAGCAATCCAGTACACTTCACCTGTAGCAAGTGCACAAGTAAAGTCAGCTATTTTACTTGCAGGTCTTCGTGCAGCAGGTGTAACAGCTGTTACAGAACCGCATATTTCACGCGACCATACAGAAAGAATGCTTGAAGCATTTGGAGTTAAGGTAATTCGTGAAGGAAAAACAGTTAAACTAGCAGGCGGACAAAAGTTAACAGCAACAGACGTTCAAGTGCCAGGTGACGTATCATCAGCAGCATTTTTCTTAGTAGCAGGTGCAATTATTCCAAAAAGTAAACTAGTATTACTAAATGTAGGGATGAATCCAACTCGTACAGGTATTATTGATGTTTTAGAGAAAATGGGTGCTACGTTCAATGTAGAGCCAATTCATGAAGGCGCATCAGAACCAGCTGCAAACATTACGATTGAAACATCTTCATTAAAAGGAATCGAAATTGGCGGGGATATTATCCCAAGATTAATCGATGAAATTCCTGTAATCGCATTAGCGGCAACGCAAGCGGAAGGCATTACAGTTATTAAAGATGCACACGAATTAAAAGTAAAAGAAACAAACCGTATTGATACGGTCGTTGCTGAGTTAACGAAACTAGGAGCTCGCATAGAAGCAACTGATGACGGCATGATCATTTACGGAAAATCAGCCCTAAAAGGCAATACAGTAAATAGTTACGGTGATCACCGCATCGGAATGATGCTTGCGATTGCTGGCTGTCTAGCAGAAGGAAAAACAACAATTGAAGACGCAGAAGCAGTAGGCGTATCATATCCTACATTCTTCGAAGAACTTCAAAAGTTAGCTAAATAAAATGATGAGAAGCAGATACGTAATGTATCTGCTTTTTATGTTAGGTTGCTGTTAAATCGATATCTTTTGTTCAAACGTACGTATAATTTCACTTACCGAACTATAATATTAAGAATTATGGTACAATTCAAACAAGGAATGGAGGAGAATTATATGACCGTCATACAATTAAAAGAAGATAAGTTCAGAGAAGCATTACGTTTATCAGAATACGCTTTTCAATATAAAGTAAATGAGGAGCGATTGCAGCAGCAACTTACACGAATGAAGGAAAGTCATGAAATATACGGCATTATGGAAGATGAAGACTTAGCGGCAAAACTACATCTTATTCCGTTTCATATTTACATAGGCAAAGAAAAATTTAAAATGGGCGGTGTTGCAGGGGTAGCGACGTATCCAGAGTATAGAAGAAGCGGGTATGTAAAAGAGCTACTTAAACACGCACTTCAAACGATGAAAAAAGATGGATACACTGTATCGATGCTACATCCATTTGCAGTTTCATTTTACCGCAAATACGGCTGGGAACTTTGTGCGAATCGCCTTGTATGTCATATAGAGAAGAGCGATTTAGTAATGAAAAAACAAATGAAAGGTACTGTAAAACGTTTCGATAAAGAAAATCATCCAGAAGAAGTTGAGAAAATTTATGAAACGTTTGCAGAACGTTTTACAGGCATGTTAGTTCGCGGAGAAAAATGGTGGTTACAAGCGGTCTATCATGACTTAACATTAGCGGTTTACTATGATGAAAATAAAACGGCATCTGGTTACATTTTATATAAAATAGAAAATTATAAAATGACAGTAGAAGAATTTGTTCCGTTACATAACGAAGCAAGAAATGGTCTTTGGAATTTTATATGTCAGCACGATTCTATGATTAAAGAGCTAGAAATGATATTAAGTGAAAAAGAACCGTTACTTTACACGTTACAAGAGCCACGAGTAAAAGCGGAAGTAACTCCATATTTCATGGGAAGAATAGTAGATGTGCAGCAGTTCATTAATCAATATGAGTTTAACTGGAACGATGCGCAGCAAGAAGTAATGTTACATATTACAGATTCATTTGCTCCGTGGAATAACGTAACAGTGAGGCTTACAAACAATGAAATATCATTTATAAAAGAAGAGACATTAAATAAAGGAATTAGATTAGATATTAATGCGTTATCTACAATAATGTTTGGCTACAAACGTCCGTTAGAATTACATGAACTAGAGGTAATAAACGGAAGTGAAGAAGAGATAAGAACATTTGAGAAGTTAGTACCGGTACAAGAACCGTTTATTTATGATTTCTTTTAATTAGGTAGGACATAATAATGAAGGGAGCTGTCTAACAGATAGCTTAACTTCATTATTTCACTATTGATACGATAATCTTTGATGAAAATCGTTAAAATAATTTTACACCGTTTATAAATAGTTCCCTAAAGTACTTTATGAAACACTTGACTTTTAATCGATGTAATTTATAATAAAAAACGGAATGAATTTTCATTCCTGGAAATTGAGGTGAAAAAATGGCTAAAAATAAACAAGAGGACATTTTTGATGCTGCAATACAACTTTTTGCAGAGCGAGGTTACGATGGTACAACAATTCCGATGATTGCTGAAAAAGCAAAAGTTGGTGCAGGTACTATTTACCGTTATTTTGAAAATAAAGAGGCACTTGTTAATTCTTTATTTTCAAAATGTGTTTTACAACTATCGGAATTAATAAAAACCGATTTTCCAGTCGATGCAAATATTCGTGAACAGTTTAGCCATACGTATAAACGTTTATTTGAATTTGCGAGACAAAATGCGGATGCTTTTCTTTTTACAAATTCTCACTGTGATAGTTATTTTCTCGATGAACATAGTAATGAAATATTCGATGACTTTATGGGCTTCTTCATGAACTTGATAGAAGATGGAATCGAAAAAGGTTTTCTTCGTCCATTGCCACCAATTGCTTTAATTATTATTGTATATCAACCAATTGAAAAATTAATTAAAGTAATGGCAACAGGGCAATTAGAGTATACAGAAGAATTGGTAAAAGAATTGGAAGAGAGTTGTTGGAATGCTATAAGGATCAATTGATTCTTTAGCTTTGGAATGATAGGAATGAATATTCATTCCTATAAGATTAGATTAATAGGGTTAATAAATAATATAATAGAATGATAGGAATGAACGTTCATTCCGAAAAAGATTAATTTTAAAAGAATAGGAATGAATATTCATTCTGTTTGCAACATGAAACTCAAGTAACGGGAGATGATTCATATGAGCAAGCTAAAAAGTTGGAGAAGTTTATCCGCTCTATTATGGATAGTTATTACTATAACAATGATCGTAACGATGCCTAATATGGATAAATTAGTGAAAGAAAAAGGGCAAATTACGATTCCTAATACAGAACAAAGTAGTATTGCTGACAAGATGATAAAAGAGATGGATAAAGAAGGGGTTGAAAAGTATGAAATTATAGCGGTTTTTAATAGTGGAGATAAAAACGCTTTAACGAATGAACAGAAAGAAGAAATAGAGAAAACAATAAATGCTTTACAAAATGAAAAAGAGAAATTAGGAATTAAGGAAGTTGTTTCACATTTAGATAATAAAGACTTGGAAAAACAATTAATTTCTAAAGACAATACGACTATTTTAACGCAAATAGCTGTAGATAAAAAACATGGTGAAATATCAAAAGTTGCAGATGAGCTTCATAATAAAATTAAACCGAAAGGAGTAAAAACATATTTAACAGGAAGTGACTTAATCGGAGATGATTTTCTTAAATCCTCTCAAGAGGGAGTGAAAAAGACAGAAGTTATTTCAATCATTTTCATTCTTGTAGTATTAATCATTGTATTTCGTTCACCAATTGTTCCGATTGTTTCACTTCTTACAGTCGGTGTATCGTATTTAATTTCAATGGGTATTATTGCCCATCTTGTAGATCAATTTAATTTTCCGTTTTCAAACTTTACACAAGTGTTTGTAGTTGTCGTCCTGTTTGGAGTGGGAACAGACTACAACATTTTATTATATACGAGGTTTAAAGAAGAATTAAGTAAACAAGAAAATGTATTTTTAGCTACGAAAGAGACGTTTAAATCGGCAGGTAAAACCGTTTTATATAGCGGGATAGCAGTGCTAATTGGTTTTGCATCACTTGCTTTAGCGAGTTTTAAATTATATCAATCTACTTCAGCAGTAGCAATTGGTGTCGCAGTATTATTACTTGTATTAACTACTTTAAATCCATTTTTTATGGTGCTTTTAGGAAAAGGAATGTTTTATCCAGCTAAAACATTTAAAGGGCATGAGGATAGTCGATTATGGGGATTCTTTGCGAAAAACTCAGTAGCAAGACCATTTATCGCTTTAATCATTGTATTCGTGATATCGATTCCTTTCGTATTAAAATACTCTAACACGCTTAATTACAATGATTTATTTGAAGTGGATAATAAGTATGAATCGAAGATGGGGATTAACGTAATAGAAGATCATTTTCCGCCTGGTTTCTCTTCACCAAGTACGTTAGTCATTCAATCTGATAAAAAGTTAGATGGTGAAACTTCTCTACAAACTTTAGATGAATTAACTGAAAAAGTTTCGAAAGTTAAAGGTGTTTCAGAAGTATATTCACCGACGCGTCCAACCGGTGATAAGATAAAAGAATTATATTTAAATAAACAAGCAGGAGAATTGAACACAGGCTTAGGTGATGCCAATGGTGGCATAAAAGAAATTAATGATGGATTAACTGATGCAAAAGATAAAATGGGTAGTAATGACTCAAATAGTCTTGCGAATGTTCAAAAGTTAATTGATGGAACGAACGAGGCAAAGAATGGGGTATCAGCATTAGGAACAGCTTTAAATCAATTATCAAGTGGCATAAACGACGGTGCACAAGGAGCACAGCAAGTTGAGAGTGGGTTAACTTCAGTAAACGAAAATATAAATGTCCTATCTAATGCAACGTCGCAGCTGCATGCGGGTTATGCACAGTTAGAAAAAGGTTTAAGTTCTTACGATGAATACTTTGGAAGTGTTTCTCAAGCAATCGATGGTGCGAAAAAAGGATATGAACAAATTGAAATGTTAATGACCAATTTTAGTCAAACGAAACCAGAATTAGCAAACGATCCTAATGTGCAGCAAACATTAGGAATTGCGAAAGAAGCTCAGAAACAATTAAATAGACTTGCAAGTGAATTAAACCAATTAGTGGTACAGCATAAAGCGGCGATGACTTCATTTAAAGAAGCGAATCAATCGTTACTGAAAGTAGATAACGGCTTAAAGGAAATGAATAATGGAGTTACCAAGTTACAAAAAGGAGCCGCTGAGCTGAAAAATGGATTGAACAAAGGAGCTACAGGTTCAAAACAAATTGCGAACAAATCAGCTGAGTTACAATCCGGATTAACGAAAATAAATGATGGGCAAGGTCAGCTTTTAACTGGACTGAAAGATCTACAAGATAAGATGGGGCAATTACAATCAGGCTTATCTAAAAGTACAGAAGGGCTTGGAAAAGTAAGTAATGGCCTAGGGGATGCTCAAAAATATTTAGGTGAACTTAATGAATCGAAAAGCTCAGAGAAATTTTATATTCCAAAAGAAGTGTTAGAGGGAGAAGATTTCCAAAAAGCATTGAATACGTACATGTCAGATGATAGAAAGACTGCTAAAATGACAATCATTTTAGATGTAAACCCGTATTCAAAAGAAGCGATGCCAATCATTCAAGAAATTAATAAAACGATAGATGGTACGTTAAATGGTACAGAATTAAAATCGGCGAAAAAAGCAATAGGCGGAACAACAGCTAGAAACGTTGATTTAAAAGAAGTCACGCAACAAGATTTCTTACGTACAGCTACGATTATGTTAATTGGAATTGCGATTGTATTAATCGTGATTACCCGTTCATTCTTAAATTCAATCTTTATTATTGGATCATTAATATTAGCGTACTTCGCATCACTTGGTATAAGTGAACTAATTAGTACACATGTATTAAACGTTGAGTCATTAAGCTGGAATGTCCCATTCTTTAGCTTTATTATGATTGTTGCCCTAGGAGTGGATTATAGCATTTTCTTAATGATGCGCTACAATGAGCTAGAAGGGGATTCCGTAACGAAAATTGTAAATGCATCTCGTCATATAGGAGGAGTCGTATTATCAGCGGCACTTATTTTAGGCGGTACATTTGCAGCATTAATTCCATCCGGAGTACTGACGCTAATACAAGTAGCATCAGTTGTGGGCGTGGCTCTTTTACTATTAGCCTTAATTGTGATGCCAATATTGTTACCTGCTTTAATAGGATTGACGAATAAATTGAAGAGTTATAAAGAGAAAATAGTAAATACGAAATAAAAAACTGTAGAGAATGTTTTTAAATAGACTACACTAAGAAGAGGATATTATGTTCAATTTCTTCTTGAACTAACAAAGTAGAGTATGAAAAGAGTCTTTAAATGATGGGGCAAGAATTGATTATGAACAGCTCAAACTTAATTTAGCAAAGTTAAATAAAAATAATAAAAATAAATACGTAGAAGAGAAACCTGCTTTCGTTAAATCAATTTTAGAAAAAACTTAATGTTTTTTTATTAAGTTAACAGGTGGATAAGCTGAAAAAGAAAAGACATAACATATTTTATACGACCAATATGTTATGTCTTTTATCTATCTTTTTTCAATTTAGGTCTGGATAAGCTATATTTTCTCTGAATTTTATCTACTCTTGCATGGACTTTAAGATATCAATACAATGCCTCCTAAGACTCATACCAATATCTGAATATCCTAAATCTACATTCTCCTGATTTCTTTCGACGTCGTTTTATCTTCTTCTTGCAATTCTAAATCAGCTGAAAATTACATATGATGATGATTATAAATGCCTATATTTTTATGAAAATGAAAGTTTTTCGGGGGAATAAAGATGTGGCAAAATGAACAAGGATATTCCGGTGGTTATCCTTATTATCAACGTAATTGTTCCAATTCAGCTTGTTTGAATCCCTATTGTCAGTGTGGAGAAAATTGTAGGTGTGACCATAACCATCAATGTCATGGGGGCGGAAACCTTGTTTATACACAACAGAAAGTTAATTTAAGTAAATCTATGCGTTCAGCTTGGGAACAACATGTATATTGGACTAGGATGACAATCATTAGCATAGTTTTTGGTTTACCAGATATAGATGTTGTTACCGCTCGTCTTCTTCGCAATGCTGTAGATATGGGAGATTTGCTAAAACCTTATTATGGAAATGAAATAGCTTCAATGTACAACAACTTAATAAGGGAACACCTGGTAATTGCTGCGGAACTTGTCAAAGCTGCAAAAGCTGGAAATCAAGAGACTGCAACGGCTGCCGAGAGAAGGTGGTACGTAAATGGAGCAGAAATTTCCCAATTTCTAAATAGAATAAATCCTTTTATTTCAAGAGAGGAATTTCAAAAAATGTTTTTCGAGCATTTGGCACTTACTAAAATGGAGGCAGTACTTATGCTCCAAGGTGATTTTAAATCCAGTATTACTGTTTTTGAAAAAATTGAAGCGGAAGCCTTACAAATGGCGGACACAATAACGATTGCAATTGTAAAGCAGTTCCCGAAAATGTTTTACATATATATTTAATAGGGCAGAAAGACCCCAAAAAACCCGAATATTGCCTGAAATACCAAGTGGGAGGGAAATATAATTGGGACATGAAATGAATCATATGAATACTGTGGGTATATCGTGGCCCTTTGCCGTTGTTATTTTATTTATTTGTGCACTGCTCATTTGTCATATTATTTTTACACTCTGGAAGCAACGAAATCGTTTATCCAAATTCAATGAACAATCTAATATAATTGTCCATTCACTTCCGATGTCCTTAGGAATGCTTTCTACAATGACAGTTTGTGTAGTTATTGGAGCCGTTATGAGTCACCATCTAAGTACGGCCTATGTTTTAGGACTCCTGATTGGTGTTTTTGTTAGTGGTATTATCAGTTTTCCATTTCAAGATATGATCCCCATATTAAATGGGATTGTAACAGGAGCAATGAGAGGATTAATGGGCGTAATGATTGGTATCATGATACCTCAAACCGGATTGTATATCATTGTAATACTATTAATGATATTGTTTACAGCCACTTGGGTTACCATGAATCGACGAATTCGTAGTCAACCTGTAGAGCAGGGGATCTGCTCCCTTATTTTTGGGTGTGAGGCAAAGATTGGGAGAAGCGAAGCAAAGGGTTAACCTCTAAATATGCGTAAATGTATAAAACATTTTTATTAAAGCATAGTTCTAAAAGAAAAACGAAAGACGACATAAAATAGGTCGTCTTTTTTTCTTCAAAACATCTATAAAGGTTTATTTTTTCTCCTGATTTTCTACTTTTTCAGTCTTAGAACTGATTCCATCTTTAAATCCATCCCAAAAGTCACAACCACCTAACGAAAAAACAAATACACATAATAAACCTATCATAATACCTTTTTTATAATTCGTTTTATAACAACCAACATCCCCATAACTTAATATAAAAATGTATTATATTCATTCTGGAAATAGCTATAAAATCCCCTTTAAATAATTAAACTCCTTTATCATCCATGAAAGCAAACTTTTTATTATTAGTTTACTTTCAAATTCCCGAAACCATTGCCTTCCCATCAATTCTCCTAATATCTTCAATTTATAAAAAGAAATTATACATTCAAAAGACTATAAACAAAGGGGTTAAAAATCCCTTTGGGAATATTTAATAAAATAACGTATGAATCCATCACAAGGAAAAGAAGCTAACAATAAATTGTTAACTTCTCAGCTTAAGGCAAAATAGTACCTTTCTTTATCTGCTACTATCTAGATTGTGATTTAATATTTGTGAGATGAGCATCAAACATATCAATTATTTCAAGAAATCTATCAGCTTCACGAAACACATGGTCTGCTAATAATGGATGAATGATACTCTTTATTTTGCACTGCTCAATTAAATCACGTGCTGTTTTCTTAAAATCCCGAAGAGATGTGACTGACACACGATTTTGATCTAAAAATTGATCTAAAAGAGGAACTGTTTGAGATTGTGGTTTCATAGATTCTAAGTCAATTGCTTGATACATCAATTCATCAAAATCATTGCTAAAATTCCGGGCTGTATCTACAAGCTTTCTTTCCGATGGGTCAAGAAGATGACCAATAAATTTAGCATGGTCTGCCATAATCCTTAAAAAGAAAACATTTTCTTTAATAATAGCATCAGGAAGGGCATCTAATTTACCTTCATTTAATTCAATTAAACGATTTCTAAAATAATTAGCTTCCCTACTTGTATGGTCAACTAACAGTGGAAAATTATTTTGTCCTGGCAATTTACATGTTAGAATTAATCCTAGAATTTTTCGTTTAAATCCAAAAATATTAGTTGCGGCTTGTTGTACTTCTGAATTAAATCTTTTTATTTGCCCAGGTTCTGTTTCATTTGTATAGGAATACGCTATTTGTTCGATATGTTCAAACAATCGATAAAATTGATTAGCCTCTTCGATTAGTTGGGTATCCTCGCATCTAAACCCCAATCGAAGAAAAAAAGAATGCTCCTTCATGATTCTAGACCAAAAGCGAATTTCATTTAATGATCGTTCAACAAACATTACAGACGTAACACCCGTATCAGGATGTAATGAGGTTTCATCCCTATTCATTCTTAATACCCCCCAGTAAATACTAAGCTAGTTCCATTCTTATGAATAAATATATATAAAAATACCATCAATAAAAGTTCATGATGAATAATGATAAATCTCGTATACATGTAAAATTAACCTAACTAATCATTATCCATAGCAAAAAAAGCTCACTCCTTATATAAAAATAGATAAGGAGTGAGCTTTTTTCTGAAGTTTTCCTGGCGCAATCTTAGCTAGATAGCGATGTGATGGGACCCCATATAACGAAGAACGAATGTAAATAATAAAATTCCCGAACATATTAGACATATATAATATGTTGAAGGGATTTATATTAAAACATTTTATAAAATTAGGTCTTGATAAATGTTTTCTCTACAGTTTTTTCGGTATATAAAAACTTAATCAAATATATTAAGGAATGAGGAAGGGATGGGTATATTAGAGAGAGTTCGATGATATACATGAAATGGCTAGTAGTTTGGATGAAAAACTATCGATTTCATTATAGAAAGTCAATCAACCGTTGCTATTCATCCAGCTTCTACTATATAATAGCTATAGTCTACAATAATTGAGTCGTAATATGCGATTTTTAAGACAATCGGTGAGAAAACGCTGGTATCAGCGGTATTAGTAGGAGGACACAAATGATTACAGTAAGTAACGTTAGTTTGCGTTTTGCGGATCGCAAATTATTTGAAGATGTTAACATAAAATTCACGCCAGGTAATTGCTACGGTTTAATCGGAGCAAACGGTGCTGGTAAATCGACATTTCTAAAGATTTTATCTGGGGAAATCGAACCATCAACAGGTGACATACATATTACGCCAGGTGAGCGTCTAGCAGTATTAAAACAGAACCACTTCGAATATGAAGAGTTCCCAGTATTAGAAACAGTAATTATGGGTCACACACAACTATACAAAGTAATGCAAGAGAAAAATGCAATTTACATGAAAGAAGATTTTAGTGATGAAGATGGTATGCGTGCCGCTGAACTTGAAGGTGAGTTTGCTGAGCTTAACGGTTGGGAAGCAGAATCAGAAGCTGCAATCCTACTAAAAGGTCTGGGTATTGGTGAAGATCTTCATGATAAGAAAATGTCTGAATTAACTGGTGCAGAGAAAGTAAAAGTATTACTTGCGCAAGCATTATTCGGCCAACCTGACATTCTTTTACTAGATGAGCCTACCAACCACTTGGACTTAAAAGCGATCCAATGGTTAGAAAACTTCTTAATGAACTTTGAAAATACAGTTATCGTTGTATCCCATGACCGTCACTTCTTAAATAAAGTATGTACGCACATGGCTGACCTTGATTTCGGTAAAATTCAACTTTATGTTGGTAACTATGACTTCTGGTACGAGTCAAGCCAATTAGCTTTAAAATTAACGCAAGATGCTAATAAGAAAAAAGAAGAGAAAGTAAAAGAGTTACAAAACTTCATTGCACGCTTTAGTTCAAACGCATCTAAAGCGAAGCAAGCGACTTCTCGTAAAAAATTATTAGATAAAATTACATTAGATGATATTAAGCCATCATCACGCCGTTACCCATTCGTTGGCTTCACACCAGAACGTGAGGTAGGAAATGATTTATTAACTGTTGAAGGTCTTTCTAAAACAATTGATGGTGAAAAAGTGTTAGATAATGTGTACTTCACTTTAAACAAAGGTGATAAAGTTGCATTTATTGGTCGTAATGATATTGCAATGACAACATTATTTAAAATCCTAATGGGTGAAATGGAGCCAGATAGCGGTTCATTCAAATGGGGCGTTACAACATCTCAATCATACTTCCCAAGAGATAACTCTAAGTACTTTGAGAACAGTGATTACAACCTAGTTGAATGGTTACGCCAATTCTCTCCACAAGATGAGTCAGAAAGCTTCTTACGTGGTTTCTTAGGTCGTATGTTATTCTCAGGTGAAGAAGTTAAGAAGAACGTTTCTGTATTATCTGGAGGAGAAAAAGTTCGTTGTATGCTATCTAAAATGATGTTAAGTGGTGCGAACGTAATCACACTTGACGATCCAACGAACCACTTAGACCTTGAGTCTATCACTGCATTAAACAACGGTTTAATCGCATTCAAAGGTACAATCTTATTTACATCTCATGACCATCAGTTCGTACAGACAATTGCAAACCGCATTATCGAAGTAACGCCAAACGGTGTAATCGATAAAGAGGCTTCTTACGATGAGTTCTTAGAAAATGATGAGCTTCAAAAACAAGTAGATGCAATGTATAAAGGTCAATAATACATGATGAAAACCCTCGCTTTCTTTTATGAGAGCGGGGGTTTTGTTGAATAGAGAGGCTATTTTTGTATATAAATTAAGGATGACTAAAATGAATAATTATTTAAGAATAACTTTTACGGTGGTAAGGGATTTTGATGTTGTACCTGAAGAAATATTACACTTTTTATTTTATGAAATTGGGTAGTTTACATGAATATGCCAAAATTGGAGATAGATTTGTTTGCGAATGAATAAATAAAGGTTTATAGTATGTGGAGTCATAATTAGTGGATGAATCTTGGGAGAAAACAGGAAATGTTACAAATTAATTTAGTTAAATAGAAACCAAGGTCAAAATGTTTAAAAAGAAATAGTTGAATAAATAAAGGCTACAAATTATAATTACTAATATTCTTCATATAGTTAAATAAAAAAATCTATTTGAAGAAGAAAAATTGAATAGAGAGACAGACTTATATCAAAATAAGCCTTGGATGATCAAAAGAGGTGGAGAGATGAAACAATTACTATTAAAGAGTAAGCGAGTGTTAAGCAATCACTTTGGATTTTTCGTGTTTGCCGTTATTTTATTCTGGTTAAAAACATACGCAGCATATGTGACAGAATTTAATTTAGGGATATCAAACACTATCCAAAAGTTTTTACTGTTTTTCAACCCGCTTAGTTCAGCAGTTTTATTTTTAGGGCTCGCATTATTCGCAAAGGGGAAACGAGCTTACATTTGGTTAATTGTTATTAATTTGCTAATGTCTATACTTTTATACGCAAACGTAGTATATTACCGCTTTTTCAGCGATTTTATTACGTTCCCGACATTAACACAAACGAATAACTTTGGAGATTTAGGTGGTAGTATTTTTGCATTGCTACACTTATATGATCCACTATATTTCTTAGATACAATCATTTTAATTGTTTTAGTCGCAACAAAATTTGTAAATCCTAAACCAATTCGTGTTGCAAAGCATAAATTATCTCTAGTATTTGTAGCAGGTATTTTATTCTTTAGCGTTAACTTAGGTCTTGCAGAATCTGACCGTCCTGAATTATTAACAAGAACATTTGACCGCAATTATATTGTGAAATATTTAGGGGCATACAACTATACGATTTATGATGGCATTCAAAGTGCGAAAGCATCAACAGAACGAGCATTAGCTGATGGAGATAATATGACAGAGGTTAGAAACTATCTTACATCAACATATGCAAGTCCGAATCCGGAGTACTTCGGTAAAGGAAAAGGAATGAACGTAATTTATATTCACTTAGAGTCATTCCAAAACTTTTTAATCGATTATAAATTAAATGGTCAAGAAGTTACACCGTTCTTAAATTCGTTTACAAAAGATGCGAATACGTTATACTTTGATAACTTCTTCCATCAAACAGGACAAGGTAAAACTTCTGATGCAGAGTTCATGTTAGAGAACTCAATGTTTGGTTTACCGCAAGGATCTGTTTTTACAAATAAAGCTCATAACACGTATCAATCAGCACCAGCTATTTTAGGTCAACAAGGATACACATCAGCGGTGTTCCATGGTAACTACAAAACGTTTTGGAACCGTGATGATATTTATAAATCATTTGGTTTTAATAAATTCTTTGATGCGTCATACTATGATATGAACGAAAAAGATGTAGTAAATTATGGTTTAAAAGATAAACCATTCTTTAATGAATCAATACCGTTATTACAAACGTTAAAACAACCGTTCTATACGAAGTTTATTACGTTATCGAATCATTTCCCTTATCCTATTGATAAAGCGGAAGCAACGATTGAACCAGCGAAAACAGGTGACTCATCAGTTGATACGTACTTCCAAACAGCACGCTATTTAGATGAGTCTGTAAAAGGCTTTATGGATTACTTGAAACAATCTGGTTTATACGATAACTCAATTATTGTGATGTACGGTGACCATTACGGTATTTCAGATAATCATGGCGCAGCAATGTCTCAAGTAATGGGTAAAGAAATGAACTCATTTGAAAATGCCCAATTACAACGTGTACCATTAATCATTCGTGTTCCCGGAATGAAGGGCGGCGTACAACATCAATACGGCGGAGAAATTGACGTTCTTCCAACGTTATTACACTTACTAGGTACAGATACAAAAAATTATGTCCAATTCGGATCAGATTTATTATCACCAGAGCATAAACAAGTCGTTCCGTTCCGTAACGGTAACTACGTAAGCCCAACAGTTACAGCACTTAACGGCAAATATTATGATACAGCGACTGGGAAACCTGTAGAATTTACAGATGAAATAAAACAAAATGAACAAATGGTTCAAAAATCACTTAAATACTCTGACCAAGTTGTTAACGGCGACTTATTACGATTCTACACACCAGAGGGCTTCACTCCAGTAGATCGTTCTAAGTACAACTATAACCATCGTGATAAAAATAAAACGAAGGTGAAGACGACTGAAGACGGGGAAACTAAATAAATACTAAAAGGCGCTGCTCATATGAGTAGCGCTTTTGTTTGTAAATTTAATTATATCGTCATTATATAGAACCATCTTTTATTTGCTGTTTTGACTTGCCAAAGAATACTACACCGGCAATGATAATAATGATGAATCCCCACTTAATTAAAAGGTTTCCTTCGAAAAATCCGGCGAACCACTTTTCACTTACAATCATTTTTGCAGCAGTATATGCTAAAACAGCTGCTCCAATCGTAATGATGACAGGAAAACGGTCCACCCATTTTAAAATTAATGTACTTCCCCATACGACTACTGGAATTGAAACTAATAGCCCAATGATTACTAAAGAAAAATTACCATGCGCAGCTCCGGCAACAGCGAGTACGTTATCAATTCCCATTAACGCATCAGCTATAATAATGGTTTTAATAGCAGACCAAAATCCTTCTTCTGCCTTAATATCATGATTTTTGCCCTCAGCAATCAATTTGTAAGCGATCCAAATGAGCAATACACCGCCAATTAGAAGTAATCCTGGTATTTTTAATAACCAAACAACAACTAAGGTGGCAGCGGCTCTTATAGCGATTGCTCCAACAGTTCCCCAAATGATAACTTTCTTTTGTTGATCTTTTGGTAATCGCCTTGCTGATAATCCAATTACAATGGCATTATCACCAGCTAAAACTAAATCAATTACAATAATCGCAAGTAAGGCAGACCAATATTCAGGTGAAAGAAAATCCATATACATATCACTCCTTAAGAGTAATATGTGCTAAGCTGTTATGCTGTATTAAAAATTCCAAAGATATTCTTCTTGTATATGGTGCAAATGAATAATAAGGGGAATAATAGCGTTGAAAATAATCAGTCTTTTCAAATAGTAATTGAGGATTATATACACGATTATAATTATGATTGTTAACAATGGACACTCAAAAAGATGACTCTGGTACAATTCCTGAGCCATCTTTTAAGTGCTTAATTTTTAAAGGTCTTTTTTATTAAACTGTCGATATTATATGGTACAGTTCAAAAACGAGTAGGTTATTTTAAGATTTACTTTCGTATCTTTCGAGTGCTACTTTTTTAGGCATAAAACATGCAATAATCAAAGCTACAAAAGATAAGACTAACATAAATACGTATGCATCACTTGAGCTGAAGATAGAAGTTAATTTTGTTACTTGCATAGCTGATATGTTTCCATTTTTACTAGATAACTGTAAAGTATATGAAGTTGACTGAATCGTATAAACTGTGATGATAACTGCTGTTCCAATAGCACCTGCTAATTGGCGAATGGTATTATTTACCGCTGAACCATGTGAACCGAGTTCTCTTGGTAAAGCGTTTAATCCTGCTGTATTTAAAGGCATTGAAATGAAGCTTAACCCAATTCGTAGAATAATGGTACGAACCATTAAATACATATAAGTTGTGGAATCAGTCAAATCCATTACACCCCACATCGAAATAATGATACATATTAAACCTGTAATAAAAAGAGGCTTCGCTCCGTATTTATCAAACATTTTCCCTGTGATAGGTGATAAGAAAGCATTAATGACAGCTCCAGGTAATAAAAGTAGACCGGATTCGAATGCGGTAAAACCTCGTCCATTTTGTAAGTAAATCGGCAAGAGAATTAAATCAGCATACATAATCATCGTAATTAGTACGTTAATGATTGATGTAAGAGTGAAAACTTTATATTTAAATACTGATAAATTCAATAATGGATCGTTAGACTTTATTTGACGTAAACAGAATAAAGCTGTACCGATTATACCGATAATAATTGTTGTAATAACAACTGAATGATCCCATCCTTTGCTTCCTGCACTACTAAATCCGAATATAACACAACCAAAGCCGATAGTTGATAAAATCACACTTACGATATCTAATTTTGTTTTTGTTGTATCAGCAACATTCATTAAATATTTATGTGCGAAAATAATAACTATGAATACAAATGGAGCTAATCCAATAAATAGCCATCTCCAAGATACATATTCAATGATAAATCCAGATAATGTTGGCGCGATGGCTGGCGCAAAAATTATGGCGAAGCCGATGGTCCCCATAATACTTCCACGTTTTTCACTAGGGTACAAATATAAAATAACAGTCATCATTAGTGGTATAATAATGCCTGCTCCAACTGCTTGAATCATTCTTCCTGTTAACAGAATGCTAAAATTCATGGCGCATGCACAGAGAACAGTCCCAATAAACAAAGAGAGCATCGAGCTAATAAATAGCTGCCTTGTTGTAAATCTTTTCATTAAAAATGCAGTAATTGGCACTAAAACACCATTTATGAGCATAAAGCCTGTCGATAGCCATTGCACTGTTGCGGCCGTAACATCAAATACCTCCATTAAATTACTCATCGCCACATTTAATAAAGTCTGATTTAATGTTGATAAAAAACAGCCGGCAATGAGGACAACTAATATAATTTTTTTATTTCTTTCTGATATTTCCTTTTGCATTGGTAAACTCCTTCAGTGTTTTCTTGATTTATCGACATTGTGTCGATAAAATTAATGCTAACAAAATAAATTTCCCTTGACCATGAACAGTTTTTTTGAAAATGTTCATTACTCGACATAGAAGGTATGCACTGTCGAGTAAGTAAAGAGAAAATCTATAAAGGAGTTTAAAAATGTCTACATCTAAAAAAGAAGATCCTCGTACAGTTCGTTCAAGAGACATGTTTAAAAATGCTGTTTTTTCTCTCTTATGTGAGAATCCTAGTATATCAAGCTTAACGGTTCAAAAAGTAGCAACAAAGGCAGGATTAAATCGAACGACCTTTTACTTACATTATCAAGATATTCAAGATTTACTAGACCAAATCACAAGCGAGATTTTAAAGGAGCTTTCTAATAAAGTTGCTGATTTAATACATGAAAAAGATTTATCAGAAAAACAAAAGCTAACGCAATTACTTGATTATTTATATATTCACCGAAATTATTTATTTATTTTATTTAAAATGAATCAATTTGAGGAACAATTATTTTTATTTTTAAAGCAATTAATAGAGACGAGAAGAGAGAATACGAAAAAGAATTTACCTGATGATTATGTTGCAGTTGATATTAAAACAGCCTCTTTGGTAGGTATCATCATGTGGTGGATAAGGAATGGACTTCACTTTAGTTCAGATTATATCGCAAATCAAATTTATTTCATGTATAAAGGGTAATACGTTAAAAATATTTTATGTATTAATAAAACAAAAAACATCATAAATAAGGATCAAAATTATTGGATGATGAAAAAGAAATTTTCTTACAAATAAGAGATTACATATTTGGAATTTTATAAATTGACGATTTAAAGATAGAAGGGAGTTAATCATGATTTTTCAAAATGAAAAAGTATCAATGTATTTAGGGGTTGTAAAATATCAATTTAAAGATGCAGAAGACGAATGGGATAGGAGTTGGTTAATGGCAAGGATAAAACTCGTGGAAAAAAATAGAGTTTTTGAAACGATAGATCCTTGTTTAGAAACAGGCGAACTAAAGTACATGATAAAATGGTTTCGATCATTACCAAACCCTACATATGACGAACTGAGTTTTACAGAACCCAATTTAACCTTTGAATATATCGGGGAAAAGGAAGGGGGATTTGATATACGAATTCATTTATCTTATGAAAGTAAACCTTCTTGGTGTAAGGAAGAAGCGTATTCATTCGTAATCAATATGACGAATGAGGAAAGAGAACACATAATTTGTGCGGTAGAGGAGCAACAAAGGAGATTCCAAAAACGATAAAAAAAGACTTGATAACCTACTAGAGGAAATCAAGTCTTTTTATTACATACGATTATCATGCCAGAAGTTTAACGGGAAGTGTTCGTTCTCACTATAACTTTCTAATTCATATCCTTTTTCTTTCAGTCCTTTAATAATTCCAGGTACTGCTTTAACAGATTGTGGATGAATATCGTGCATAAGGATAACTTCTGTTGGCTTGTTAGCACCATTTAGAACGTTTTCTACGATTTTAGCAGATGCAGCGTCAACCGGCATTTTGTTGTATTTCCAGTCTAATGAATCAATTGTCCAATCCCAAACTTTTAAACCATTTTCAACAACTTTGTTGCGAAGTGCTTCATTTAAGCCTGGCATTGAGCCGTAAGCAGGACGAGTTAATACGGGTGATTTTCCTAGGACGCCAGCGATTAAGCCTTGGTCTTCTTTCATTTCATCAACGTAATGACCTTCTGTGTAAAGTTTCTTGTAGTTATGAGTCATACTGTGCATCCCAACATAGTGGCCTTCAGCATTTTCGCGTTTTACAAGATCAGGGAAAGCTTTCACATTTGAACCGATTAGGAAGAATGTTGCTTTTGCATTTTCTCTCTTTAACATATCTAAAAGCTCAGCTGTATATTTTCCAGGACCGTCATCAAATGTTAAATAAGCTACTTTTCTAACCTGCCCATTATATTGTTTTGGAGCTTCTTTCGGTGCAAGAGAAGTTTGAATCTCACTTACAAGTTGAACTGATTTTACATTATCCTCTGTACTTGCTAGAGCAGTATGTGTTGATCCGTAAGCGGCTTCGTATGTAAATAATACCCCAGCGCAAATCAACAGAG
This sequence comes from Bacillus sp. NPDC094077, assembly GCF_050279465.1. NCBI lineage: Bacteria > Bacillati > Bacillota > Bacilli > Caryophanales > Bacillaceae > Bacillus > Bacillus sp. NPDC094077. The sequence continues at coordinate 661,607 of NZ_JBNNUF010000002.1, read as the reverse complement.
CTCTTTTCACTAAAGTTGTCATCCGAATTCCATTGTGCATAATTTTCCTTCTCTCTATAAAAGTTCTACTCTACTATATTAGCAATTATAGGTAGGTAAATGCAAAAAAACTTTGTTACAAGCGCAAAAAAGTTTATGAAAAATATGCAAGATTTTAGCGTCTTTGCAGGTTTGAAGAAATGAAAGAAGAATTGAATGAAATATATTGCATTAATAGCGGTTTAAATTTGCTTGTTTGTTTTGAAAAGGGAGGGGAAGTATGAAAAAATTAGCTTGTTTACATGCTCATTATTCAAATATTGAATACATTGAACACATACTACAATCTTTTGAAATAGAAATACTCCATTTTGTAGATCCTATCATAGCACACAGTCTAAAAATAGAGAGTGAATTTGAAAGAGAAGTTGCCCGAAATAAATTAAAAGATATTATAAAATATATAGCTGAAAGTGATATAGATGCACTCCTAATAACTTGTACAGATTATATTACGTTATTAAATGAGAATTTCAAAATAAACATTCCTATTTTGAAAATAGACGAGCCATTTTTTGAACTGATTTGTCATATTGAAAAGCCACAAACAATACTTTTTACGAATGCTAGCACTGTTTCAGGGACGATGAAACGTTTAAAACAATACGCCCAGCAGAAAAATAAATCTATACATGTAAAAGTAGAAGTGATAGATGATATATTTGAGTTAATTAGGCAAGGTCATAAAGAGGAGCATGATACTAAATTAGAAAAGTACTTATATGAAAGAATGAAAGATAGAAACGAAATGATTTCAGTGGCACAATTATCAATGGTGGATGCTGCAACAAAAGTTGAAAATAGGATAGGAAGGAAGGTAATCAATCCGTTGAATGCGTTAGCGGAGTATTACATACAAAGTATGAATGAAAAATAAAAAAAGAAAGTGTATTTTGTTTTATAATGAAATATTGATAACTTCACATACCGTACTTTAAAAATAATTATAGGAAAATCAAAAAATAATGTAGAATATATCGTACATACACATGTGAAGTCAACATGAAAAGAGGTGGACATATGATGCTTGAAGAAGTAATGCAACAATTAGAAGAATATGGAACGGAGCAAAATCGAAAAACGTATAAAAACCACGGGGCGAAAGAGCCGCTATTCGGGGTTAGCTTTGCGAATTTAAAATTGTTAAAAAAGAAGATAAAAAAAGATCATGATTTAGCAATCTCGCTATGGAAAACGAAAAATATGGACGCAATGACTTTAGCGACATATATATTAGATCCGAAGAAACTCACGTCAAATCAGCTTAATAGTTGGGTGCAGGATGTTGATTATTATTGTTTAATGGATGTTCTTATGACGTCTATATGCACTTCGCCAATTGCAATAGAAAGAATGGAGGAGTGGACGAAATCTAATGATGAATGGATCGGGAGAGCAGGATGGTCTTTATTAGCAAATATTACGATGAAAAATAAAACGTTAAACGATGATTTCTTCTTACCGTATTTAAAAGAGATTAAAATCCATATACATAATGAAAAAAATAGAAAAAAAGAAGCTATGAATAGCGCTTTAATCGCGATTGGAATTCGTAATGAATACTTAGAACGACAAGCAGTTGAAATTGCTCGTGAAATTGGAAAAGTAAAGGTTGATCACGGTGCAACGTCATGTAAAACACCAGATGCTGAAGCATATATAAAAAAGGCGAGAGAAAGAGCCGAAAAAAGAAAGTAAAATAAGAGAAGGGGAAAAGAGTATGAAACCAATTGAAGCGGCACAAAGCATAATTACATCACAATTTCCAAATTGTGATGTTGCTTTACTGGGAGGAAGTGTTGCACGAGGTGAAGCGACAAAAACATCTGATCTTGATATAGTAATAGTAGATAATAGTTTGTCATCTTGTTATAGGGAATCCTTCTATAGTAATGGATGGCCTGTTGAAGTATTCGTACATAATTTTGAAACGTATAAAACCTTTTTTAAAATGGATTGTGATCGCGGGAGACCTTCTTTACCTCAATTAGTTTCCGAAGGGGTTATATTAAAAGGAAAACATGAAATTGTTGAGATGTTAAAAAAGGAAGCGAATAATCTATTAACTAAAGGTCCAGAAAAATGGAATGAAGAGACGATGAAGCAGAAAAGGTATTTTATTACGGATACTTTGGATGATTTTATTGGTGCATCTAAGAGAGAAGAAGAATTATTCATTGCCAATTTATTAGCGGAATTAGTACATGAATATGTATTAAGAGTAAATGGTCAATGGCTTGGAAATTCAAAATGGTTTATAAGAGTGTTAAGAAGATATGATGAACAATATGCAGACCAATTTGTAGCGGCTTTTGATCATTTTTATAAAACAGGAGGGAAAAGTGAATTAACTAATTTTGTAGAAAAGACGTTAACACAGTATGGAGGAAGAGTGTTCGAAGGATTTTTTATTGGCAAATGAAAAGGGGATAGCAATATGAATGTACCATTCGTTCAATTAAGAGAATTGACACTAGATGATGTAGAAGATCGCTATCAATGGTCATTAGATACGGAAGTAACAAAACATTTAGTCGTACCAGACCAATATCCTCCGTTCACTCGTGACGATACGAGAAAATGGATTGAAGCATGTATTAGTCGAGAGAATGGTTATGAACAAAGAGCTATAGTTACAGATAAAGCTATACACATTGGGTGGGTAGACCTTAAAAACTTTGATAAAACAAATAAAAATGCAGAACTAGGCATTGCAATTGGAAAGAAAGAGTATTGGGGAAAAGGGTATGGAATGGCAGCTCTATATAGTATGCTACAAATAGGATTCTTTCAGTTCAAATTGGAGAAAATTTGGCTACGTGTAGATGAAGATAATGTACAAGCGAGAAGGAGTTACGAAAAGGCTGGATTTGTTTGTGAAGGAATTATGAGAAATGATCGCTATCGTCATGGTAAATTCATTCATCGCTATCGTTACAGTATATTAAAAGAAGAGTATGAATCGAAAATTAATAGCATATAAAAATATTATGTCAATTAAAAAGGGGATAGATAAAATGATTCGATTACTTACAAAAGTGGATGCAGAGCAATATTGGGAACTACGTTTACAAGCACTGCAAGTAAATCCAGAAGCATTTGTAACGACATATGAAGAAGCAGTACGCCAAGAAAACCCTCTTGAACGCGTTGCTAGTAATCTTTCATCTAACAGTAGTTTTACATTTGGTGCTTTTAATAAAGAAAATCGTTTAGTTGGAGTTGTTACTCTACTAACAGAAGAAAAGGAAGCATATAAGCATAAAGGACATATCGTTGCGATGTATGTAGATGCAAGTAATCGAAGAAGTGGTCTTGCGCGTGATTTAATACGTAAGGCAATTGAAAGAGCAAGAGAAATGGACTTGGAGCAATTGACCTTAGGTGTTGTTTCCACAAACGAACCAGCAAAAAAACTATATGAATCAGTGGGCTTTAAAACGTATGGAATTGAAAAAAGGGCTATAAAGGTGAATGGTGTGTATAGTGACGATGAACATATGGTATTGTTCCTTTAAGAGAGGGAGTTTATCATGAAAGATCTTTATTTAGAAAAAGATATGAACCCGCAAGTAGCGATTTTGTATGCAACAGTTACTGATACCTTTAAAAGATTGCAAAATTTAGTAGAAGGTACTGAAGAAAACGAACTATCCTTTAAAGGGTCTGAAAATAATGAAAATAGCATAGGGCAACTACTTCAACATTTAGCAGTTGTCGATTTACATTGGGTGTTCCGTTTAAAGGAAGAAGAAGTTCCACGGACACTTAAAATTAAATATGGACCTATGTTGAATGAAGTAGGAGAACTGCCAAGTTTAAAAAAACAAACGTTGCAAGAATTAATGCAAGCTTATGAAGCAGTGCAAAATATGTTTTATAAAGAATGTATGAAACTAACAGAAAAAGATTTAACACGGGAAGTGGTTTATGAAAAGGGAGAAAATGCGACTATAAGATGGGGGATATGGCATATAGCTGATCATAATCGATATCATCAAGCTCATATTAGTCGGTTGAGAAAATTATATAGAGCTAGATCACATCAAAGGTGAAAATCTTGAATTTTAATTATATTCACTTTGCTGTATAGTATAAGAAGAAACTAAACAAGGGGTTTTATAATGAAAGCTATTGCAGTAGGGATATTGGCATCATTCTTCTTTGCCTTTACCTTCGTTTTAAACCGTGCGATGGACTTAGAAGGTGGAAGTTGGATTTGGAGTGCATCATTACGGTATTATTTTATGGTTCCAATGCTATTACTCATTGTCATGTATAGAGGGAACTTAAAGCAACTCTTTCAATTTATGAAAAACAATCCGAAAGAATGGTTGGTATGGAGTATTGTTGGATTTGGTCTGTTTTATGCACCGCTTAGTTTTGCTGGAGCGTTCGGACCAGGTTGGCTTGTTGCCTCAACATGGCAAATTACGATAGTTGCAGGGATTTTGTTAACACCATTTTTTGCGGTAGACCCACTACATAAAAAACTTCCGATGAAGGAATTAGTTATGTCGAGCATTATTTTATTCGGAGTTGTGCTAATGCAAGTAGAACATGCTTCCTCATTAGGAATCCGTGAAACTGTTTTATGTGTAGTTCCTGTCCTTATTGCAGCGTTTGCGTATCCTCTTGGAAATCGAAAAATGATGCAAGTTTGTAAAGGGGAATTAGATGTATTTCAGCGGGTTCTCGGTATGACATTAGCAAGTTTACCATTTTGGTTTATTTTATCTGGTTACGAAGTATCTGCAAATGGATTACCATCAAGTAGCCAAGTTTTTCAATGTTTTATTGTAGCCGTTAGTTCGGGTTTAATTGCGACAGTATTATTTTTCTTTGCGACAGATCTTGTGAAAGATGATCCGCAAAAACTAGCAACAGTTGAAGCCACTCAGTCTGGTGAAGTTTTATTTGCGCTAGTAGGAGAGCTCATTTGGCTATCTGCTCCAATTCCGTCATCTTTATCTTGGATTGGAATGAGCCTTGTTATTGTCGGAATGATACTACATAGTTATGTGGCGGTAGTTGTGAAAAAAGAAGAAAAGATAACAGCGTAATAAGACTAGCTCTTTTTTATAAAGAGCTAGTCTTATTTCATAGAAAGGATTGGAGTATGAACTTACAACGCGTTGATCAAATTGAGAAAATTTCAATTTTAAATGTACTACAATATGCGGTTGGTCCAAGTGAAATAAGTTTAAATAAAGCAGTATTATTTTATCAAAGTAATAAAGGTACATTCTATAAATATGAAGAAATGGCTTGTATAGGTTTTGAAGTAATTGGAGGAACGAAAGCGAGGATATGTCACATTGCTGTTATGCCAAAATATCGTCATCAAGGAATTGCGTTGCAAATGATAAAAGAAGTAGTAAGAATGCATCAATTGACGTATGTAGAAGCAGAGACAGACGGTGAAGCAGTAGAATTTTATAAGAAAAGTGGTTTTGAGATTAAAAGTTTAGGAGAAAAATATCCGGGAATAGAAAGATTTCATTGTTATTTGGAAAAATAGCATAAAAATATGCAAATGTGCATATGGAATATAGTTTGAAAAAAGTAATATTTACATTATATAATAAAGGTATCTGGAAAATTATAGATGAAAGAAATTAGGTGTATAACACATGAGAATGGATAAAAGTAAATTTATAAAAATCGCTACTTCAATAGGAGTGTCATCTTTTTTATTAACGGGCTGTGGTGATTATGAAGAAGAAAATGCACAACAAGAAAGTACCGCTGTTAAAACAGATGGTACGAAGCAAGAAAATGAACAAGAAACATTAAATTGTGATGATAAAGCCCCAACAACGGAAAACGTAGAAAAAGATGAGTTATGTAAGGGGAATAATCCGTCATTTTCATCTTATCATGAAAACTCGCATTTACCGATACTTCCATTCGTAGCAGGATATTTATTAGCAAACAGAACCTCAAATATGAATTATACAGTAAAACAAAATGTAATGAAGAAACCATACACAAACAATGTTATTCCTTATCGTGAAAAGGATGAGAGGAGAACTGGCGGCAGCAGTGGTGGAGGTTATTACGGTGGAACTAGCAGCAACAATTCTTCAAATAAAGTTGATTTAAATAAGCAACAGCCAAATCCATCAAATAAAGTGACGCCAGATACAAATACGCCAAAATCATCTACGACACAAACGCCGAAAGTAAATTCTGGTTCAAGTGGCATTGGGAACGCGAAAACGCCAGCGGGATCATAAAGCGAAAGGATAATAGAGTCATGTATACAGAACAAGAACAGAAAGAGTATATGAAAGTATGGTTTTCACTTGCGGAAGAGGCTGGTCGAAATGGGTTTACGTGGTCAAGTCTATTAGAGAATGAAGAATGGAATCAATATATGGCAACAGGAATGTATCGTATGCCGATAAACACTTATACCGCTATCTCGAAAGCGACAGAAGAAATTATGTATGTGTTATATAGAACGTATCAATATATTGTAAATACGACAGAAGATTTTCAAAAACTTGGATTCCCAGCTGAAACGTGGGAAATTGCAAGAATGAAACATACTGGTTTGTTTTCATATTTCACAAGATTTGATTTTATCGTAAATGGTGATGATATTAAATTAATAGAAGTAAATTGTGACACTCCAACAGGTTATTTAGAACCGTCTGTCGCAAATGAAGTGTTGTGCCGTTTTCACGATGTAAATCACCCGAATCATATTGAAGAGCATATAGTACAGGCGTGGGAACAAATTAAACATGACTATAATATAAGTAATGAAGAAACGATATATTTTACTAGTTATGATTGGCACGATGAAGACCGTCAAACAGTTCAATTTTTAAGAAGTTATTGCTTAAATCACGCCACGGAGTATGTAGGAATTCAAGATATCGTTGTTGCGGATGATGGCATATATACGCCGAGCGGAGAAATAATTAAATATTTATATAGACTTTATCCAATAGAGTATTTAGTGTCGGACGTTGATAAGAATGGAAAAAGGATTGGTTTGCAATTTTTAGATCATATTGCGCAAGGAAGAGTGAAAATTATTAACCCACCAGCCGCGTTTGTTATGCAAAATAAAAGTGTACTCGCATTAATTTGGAAGCTTTACGAAGAAGCGGTTTTCTTTGAAGAAGAAGAGCGAAACATTATTAATAAATATTTCCTACCAACATATTTTACAAATAAGCCATTTTTAGAAAGAAATGAATCATATGTTTCAAAACCCCTATACGGGCGTGAAGGTGGCGGAGTATCTATATACGAAAATGATGAACTATTAGCTGAAGATAAAACCGACTATTACTTTGAACAACGGAAAATATACCAGCAATACATAGAAATGCCTGACTATACCATTGACACATGGGATGGTCCGTATACTGGTAAACTACTAATTGGTTCACACTGTATAAGTGGAAGGGCAGCGGGTTTATTTTTACGTGTAGGTGAGAAAATAACGGGAAACTTATCGATGTTTACTGGGGTTACGATTGAAGGATAATGTGCATGTAAAACGGTAATTATTATTTCATTAAAGGAATAATAATTTGAATTTTCTCGGTATGGAATTAGGTAATATAAAAATTGTTGAAATGAGTAAATAATAAAGATCATCGTTTTACAAAAAAAGTAGATGGTAAAGTATACAGGGAAAATAAAGTTTATAAAAAAATAGTGGACCGTGTCACAGGTAACTTAGTTGCTAAGGAACTAATCATTGAAAATGATTGCCTAGTAAAATATGAAGTAGATGATGAAAAAATAGTGAATTCTTAATAAATATCTTAAATAATTTACAGATATTAAAAGAAACTATATAAATCATTTTAAAATAGACTCTTCCACAGCAAAAAATATGAGGTTGAATGTGACCTGCAAATAGTATTTCACACATCGTAATAGAGAGCCCTAGGATAGAGCTGTAAAGTCAGCTATTCTAGGGCTTTGCTTATTGTGTTTTACTATTGTACTTGTTCATTTTACAATAGAGTGGATAATTAAGTTAAAAATTAAGAAAAATATGATAATATATTTGTATATAAGGTTAAAATTTAATATATGGGGTTAGTGGGGGAACCGATATGAAAATGAATGAAATAGTAGCAAGTACACAATTTCCGAATACAATTGAAACAATTACAAACGATTTAAAGGCATTAGGAGTCGAAAAAGGAATGACAATTATCGTTCATTCGTCATTAAGTTCTATCGGGTGGATCTCTGGCGGGGCGGTTGCGGTAGTAGAAGCGTTAATGAGAGTTGTTACAGAAGAAGGAACAATTATTATGCCAACACAATCTTCAGATTTATCCGATCCGAAACATTGGTCAAGACCTCCTGTACCTGAAGAATGGTGGCAGATTATCCGTGATAACGTCCCACCATTTGATCCACGCATTACGCCAACAAGAGGAATGGGGGAAATAGTTGAATGTTTTCGTACATACCCAAATGTAGTACGCAGTAATCATCCATTAGGAAGTTTTGCTGCATGGGGGAAACATGCAAAGGAAATAACAATGAATCATTCGCTATCAATGAGTTTTGGAGAGGAATCACCATTAAGAAAAATATACGATTTAGACGGATACATATTACTAATTGGTGTTGGATATGATTCCAATACGTCTGTTCATTTATCTGAAGTACGTTCTGGTGCATGTGAGTTAATAAAAGTAGGAGCACCTATTTTAGAAAACAGTGAAAGAGTATGGAAAGAGTTTGTTGAAATGGACTACGAATCTGATACGTTTGTAGAAATTGGTGTAGAATTTGAGCGGAAAGGGACTGTAACAAACGGAAAAATAGGGAATGCAACGTGCCGTCTTATGAAGCAACGTGATATAGTTGACTTTGGAACAGAATGGTTTCGTAAGAAAAATCAGTAAGGGATGGTTACAATGAAGGGGAAAAAGGTATTAATTACGAGCGGTGGTTGCTTAGAAAAATGGGACCAAGTACGTGGACATACGAATATGGCTAAAGGTACGATTGGAAGAATAATCGCGGAAGAGCTCATAGCTAAAGGGGCGCACGTCATATATTTACACGGTTATTTCGCTGAGAAACCGAATGATGTAAATAGTCAATTAGAATTACATCCATTTGAAGGAATTGTTGATTTGCAAGATAAAATGAAAAGTATAATTACACATGAAAAGGTCGATGCAGTCATTATGGCAGCAGCTGGATCAGATTGGATTGTTGAGAAGATTTGTGATCAAGATGGTAATGCTCTTGATATGAATGGGAAAATTTCTAGTGATATTGCACCGATTATACATTTTCAAAAGGCACCGAAAGTATTAAAACAAATAAAAGAGTGGGATCCAGAAACGATTATCGTCGGTTTTAAATTAGAAAGTGATGTAAGTGATGAAGAGTTATTTGAACGAGCGCATAAAAGAATGAAAGAAGCTAAGGCGAATGTTATGATAGCGAACTCACCACATTCTTTATACTCCAGAGCTGCAGTTCATCACGTAATTGGAAAAGACGGTAATGTGAAATTATGCACTGGAAAAGATGAAACAGCGAAAGAAATAGTCAGTAAGTTAGAACGATTGTGCGGCCGAATAACAGTTTTGTAAATTAAAGATTGTAGAAGAAGATTCAGCCGCATAATATGTAATAAATTATGCCATTGGATATTCATATCGAATAATCGGTTAGGAGTGGATCCTATGGAACAATTATTAAAGCAAGCTATTAAATTGAGAAATGAAAAAAAATATACGCAGGCGAAAGAAATATTGATTGGATTAACAAACTTTACAAAGGATGCAGAAGTACTGTATCAATGTGCTTGGATACACGATGTCATGGGGCTGGAAATAGAAGCAGTTCCGTATTATGAGCAGGCGATTGCAAATGGACTTGATGGAGAATCCCTCTGCGGTGCTTATATCGGTTTAGGGAGTACATATCGTTGTATAGGGGAGTATGAAAAGGCGATTGCGGTATTAGAAGCTGGGGTGAAAAAATTCCCAGAGAACGATCCGATGAAAATATTTTTATCAATAGCGAAATATAACGTAAACGATCATGAAGAAGCAATGAAATTATTGCTTGAAACAGTCGTAAAAGTAGACGAAGTAAAAGAATTTGAACGTGCGATTTCATTTTATAAAGACCATTTAAATGAGGTGTTTAAATAGAGGAGTGAACGAACGTATGAATGTATCCATATCCCGAAGGCGAAAGAGCATTTGGATCGGAATTGTAGCTATCATTATGCTGTCAAACTATTTATTGTATGCCCTTCCTATTGTACCAGCTGCTCCGAAAGAAGTAGTGCTCGGTTCGTTATTAGACTTCTTATTCGTTATTCCAGTTATCACGTATTTCTTTATTATTCGAAAAAGATATTCGTTAACATACATTTTTCCTGTCATTATAGCTGGTTATTTATTTGCAAGATTTATTATTCCAAGCAACTATTTACAAGCTTTTTCATTCGTTTCTTATATTATAGTTGCAGGAGAAATTGTATTTGTAGGTTTAGAATTATTCCTTCTATATAAAATTGTTAGGATGCTTCCTAAAATAGTAGATAGGTATAAAGAATATATAAGAGAGTATTCGTCATTTTCTTATGCAATTGATGCAGCGGTTGATGCTACTATGAAAAGAAATAAAGTAGTAGATGTAATACTGACCGAGTGCAAATTAATCTATTATGCGTTTTTATCATGGCGTGTAAAAGTACCAGATGGAGAATTCACCTATTCCTATCACAAAAAGACCGGTGCAATAGGTGTTTATATCATGATTATTCACGCGACAGCAATTGAAAGTATAGGTTTTCATTATTTACTTCATCAATGGAATCCAGTAATAGCTTGGATTTTATTCATTTTAAACGTATATGCAATGTTGTACTTTTTAGCGGAAATACAAGCGATGCGTAAAAATCCAATTATCGTTACAGAAGAAAAAGTAATCATCCAAATTGGATTAGGAAAGAAAGTTGCTATACCATTTACACAAGTTAATAACATTGTGTTTTATAAAGGTGAATCCTTAACGAAAGAAGAAGAGAAAGAGGTTCTTAACGCAACTGTTATGGAATTTATAAAAGAACCTGCTACCATTGAAATAACGTTAAGAGAACCGATAAAAGCGCAGTTGTTATACGGATTTACTAAAACAGTGAGCCGTGTACATTTAAATGTTGATGAGGAACGGAAATTTTATGATGCGGTTACGGAGAGGTTAAAACGTGAGTAATGCAATAAAATTTCATCACGCGTAGTAAAAAACTCCTTCTAAAAAAGAAGGAGTTTTTATTGTGTAATTGTAGATAACGTTATATAAACATAATAAATAGCTACATACTTCTTTATCACTATATAAACGGATATAATTAAGGATAGAAATAGCATAAGAGGAAACAAAATAATGAATAAATTATGTACATCAAAATTGAAATTATAGAAAGAAAAATCAGGTACGACTCGACTATAGTAGATCACAATTACTTATTACTTGAAAAGCAATCGCAAAGTATCGTGTTATTTTACGAGGTTCAGTATTCATTTACAATGACCGCACATGATACAAAGTTAACTATCCCGAAAGGAAGTTACACAATTGCATACTACTTAAAATCATTGCGGGGTTAGATAATGATTTTGAAGAAGAAGTTGTTATTGACGGGGGGCACATAACAAAACCAAATAAGAAACAAGGATTTATATTCCAAGAGCATCGCCTGTTCCTGTGGTTAACAGTTGAAGAAAATATTGTTGCAGATTTGTCGTTAAAAGATAAGTATGTAAAAAAATAAGGTGAAGGAATGGGTTGAAATCGTTCGGTTAGACGGTTTTAAAAAATCTTATCCGAAAGAAATATCAGGTGAAATGATAGCTGATGCATATGCATTAAAAAAATAGTGAGAAATAAAAAATCCGCAAGTAACTAGCTTGCGGGTTTTCATCGTAAACTATCAGAAAATATGGTAAAATTAAATGGTAACTTAAGGTGCGGTTGGTTGTTCAATTATCACTTCTCCGAGTAGGAGGGGGGTGATAATAAATGAGTGAAATAGCGTTGTTACTGCAGGGTGGACTGTTTCTCGTTGCATTATTAACGTTCGTCGTCGTTTTAATAGACAAGCTCAAAAAATAACAACCCACCTATGCCAATAGAATGTGGGTTGTTTTGTTTGTAAGAAACAAATAGGATAAATGAACAATCCAATCTGCTAAGTTACGTGGACTAGTGTGTAGCCGCACACTAGTCTTTTTTATTTATATACAATTTATAATTAGTTTATGTGATTGTATTGTTCTTTTCATACTTATTATAACACAGTGTCTTTTCATCAAGAAAGGAGACCGTATGTTCTGATTAAATAGTAGGTGCTGTTTCTTTAAATAACCCATCCATATACTGTTTTAAACTTTGGATATAAAATTCCTGTTTATTTACATTATTTACTCCGACAATCGGCGATGAAAGATCATATCTTTTTTCTGATAAATGAACGACAACGTCAAAGATATCAAACAGACGAATGAAACAGAACAGGCCATCTTTATCGCTTAGTAAAATAAAGTAATGGTTTTCACTACTTGTATTTAACGTATTCCATAAAGAGCTTTTACTTAAATCACGAACAATACTTTTTTCTTTTAGTTCGGCGAAATCCGCATTTGAAAGAATGGTAGAAATATCAATTGCATCTTGATCTTCAAAGTAGCCATCAACTGCTTGTACAGCGAATGTATAAGCCATTTTTAATACACTCATTTTATATTTACGGTTATCTAATAGTAATTCACGTTGAATAGAACTTGCTACTTTCGTTACACGTTCTTCTTTCCAAATTTCATTATGTAGGGAAATATCGTGCTTTTTACATAGTTTCATAATTAATGCATTAGAATAAAGAATTTCATCGCTTACTTCGACAACATCAGTCTCAGCAGCCGCAAGTTCCTCACCATGTTCATTCGTATAGAGAGGGGAATCGATTTGTTTTTTCATTTGCTCAATCTTATATTGACTTAGTTTATGCCTGATTAAAGGACGATCAACATTTGTTGTCATTTGTTCATGGCAAGTATCACAAATTGAGTTTGTGAAATAATATCCACATAATATCTCTGGGATGACATATTGTTCACTTAGTTCTGTCGTATCTTTTCTGCAAATGATGCATTGTGTCATTTTAATCACCTTTACCTGCAAATTTGTATGTAATTTCATTGTAGTGTATTTATTGGTATTTTGGAATATTGTAAAGGAAAATAATATGTAAAATTCATGTTTATTTTGGTACAATGAAGAGAAGTGCTAGTTTAAAGGAGGCCGTTTTTTTGAAATCGAAAGTGCACTTTTGGACATTAGAAGTGCTGATGGTTGTAGGAATTATATTTATTTGCACAAAAATATCGTTTCTTTTTCAACCGATTGGTATCTTCATATCAACATTATTTTTCCCAATCTTAATTGCGTTATTTTTATACTTCATATTTAACCCTGTGTTAGTCTTTATGGAGAATAAAAAAGTACCTAGAGGTTTAGCTATTTTACTACTATACCTATTTATCATTACATTGACTGGAGTTGCAATTGGAGTAGTCGTTCCAACCATCTCGCAACAGTTAATGGATTTAGTGAAAAATATGCCGACTTATATTAAAGAGGGAAAAGTATACATACAAGATTTATCTCATCATAGGTTGTTTGAATGGTTATCTACACAAAACTACGTTTCCATTGAAACAATTGAAAAAAATGTAATTGAATATTTAAAGGATATACCAAACACAGTTACGTCGAGTGCAACGGCTTTATTTGGTATCATTACGAACGTTGCGTTAGTTATATTTACAGTACCGTTCATATTATTTTATATGTTTAAAGATGGCCATGCCTTTCCAGGAAAAGCGGTTAGCTTATTACCGGAGTCTTACCGTGAAGAGGGGCTTCGCATCATTAAGGAAACGAATGAAACATTATCTGCATATATTCAAGGGCAAGCACTCGTTTGTATATTTGTAGGTGCTTTTACTTTCATCGGTTATTTAATTATCGATTTACCGTATGCATTCGTTTTAGGAATTATTGCAGCATTTACAAACATCATTCCTAATTTAGGGCCATTTATTGGTGCGGCACCAGCTGTTATTGTAGGTCTGTTCGTATCTCCAATGCAAGCTGTGTACGTAATTATCATCGTAACAATTGTCCAACAGTTTGAAAGTAACATTATTTCACCGCGTATTATGAGCTCAAAATTAAACATCCACCCATTAACAATTATTATCTTAATTTTAGGGGTAGGTAACTTTGCGGGAATTATCGGAATGATTTTAGCAGTGCCAGTGTATGCAGTAACAAAAACTGTCGTTTCAAACTTAGTAAGATTGTTTAAGACGAAACGAAGTAGTCGGAAATAGTATATGTTGAGAAAGATACACCTCTTTTTAAGTGGTGTATCTTTTGTTTGTTAAATAACATTGAAAAGTGTATTAATACGATATTATTGTATGTTATATATATTAAATTTAACGATAAACTTGTGTGACATATGCTTTATAAAACCTATGTGGAATCCCTCTGAACTATCCAAATCATTTCTTTACATCGTGCCATCAACATCATAATCGACTCCTTTCAATCTTTTATATTTAAACGATTATAGGTGAGTGTAGTACTTACTTCTACGATCACGAATTTCATCAATCATTTGTTTATATTGTTGCTCTTGTTCTATTTCATTTTGAGATATCGTTTCTTTTTGAATTGTAATCGTTAAAAAGAAAAGGTGAAGTTTCATATGTGAGTTCCTCCTTTCAAATAGATATTACAGATGACTACAATAATGACTTTGTCTTTCTTTTACATAATCCATAGCCTGATTAATTTGTCGTTCATGAAGCATTTCAGCCTTAGATAATTTATTTTTTTGAATGGTAATCGTTAAAAAGAATACTTTAAATTTCATTAGATATTACCCCTTTATAAGTTATTTAGAAAAGACGATTGTAATAAGAGGATTGACGCTCTTTTACTTCGTCCATAATAGTTTGAATGTGTTGTTCGTGTAAAAT
>NZ_JBNNUF010000002.1:606802-646402 GCF_050279465.1 Bacillus sp. NPDC094077 | reverse complement strand
GAAAAGACGATTGTAATAAGAGGATTGACGCTCTTTTACTTCGTCCATAATAGTTTGAATGTGTTGTTCGTGTAAAATTTCTTTCTGTGAAAGCTTACGTTTTTGAATGGTAATCGTTAAAAAAAATGCTTTAAATTTCATGAAGATATTGCCCCTTTAAAATATATTTTTAATACATTTGAGTATAGTATGAACTTTTAATATCCGTAACTTTATCCATAGTTTGTTTGAATTGTTTTTTGTGAAAGGCTTCTTCATTCGATAATACTTTTTTCTGAAGTGCCACTGTAAAAAAGAAAATATGAAAAGTCATAAATGAATTCCTCCTTTCGAAAAGGAATTACAGGTGATCACAATAAAGCACTTGGCGCTCCTTAACATCATCCATAGCTTTTGCTATTTGCTCATTATGAAGCATTTCAGTTCTTGAACGTCTATTTCTTTGAATCGTAATACTTAAAAACAATACGCGAATAGTCATTGAATGTTGCTCCTTTCTTTGAAAAATGATGTAAGAGACTAAAAAATCGCACAAAAAAGCCACAGGAAGATACAGTTCTCCTATGGCTGGGCGTGAAAAAGCCACAGGAAAGCATGCGACCTCCTGTGGCGAATTTATGAAATAAAAGAATTAATGTGCGATTTTCAATTCTCCATTAGGGTGGTCGAATTTATATTTAATTGTCCGAAAAACACAGGTGCAGTTAACGCTAAAGTTAATGCATGTAATTGTAATTTCATCATTTCATTCGACCTCCTTTTAGAATATTTTTCTTACGTTAGTAAGTATATACAATTAATGGATAATTGTAAACACAAAAAATGAAAATTTTTAATTTTGATTAAAATGCGTATATTTAAAAGGGATTTGAAAGTAAATATTGTAATTAACGAAATATCGATAAAAATGGGGGCTGCTAAATGAAATATATGCATCATAATGTAATCGTTATGCTAACAATTTTATTATTTATTACTGCTTGTTTTAACGGAGAAAGAATAAAAGAAATATCTGATATTGGACCTGCTGATTTTAAGAAATATACTGGTACATACGTTGGAAGTAATTCTGATGTGGTTGCGATTGTTACAAACTTGCCTGGTGGTGAAACATTTCAAAGTTTAAGTTTAGAAAATGAAAATATAAAAGTGAAATATGGTGCAAAGGAGAATGGAAATCTTACAGAAGACATGATTGAGACGTATTGGTTTGATGAGAAAGATACGATGAAGAAAAATTTTCTCTTTAATGCTATTTATCTTGCAATTTTAGTACCAAATGCAAAAGAGTATGGATTTCAGCTGGAAAATAAGGAATTCTCACTAAAAAGAGACGAATTATTATCAGTGCTTTATAAAGAATTTGATGATTTTCCAAAGGGGGATCATACATGGAATAAGGGTAACGTAATGAACTTCTTTTATGCTAATTTAGAAAAAATAAAAACGCTTGTTAATAATAAAGATTTCCGAAAGCAGTTTTTTAATGAACATCCTATACGAGAATATAAATTGATAGGTGGATGAAAAATGGAGATAGTATACAAAATTTCTTATCATAGAATGTATGATCACTATTTACCTAAGTTAGTACACACAATTAGGAACGTTAATGAAGAAGAATTGTGGAAAGAAGGGGCTTCTGTTAACTCAATTGGTGGAATTGTACTGCATATGTGTGAACATGTACAGAGAAATACCGATCGTTATAAGAATCCAAATATAACTTTTGAAAAGGGAATTGAGGAGTACTTTCCGGTAAAACGATTAAGTTTTGAAACTTTGCTAAAAACCGTTGAAGAAGTATTTGATGAATGGCGAAAAGCATATATACAAGCACGGAAAGAAAATAGACATATTGATCTTCAAAGCTTATTACACTTAGTGGAGCATACAAGTTATCATTTAGGGCAAGTAGTAGATCGTACAAAATCTATAAAGGGAAAACAGTTTAACTTTTGTCAAAATGGTATAAATGAAAAGAATTTGAGAACAATAGTTGAAACTACGAGCTTTTGAAAGAGAGTCATTCTATAGCGAATGATTCTTTTTTTGTTAAAGAAATTTATGGAAAAAAATAACTCGATGTGATATGGTTAATTACATAAGTAATGAACCTATGAACCTAAGGTGGTGAAATTGTGAAACCTACTCTAGAGCAAAATAAGTTAATATACATACAAATTGCAGAAACCATTGAATCTGATATTTTAAAAGACATATTACTTGAAGAAGAACAAGTGCCATCGACAAATCAATTTGCGAAAATGTTACAAATTAACCCAGCTACTGCAGCTAAAGGGGTAAATGTATTAGTGGATGAGGGGATTTTATATAAAAAGAGAGGGATCGGGATGTTTGTTACAAAGGGAGCGAAAGAAGTCGTACTAAAAAAAAGACAAAATACTTTTATGACCGAATATTTACCTAAAGTGTGGGAAGAAGCAAAAGTACTAGAAATATCAAAAGATGAGTTGATGGAAATGATCCAAAAAATTACGAAGGAGGGGAAAGAGGGATGATTGCACTTGAAACGAAAGATTTAACGAAAAAATATAAAAAGAAAGTAGCTGTAAATGAAGTAACCATTTCATTGGAAGAGCATAAAATATATGGTTTGCTTGGAAGAAACGGAGCAGGGAAAACGACTTTATTAAACTTACTTGCAGGTCAGATTATTTCGAGTAGTGGAAGTGTATCTGTATTTGGTGAAAATGTTTTTGAAAATAGTAATGCGATGCAAAATATTTGTTTTGTTAGAGTGAAAGAAGAAGCTCATTTAAGTTATAAAGTAAAAGAAATCTTTAAGATGTGTAGCATGTTTTATAAAAATTGGGATGGAAAGTATGCTGAAGAACTTGCGGGTAAATTTCAGCTAAATATGACAGAAAAATACCATAAACTATCACATGGTATGCAAACAATTGTAGGAATTATTCAAGGACTTGCAAGTAGGGCGCCAATTACAATTTTTGATGAACCAACTACAGGTTTAGATGCAGCACATCGTGAATTATTTTATAGTTTACTATTAGAAGATTACGGAGAGTATCCAAGAACAATTATATTATCAACACATTTAGTAGAAGAAGTAACCCATGTTATTGAAGATGTAATCATCATAAAAGAAGGAAGACTAGTTGTTCAATCATCAGTGGAAGATTTATTACAACAAGGTCATAATATATCAGGGCAAAAAGATAAAGTGGATGAGTTCTCAATCAATAAAAAAGTTATAAACCGAGAAGTTTATGGAAATAAGGGGATTACTGTTATATGGGAAGAGCTTTCTAATGACGATTATTACTCTCTCGAAAAAGAAGGAATAGCAGTTGAAAGAATTACATTACAAAAACTATTTATTCACATGACTGGTGGTGAAGTGAAATGACGATGTTAATGAAGCAGTTGAAGTTACATATAAATTTTCATTATAAAGCAATTTTAATCTTTTGGATTACAGCATTGCTTATAAAAGGAATCACAAGTGCCATGGATTTAAAAGAAATAAGAGAGGGATTTTTACAACATATATTAAATAATCCTTCCATTGTAATTATATTGTTTATAGTAGTAAGTACTTTTATTATACAGGATGATGTGTTTCGTTTAGCAGTTTCATTTGGAGTAACGAGATTACAGTTTTTCATTGGAGCAGTTTGCTATATTATATTACAAGCTGCGGTTTTCTCATTCCTTCAAGTAATTCTTTTACAAAATACATTGTATACAGCAAATACTAGTTTAGGAGAACACTCAGTTAAACAGTTTATTGTACAACTATTATTGTATGTTACAATAGCAACTTTCTTTCAAGTAGCAGTAGTGATTAAGAAACGTTTTAAGTGGATTGGTCTTATGATAGGCGGAACACTTTTTATATCATTGAATAGTGTGCTTTATGCAGAAGTAGGAATACAGGATTTAAATTCTACATCTAATCTATCTTTAATAGATATCCCATACTTTACTGTCATTTCAATTGTATTAACTATCGTCTATATCGTGACTAGCGGTATATTTATTCGAAAAGTATCATTTGAGCAAACGATTTAAAGCATTATTAGACAAATATTTTGGGAGAGAAGGCAAATCAAATGGGAGACACATCTTCACTAATCGCAGTCTTTTTATGTATTGCACTACTAATATTTTGGCGCCGTTACCGCTCTATGTATAAGCCAATAAAGGGAACGGGAAAACGTATTTTGTGGCCATTACTATTTTTAACACCAGGGATAATATGGTTTTTTGGACCCGTACATCCAGCTATATTACAAGTATTTATAGCCGCATTCATTGGGATTCTTTTCGCCGTACCACTTATAATTCTAACAAATTATGAGCGAAGAGATGATGGGAATATTTATACGAAAAAAAGTGCAGCTTTTTTAATTACTTTTATTGCACTTGTTGTTTTAAGATACGGTTCAAGGCAATATATTGTTAACTTAGATCAACAAACGATTGGTTTATTATTTTACGTCGTTGCAGTATCGTATATTATCCCGTGGAGAATTGCTTGTTATATTAAGTTCAGGAAAGTTTGGCGGGAAAATAATAAGCATGCTATATGAAAACTTCTCATTTGAGAAGTTTTTTACTTTTATATGTAAACGAAATAATTTGTTGAAATGCAAGCTACCATGCAATATGATAAATATAAAAAAATTGAGGAGAAGTGGAAGATATAAAAATGCGTACAATTTTACTTTTTCTAAATAACATGTCAATCAATGTAATAGAGGCTATTAGAAAAAAACATGATCCTTTATTTGGATTAATCCCACCGCATATAACAATTGTATTCCCATTTGAAAGTCCCATTTCAAATGATAAGCTGAAATTACATATTTTGAATGTGTCAAAAGGGATACAGAAGATAGAAATTGAATTTGCGAATCAAATAACGAGTGAAGGAGAATATTTGTTTTTACGAGTTGAAAAGGGAAAAGAACAAATAAAGGAACTACATGATATCCTGTATACAGGACCTTTATTTCAATTTTTGGAAAGGGATATTCCATACATACCGCATGTAACAGCCGGGAGAAAAGAAAGTGCCGAGTTAGTAGCTAAAGTAGTTAAGGATATTCCTAGTTTTCATGAGAAGTTAAATTGTGTGATTGATAGAATTAGTGTGGAGCGAATTGGAGAGAACGGGGAATCGATTATTGAATTTGAAGTGCCATTGCCAAAAAGCTGACAAAAGTCAGCTTTTTTAATTCGTAATATGAAGTAAGGCACCAATCGCACCGCTATTCCCACCGTCTTGTATAAAGATTGGTGTTTTATTTTGATATTCTGTATAACTGCTAATAATATTTTGAAGGTGTACGTTATTACATAGGGTTGAACCAATATAGATAATATGATCAATGTTTTTCGCTTCGGCGAATTGGAGGCTTAATGCAGTAACGACTTCGCCGACAAGCCCTTGAACGGTTGCGATTATATCTGAGTTAGCAATATCTGAGTCTATAATAGCTGCTTTACCAAAGTTGCTTGCTGTTAAGCTATTATCAATAGGGGAGAGAATCCCACCATAAATATCTCCAACTGTAATATCTAAATCTTTTCTAGAACCTACTTTTGTTAAAGGGATTACATCTTCAAAATGATCGATATTTGTTAATAGTTTTGAAAGTCCCATAATAGTCCCACCACCAACTCCAGTTCCACCAGCGCGAATATATTGGTCATTATAAATGTAATGGATGGAAGTACCTGTACCGATATTTGTTAAAATAAAGTTGTTTATAGAATGTTTTTCTTCTTTTAATATGTATCGTACACCTGCAAGAGTAGCTTCAAATTCGTTTAGCTCTACTATTTTGTCTGAGTCTGAAAGTAGTTGTTGTAATAGTTTCGCTTTACCACCTGTAATACATATTTGTTTCATTCTATTGTTGTTCTTAAGCCAATCTATAACTTTATCTTGTTCATGTGAATAAAATTTTTCAAAAGCTAATTTCTTTTTTTCGTTTAAATAAGCAATTTTCGTTAATGTTCCTCCAGCATCGATACCGACAATACTTTCCATTTTCCTACCCCTAACTACGTAGTATGTTTATCCTGTTAATTCCGATTAGACCGATTGAGGGGGAATAGACACCCCGACTGATTAAAAGGTCACTTAATTTGCTTGATATATTAATAGCTTTTCTATAGTTACAATTGGCTGATCGTTAACGGTTGCAGTACCTTTACCGAGAATAAACCCCCGACGGTTGCGTGTTAGCTCATAATGTAAATCAAGTTTATCACCAGGATATGCTTTTTCATGGAACTCAACTCCATCTAATGAGGAGAGAAATCCTAGTCCTTCAGAGGTATTTACAAATGCACTAAGCTGAGCAAGTGCTTCTACAATTAACATATGAGGCATATGTTTTTGATTAGCATTTATAAACCATTCGTTATTTGAAATGAGTTTGTATCCCGTAACGGATTTATCTTTTTTCACATTTGTTACTTTATCAATCATTAAAAAAGGATAACGATGGGGAAGAGTGTCTTTAATATGCATATAAAAGTACCTCCAATGAATAATACCCCTGCTAAAGTTAAGCAGGGGAGTAGTATCTAATTTTTAACTAATTCATCTACTTTTTCAAGAGCGAAAATACCGCTATTTCTAATGTTTTCAACGACTTGCTGTAATACCGCTTTATCTTGAACAAGTGCAATACGTACAAAGCCTTCTCCGTGAGGCCCGAATGCATGACCTGGTGTAACAACGACATTTGCACGGTCCATTAATGCGTAAGCGAATTCTAAAGAAGTCCATCCTTTCGGTATTTCAGCCCAGACGAACATACTGCCAGCTGGTTTATCGACATTCCAACCGAATGTTCTGAATCCATCGACTAAAGTATCTCTACGTTCTTGATAAATTCCGCGGTTTTTCTCACAAAAATCAGCGCCATTTCTTAGTGCGGCAGATGCTGCTTTTTGAATTGGTAAAAATACTCCGTAATCTGTATTAGATTTAAATTGCGTAAGCGCGCCGACAATTTCTTCGTTACCAATCATATAACCAATACGGCTACCAGCTAAACTATAACTTTTTGATAAAGAGTTAATTTCTACACCAACTGCTTTTGCACCAGGCACAGATAAGAAGCTAATTGGTTTTTGTCCATCAAAATAAAATTCAGCATAAGCAAAATCATGGACAACGATAATATTATGTTTTTTCGCGAATGCGATTACCTCTTTAAAGAAATCTTCATGAGCCATTGCTGGAACTGGATTCCCTGGGAAGTTCAAAATCATCATCTTCGCTTTATCGGCGATTACCTCA
Source organism: Bacillus sp. NPDC094077 (assembly GCF_050279465.1). Classification (NCBI taxonomy): domain Bacteria; kingdom Bacillati; phylum Bacillota; class Bacilli; order Caryophanales; family Bacillaceae; genus Bacillus; species Bacillus sp. NPDC094077. Next base: position 639,096 of record NZ_JBNNUF010000002.1, on the reverse strand, counting down.
GGGATAGCTTGTAAGTTAGGTAAGAAATCATTTTCTTTCTTTAATGGCATGTAGTAAGATGTTGCACCCGCCATTTGAATACCTGTTTCATAAGCTGTATATCCTGGATCAGGAACTAATATAATATCTCCCGGATTTGCATAAACCATAGGTAAATGAACGAGACCATCTTGTGAACCCATTAATAATAAAATTTCTTTTTCGGCATTTAATATAACGTTATGAGTATGATTGTAATATTCAGTTACAGCTTCGTGAAATTCTTGAATACCTGTTAATGTGTATCCGTAGCTTTCTTTTTCACTTGCTGTATGTACCATTGCTTCTCTTACGAAATCAGCAGGAGGCATATCAGGATTCCCGATACTTAAATCAATCATTTTATGACCTGCTGCAATTTTTTCTTTTTTATAGGCCCCTAATTCACTAAAGATAGAAGATTGAAATGCTTTCATTCTAGTTGCTAACGTGTAAGTCATCAAAACCCCTCCTAAAAACAGTGCTTTCTTTCTTCGTTTTTAATAATTCTGAAAACACATGTTTACATTTTATCATTTTTTTATGAAAATTAAAACGATTGACAAATTTAGAGGTCAGATTAGTCTGTTTTGAAAGGGGGCGGTGTAAATAGGATAGACCGGTTAACTGAAATGTCTATTATACCTTTCTATACGGGTCAGGATGTTTTATAGTTCTTGTTAAGTATATCTCGCATATTTTGAATGAAAAAGAATACGAAAACAAAGCCTAATATTCCGCTAATCCAATAGTATGAATTTCCTGTCGTGAATTTTTCGTAAAATGAAAGTGCATTCCATAGGATTAGGATGACGGAACAAACTGTTGATATAATTAAAGAACTTAAGTTTCTCAAAAAAAAGCACCTCACAGTGAAATAATTTGGGTTATTATATAATACTACATTTAAATTAAAAGATTTAAAAGGAAAACATATATTTGAGGAAGATTTCTAAAGTGAAATAACGCAGAAAATATTTTCTGCGTCTTATCTGAAATTTAATCATTTATTTTTATATGTACATAATTTTTCAGCTGTCAAAAAGTATACATTTAATTTACCATCGACAATTTTTAAAGTTTGATCTGATGTAAATGAGTTACCATAATCAATGTGATATACATTAGAATTTTTGACAAATGAACCTTTATATAAATCTTCTTTTTTATTTGTTGTTTGCATTTCTACTAAATTTTGAACAATTTCCTCTTTATTTTCCTTTTTGACAACTGTTTCAAATTTATAATATACAGGACATTCACCATTTTTATTGTCAACGACTTCCCATGAACCATATATATCATTGTTACTGCATCCACTAAGTAGAACGACTAGTATAGGAAATATAAGTAGATATTTTTTCATTTCGTGCTCCTTTCTTATTATTGTTAATAAACGTGCGAATACGATAGGGATATTGTAATAAATAAAGTTTAAATTTTTATAAAGAATTACTTAATTTCGCATGAAAATTGGGAAAAACATAGCAAAAAATAAAAGGCATGAATCTAGCGTAATACTAGTATTCATACCTAGCAGTATATTTTTGGCTATGCCTTGTTGAGGATAAATGAAGAGGAAATCAGGATGACTATTCCATTTAAAATATATATACTTGCAATAATAAAGGCTAACGTACCTGTGCCAAACACAGCGTTACCGAATATAGAAGCGAACGATACGGTAATCAAAAAGACAATGGGAGTTAACAGTAAAAATATGAAACCTGCCACAATTCTTCTTTTAAAGCTATGTTGAGAAAGGGAAATAGCTAAAAAGTTTATGATGCTAAACATAGCAATTACAAAAAGAAGGACAATAAACACCTGCATACCATCAGACATTTTCGCAACTCCTTTATATATTATTTATATACTGTATTCGAAAGTAAAAAGGGGTACTCCTTTAAATATTTTCGATTAACGTAATAAATAGTTTTTCTATAAAACAAAAAAGCATGGCCCAGTATAAAACTGAATCCATGCCCAATAATGTTTAAGTTATAAATTCGCAGATTGCGAAGGTTGTTTTTCATATTGTTTCTGCTTAGAAAAGGAAATGGAGATAATTAACAATGAAACGACTCCGAAGATGAGAACCATATATTGCAGTCCAATCGTATCTAAGAAGAAGCCAGTTCCGAGTAAGACAATTTGGAACATAACTCTCTCAAACATATTACGGAATGAGAAGAGACGGCCGTGATAGCTTTTTTCCACTTTCGTTTGGAAAATTGTCGACATAATAGGGAAGAAACAGCCGACACTAAAGCCAAACAAACCAAATGATACAAGAGCCATCCATTTTATATCGCTAAAGAACAATGAAAGGTGTGCAAAAGCGGTACAAACTGCGAAGAAATATAGCAATTTTTCAGGTTTGAAATGATCAGATAAACGTTTAATAACGAAGGCACCTACCATAAATGCGACACCTTCAATTGTATATATGAATCCTTTAATCGTTGGATCATGTTGCATTTCACTAATATTAATAACCATTAAATTAAATCCAGCTATAAATAATAGAGGGATGATACTTAATATAAGTGCTGTAAAAGCAATAGGAATTCCTTTTAAAATACGAAATACTTCCATAAAGCTATTATCTTTTGCAGCTTGTTTACTAGGTGTTGTTGATTTTTTATCTTCGAATTGTAGGAAGAAAGTTGAGAGGAATAATAAAGCGTAGGCTGCCATCGAGAAGGCATACATATATTGTAAACTCATCACAACTAAAAGAATTCCACCTAGTGAAGTACCTGCAATACGAGCGATTGTACCAACGTTCATATGTACACCGTTCATCTGTAATAACTCATGCTCACGTACGATGAGTGGAATTACAGATTGTAATGCAGGGAAATAAAATGCTGCTGAAATTTGCAGTGCAACCATAAATGCAATCATAAAGGCGATACTTTCATATTGAATAGCGAAAAACATAAAAATAACACTTAAAACCCGGCCAAACCCAGCATAAAGTAGAACTTTTTTCTTTTCATACTGATCGATAACACGACCAGCCATAGGACCAACTAGAACACCTGCTAATAGTCCGATAAATAATATAACTGATTTCATGAAATCAGAAGGGACATATTTTTGCATAAATTCAAGGTTGCCAAGAATACCAAGCCATAACCCTAGACCAGCAATAAACTCTCCAATTAGAACGATCCAAACATTTTTATTACGCCACATAATATAAAACCTCTCCGTCTTTTAAAATGAAAAACTCGTATATAAAACCTCCTTATTTATGTATTATTTTTTACGAACTTTTTTAGAGTCAGAGTCTATATTACGTGTTTCATTAGTGGATTTCAATCTTTTTGATTTGTAAAAAAACTGATTAATTTAAGGGTGAAATGAGCAATTAAAAATGTGAAAAATTTATGATTCAATCATAAGTGAAGGTAAAGAAAAACATAGAGAAAATAAAAAAGCAAGTACGTATATACTACGTCTTGCTTTATCCAAATACAAAATCACACAATCGGGTCACTTAGCAACATTTGCGCTCTTGTCCAATAGCTAAGCCGCTAAAAGATAGTGGACCAACAACATTTGCACTTGCACCACTAGTAAGGTTTTCTACAGTTAATGAATACTCGTGTGTTCCACAGCTAACATTTTGATCTATAGCTTGAAATGTTTGAGCGTAGAATTGTTCAGAATCTGTAGATTCAATACCTACTTGTGCATTGAAAATTTCAATGTTATCACGGAAAATTCGGAATAAAACTTGTGAAATCCCAGTTATACCTTCAACCCCAACTGTAGCAATTAATTCTACTCGATTATTACGTGAATCTCTTCTTGAAATTTTTAATTTAATCTTTGCTAAAATTGCTTTATCTGGAGAAGCTGGAATTGCAAAAGTTGTTTCATTCGTTTTACTTATAGGTTGAGTAGCTTGGTAATCAATGATATGAGTCATGTTCGTCACCTCCTCATATACTAAAATATGAAGGTAACGACGAATTAGCTTGGACAAATATTGGAATATTTTAAGCAAATTGAGAACAATTATTGGAAAGAGGGAGATCATATAAAAGCATCAAGAATGTATCACAATTAAGTGAGGTTTTTCTTGATGCTTGTTTTACATTAGGCAGAATATTCTTCTTTACGTACTTCGAAAAATTCATTTCGGCGTAAGTAATTATACGTTTTTTCCGAAACTTCTTCCTCTTGAGATACTAAAAAACGACGATCAAAAGCATAGAATGATTGACCTTTAATTAACTTTACGTAGTATATTTTAAACGCCTCCTCTAACAAGATTATTTCTTCCCTCATATTATGATGACCTATATGTCTGTTAAAAATACTTGGAGTTTCAAAGGGGATAAGTGAAAGGTATGAAAGAGCTTACAAATCTGTAAGGTTTATGTCACCTTTTCCGATAGTGTACATTAACCAATGTCTTCTATACTACAAATAGGTTCCATAAAATAAGGGGGGAGAAAGATGGATGAAGTACTTGGAGAAGTTGTAGCAGGGATTTGTGAATTTGTAGTTGAAGTAACGGCGGATGCTATTGGTAGCTTGGTTTCTAGAAATGAAGAAGGGGAAAAAGAAACCTTATGAAAAGATTTAAATTAAAAAGCTAATTTTAAAATACTTTGAAAGACTGTGGGATTCATTCTCGCAGTCTTCTTTATTTTTCTGTTACGAAGAATAATATGTAATACTTCTAAAAGAGGAATTGAAAATATGTAAAGAGAACTAATTAATTAAATGACTTGTATATGTAAATAATAATAGAAAGAAGATGATAACATGAGTAAAGAAGAGCTTGTAAAGCATCAATTTGGTAGTAATGCAGAAAAATATGTAAAAAGTAAAATGCATGCTAAAGGACTGGATTTACAATATGTAGTTCAACAAGTGGAGTCTCGTCATAATAATCGTCTTCTTGACATTGCTACCGGTGGCGGACATGTTGCAAATTTATTGGCGCCATTGTTTAAAGAAGTAGTTGCATTAGACTTAACAGAGAAAATGTTAGAGAATGCTAAGAAATTTATTATAAGTAACGGACATGAAAATGTATCTTTTGTCGCTGGAAACGCTGAAAATTTACCATTTGCTGATAAAGTATTTGATACGATTATATGCCGGATTGCAGCACATCATTTTACGAATCCTATACAATTTATTTATGAAGTAAATCGCACGTTGGAAGATAATGGATTATTTATTTTAATAGATAATGTTTCGCCAGAAAATAATGAATATGATACATTTTATAATTTTATAGAAAAAAAGCGAGATCCGAGTCATGAAAGAGCTTTGAAAAAAACAGAATGGATTACTTTATTAGAAAAGAACGGTTTGCAAATGCAGTCATGTTTTACTTTTGATAAGAAATTTGATTTTGACTGGTGGTGCGATATGATGGATGTTCCTATACAAAAGCGTGAAAAATTAACAGAATGTATGATGAAAACATCAAACGAAATGAAGGAATATTTTAATATTCAGTTTGAAAATAATAAAGTAAAGTCGTTCTATACTGAAATGACTATGTTTACATGTAAAAAAAGTACAACGTTAAAAAGATAAATATGTTGCAGTCTTTCCGAAGTACGATATACTTAGTACAGAGAAATTGAGAATTGAGGAATAGTTATAATGATTCGTGTACGTATTGAAGGAACTGAGGAAGAAATGCTTGAATTTATGAAACAAATGCCGGACATTCCTGGTTTTGAAAAAACACATATGAGAGACCCGAGAAAAGGAAACAATCCGAAATATGATTCAAGTAAAAATGTATTAGCATATTTATCTTATAAAAAGATTGAAGTCGCCAATAAATAGGCGGCTTTTTTAGTTTGCATCGTTTCACCGCCTTGTCTTTTTCACATAATATTAATAGTAGATTATGCTGAGGAGGGGTGACGATAGTTAATAAGAAAATCATCTTTTTTGGAGACTTTGGTATTGATGACGCCGTAGCCGAATAAAACATGTAAATTAGATATTTAAGATATTGTCGCAGAGTACGGGAATGTATCGCAGGAAATCGTTACGGAAAATGTATATTTTTTAGAAAGGTACTATGCTACACATGTGAAAATCATTGAAGTCGCTAGGAGGACCATGACAGCTGAAGAACTTTTATTTTTCCCTGAAATTCATGGGAATCACGGTTTAGGTCCCATTATTCCACCTGAGATGAGGATTTGTAAATGGGAAAATTTTTGTGAATTAATTCAATTAATCGAGCCTTGTCCAGAAAATATAGTTATTGTGACGACAGGAAGACTAACAACACTTTCAACGTTATTTTTATTGTATCCAAATGTAATGGATCGTATTTGTTCCTATTATATAATGGGAGGCGCTTTCCTATTTCCAGGTAATGTTACACTAGTATCTGAAGCGAATTTTTATGGTGATCCAATTGCAGCAAATGTTGTTATGAAATATGTGAAAAACGCTAGCATATATCCGTTAAATGTAACACAGGGTGCTCTTATTACGCCTGAAATGGTCAATATTATTGATAAACAAGGAACCGGACAGGCGAAACTCATTAAACCAATGATTGATTTTTATTATGAGAACTTTTATAAAAAAGAATACCCGGGTATTGCCGGAAGTCCTATACACGATTTTCTGCCGTTTATCTCACTGATAAATGATGTGACAAGGGGTCAAAGCGTAGGAGACTTTAGAAAAATAGCTGAACTAACAAGGTTTGATGATCGGCCAATCCAAAGAATTGCTGTTGGTTTTAACTATCCAGCTTTTAAAGAAGCGTTTATGCGGACGATATTGAAGCCTGATTGTCCTTAATATGTGTAATATCAAGCTGTATAAATCGTTAGTCCAAAAAAATTGGTCAATCGGTGTGTATTGTTCTCAAAAAATCTTATAGTTGAGCTGCATGAATAACTTATGAAAAATGTCACATAACTAATGGTAAGCAATTGTTTCTGATTATATTTTGATTGGTTAAATATAAAGGAGGTTATGATATGATTTGGTCTTTAATTGTTGGTGGGATATTGGGATGGCTTGCAAGTTTAATTACTGGAAAGGACGTACCTGGCGGTGTAATTGGTAATATTATTGCTGGTATTATCGGTTCTTGGCTTGGTACGAAATTACTTGGCAGTTTCGGTCCTATTATTGGTGGATTTGCCATTATTCCAGCTTTAATTGGTGCGATTATTTTAATTTTTATTGTGAGCTTTTTATTACGAGCAATACGAAAATGAATATAGCAGGACTGTTTACATTTGTAAGCAGTCCTTTTTATATGTTATGCTACTATTATATAATCAGGAGGTGTCAGCATTGAAATCATTTACAGTAAATTTCCACCAAGAAGATAATGCAAAAGCGACAACAGTACATAAACTAAGTGAAGAGGACTTCAATAAAGCGACAGAAAAAGGTACTCGTCATCTATTTGATTTAGATACAAACGTTGGTTTCTTTGTATTCTTTGACGCAGAAGATGCAGAAGGAAATGATCAATACTTAATGTTACAATATGAAGGAGATCATGAAGAGCCAAGTGCTTGTTACGGATTTGATTTAAAACTATACTATCAATTTTTAGCACTATACTTAAACGATCTTGAATTCCATGGTGAAACAGATGAGGAAGAGGAAGAGTATGGTCCGATTCATCATTTAGCGCACTTACTTTATCATATTGTTGAAGATGGTAAGTCAATCGAAGTGTAACATGCATACATATTTGAAGCTGTCCTACAATAGGGCAGCTTTTTTATTTATCGCGCATTAACAAGTAGTAAGACTCTCACCTTAAAGTTTAGTTGTAAAGCAAAGAAGATTGGCGGGAGACTAACTGCCCGCAAAAGCCCGATTGGTGTGAACTAATAATCAGTGGGGATGGACACTACTACACTGATTAAAGTTTCACTTTATACAATAAGAAATCGTATCAGTTTATAATGCGCTAAAACAAGTTGAGAGTAGAAAATAAATTCTTAAGGAGGACAATTGTTTATTCCTTCCATGTTTCAGTCGCAATACTTCTGTTATAATGAGCGTAACTAAATTCATGGAGGCTATTTCTATGCTCTTAGATGTAAAACATTTTATTAAAGCAGCAGGATTAACCGTTATCACATCATTAAGTGGAGATAATACATTTGCTAATAATTTTGAAACTGTAAAAAGCGTTATCGCTACATTCTTTAAGAAGTTGAGATTCACCGATTAAATTCATTTGAAAATTACACAAAATCTTAAAGGAAAATCGGATGATTTGATTTGTATTACAATAGAGACAATACAGTTTAACTTTTATAAAGAGATAGATATATTAGATTTTACAGCTTTTGTTCAGTCATTTATGAAGTGGAGGATTTATTTTTCTAGTTGCAAGTAAAGCAGTCTTTTACTGGGAAAAGAGTCCAATAACAAGTTAAATCTGAAAAAGCTATTGGATGAAAATAAAAAGCATGACAATTTTATGTCATGCTTTTTTATTTATATAGGAAAGATATCTTATTATGATTAAGGCGATTTTGAATTAAACTCAATTGGAACATCACTTCTAATATCGTATGTCTTCAATTTAGGCATATGAAATGTAAAATCTTTTTTTCTGTAATTGAAGCAATCTACTGATTTAAATTCGAAGATATATTTGAACTGCAGGTGTAGTTTACAAATAAATCATACCGTACAATTAAGTGACTTAAAATTTATCTATTAATATATTTAAGGCATTTGATTTTATTCTTTCATACTCCATAGCTCCAGCGAGTTCATCAGCAAGTAGTGGGGATTTTCTGACGTATTTTTCACGGATTACATCATATAACTCGTAGGGAAATAGCATATCAATAAACATGATTTTTTTTTGTTCAGATGTCAAAGGAGAAACAGATTCATATGCATTAATCATAATGTTAAATTGGTCTTCGTTCCATGTACCTGTTGTATCTAATAAAGGAATAATCATTTTACGTAAATCCCGAATCGGTAGATCGAATGAAACGGTATCTAAATCAATTACCCAAATTTGATTATTCGTATCTAGTAAAGAATTTCCTGTACCATAATCCTGGTGGCATAAATTTGGGGATACATGTAATTCTTCTGTCCACTTTCGATATTCAGACTCTAATAAACGTTGATACGTAAGTTTTGCTTCTGTAATAAAAGGATCGATTTCAGCTAAGTATAGTTGTGAAAAAGGGTCATCAATCAAGGTTGCAGATAGGTTTTTCCAAACCTCCATTTGTTGAAATCTTTTAATATAATGATTAGGCCAACGACCTAATTTTGTAAAGATAGGTATACCTGGTGGTGGTTTATAACCAATAGAAGCTAAGTGGAAATCTGCTAATCCCTTCATAATCATTTCAAGATCTTCTTGCATAGTCAGTTCAAAAGGTCTACCTTCAATCCACTCGTATAAAACAAATAAAAATGGACCGTGTTTTGTATAGAGTTGGTTCTTATTATTAGGAATTATATTTGGAACACGCATGCCTTTTTTAGAAAGATAATCTTGAGCGTGAATTGAAAATAAAGCTTTCTTTTCAGGGCGATGAATTCTTTTTAAACAAAATGGTCCATCTGAGGTATGAATTTTCCACACTAGAGCAAGTTGACCACCTTGTATAAGCTCGATTGTAGTTGTATGAATATCCCAATGTTTAATCATGCTTTCCGCTAATGATATTAATTTTTTCTCTTCTTCAGGTGATAGTATATATGCCGCTTCCTCATTTTGAATTTCCAAATATGTCACCATCCTTTTGTATTCTCTTATTACTTTATGGTGCATGACCAATTTTGTTCGAGACATTCGCCTTTAAAATAAAAAAGTGATATTTTGCCTAATTTTGATTGTAAAGAATAGAAAAAACAATGAATAATTCACAATGATAAAGCTTATTCCGTAACATATATTGAAAAGAATTGTATTTTTATGAAATAGGGAGGGTAAAAAATGAAAATTGCAATAATTTCTACTGAAAAGCTACCTGTACCTGCCGTAAGAGGGGGGGCTATTCAAATTTATATAGATTCCGTCGCCTCCATTATTGCCTCTAAAGGAAATGATGTAACAGTTATTTCCATAACAGATCCAAATTTAAAACCGGAAGAAAAAAAGGGTGGTGTAAGATATATACGCTTTGCAGAAGAGGGGTATCTCCATGATATTCTGGAACATTTGAGAAATGAACAATATGATGTGGTTCATTTATGTAATCGTCCTAATTGGATTACGTCTTTAAGTGAAGTGGCAACAAAGACAAAATTTGTATTAAGTGTGCATAATGAAATGTTTGCGTATGAAAAGATGAGTGATCAAGAAGGAGAGGCATGTATTAAAGCTGTTTCAAAAATTATTACAGTTAGTGATTATATAGGAGAAACGATTACCTCTCGTTTTCAGATAGCAAAGTCTAAGACAAAAACAGTGTATTCAGGTGTAGATTTAAATGAATATTATCCTGCTTGGACTACCAATGGAAAAGAAGTTAAACATTATGTAAAGAAAGAGTTGAATTTGCAAAATAAAAAGGTGATTTTGTTTGTTGGCCGTCTGAGTAAAGTAAAGGGACCTCATATTTTGCTACAAGCTCTACCTAAAATCATTGAAAAAAACCCGGATATTGTAATGGTTTTTATAGGCTCAAAATGGTTTGGTGATAACAATGTAAACAACTATGTAAAACATTTATATACATTGGGAGCAATGTTTCAAAATAATGTAATCTTTATTAAATTTGTTAAGCCTAAAGATATTCCAACACTGTACGCTGTGTCAGATCTTTTCGTTTGTTCTTCTCAGTGGCAAGAACCTCTTGCGAGGGTACATTATGAAGCAATGGCGGCGGGATTACCAATTATCACTAGTAATCGAGGTGGTAACCCTGAAGTAATTGAAGAAGGGAAAAATGGCTATATTGTCGATGATTTCGAGAATCCTGATGCATATGCAGAGAAAATTATTAATCTATTAAATAATGAATCTAAGAGAGTTCAAATGGGGAAGTATGGGCGTTTGAAAGTTGAAAAGGATTTTGGTTGGAATCGTGTTGCCATGAATTTAATTGGAGTGTATAAGGAAGTGCTATAGAATTCAAGAGGAGGATGAAGAGAATTGGAAGAAATAGCTGGATTAGAGAAAGAACATTTAAATAGAATCCTTAGTTTTTATCCGTTTGAGGTAAATAATATTATTCTGCAATCAAGTAGAAGTGGAAGAACTGTTTGGGAAGTGGAGACAAATGAAGGGTTGAAAATATTAAAACAAGCACATATGAAGCCGAAAAGAATGTTATTTATTGCGGGAGCACATTTACATCTTTTTCAAAAAGGATTGCCAATTACGAAAATGCATCAAACAAAAAGGGGGGGATTTTGTATTGGAGCGGATGATTATGCATATGTATTATATGATAAACATCAAGGAAAAGAAGTGATTTATTATAATAAAGAACAATTGGAAAAAGTGCTTATATATGCAGGTAAGTTTCATCAAGCATCAGAAGGATATACTCCGCATCAAGAAAGTAAAATGAGAAGTCGATTAGGAAAATGGCATAAGTTATATAGGTGGAAATTGCAAGAATTAGAAGGAAACAAAAGAATAGCACAATCTTATCCTAACGATGTGTTTTCAAAAATGTTTTTAGAATATGTTGATAAAATGATAGCCCGTGCCAAAAGGGCATTACATGATATTGATGAACCATTTTATAATGAATGGACAAAACAAGTAATTGCATCTAAAAGTTTTTGTCAACAAGATTTTACATTGGCAAGATTTGAGGAAATAGATGATGATATTTTTATGAAGGAGTTACATTCTATTACAAATGATTTACCAGTAAGAGATTTACGTATTATTTTAAATAAAGTAATGAAAAAAATGTCAGTTTGGGATGTTGATTTAGTAATCCATATGCTGAGTGCCTATAATTCAGAAAATCCGTTATCAGAAAAACAATATCGCATACTTTGGACGGATTTAACGTTTCCTCATTTATTATGTTCAATTGCACATAAATATTATTTAGGGCAAAAGCGTTCTTGGTCTGATGAAAAATATATTTGGGCGTTACAAAATATAATTGCACTGGAAGATTCTAAAGAGGAATTTTTATCTCGATTTTCAGATGTTTATGATGAAATCAAGAATAAGAGTGGAGGGGGAAGAAAATGAATTTAGAACCAGAAGAAATAGTAATACCTATTTTAGACTTAGAAAAATTTATGTTTTCTCCACCAGGACCAATGGGATGGGAAATGTCAGAATATGAGCAAACATTAGAGAAGCAAAAAGACATTGTACTTGATGAATCATCTATATTAGAGAATTTAGCGATTATTAAAGATATAGAATTAGTGGAGTTACCGATAGTGGGATTACTAGAGTTAGAAACAATAAGCAGTAAAACAAACACAATAGTTAAGGACATTGTTGAGGAAATAAATGATGAAGATATTCAAATCGTTGAAGAGGAAGCCATACAATCGGATTTCATTACTACTGAACCAGAAAAACCAAAAATAAAAATAAAAATTATTACTCCTAACGAGCCATTAAAAAGACCGTGGATAGCTGGGAATTTAAAATATTTTAAAGAAAAAGAATAATGAAAAGTCCGCAATTACAACAATCATTTTTTACTTTCTAGCATATTTTAAATATAAGTCAAATAAGGAAGGAGTTATGTAAATGGCTGATGTAAAAAGAGCAAAAATAAAAATAGATTTTGAGAATGGCTTTAGTATTAATTCTGATCAAGATATACAAGAGGTATTAAAACTTTTGGCTGAAGTTATTCAATCTGGTACACATACTGGTGCAGAAGTAGAAGTTCAATATATTGATGAAACAGAAATAACCTTTACTGACGAAGAAGAAGAAGAAGAAGAGGACGAAGACGAAGAGGAAGAAGAAGAAGAGGACGAAGACGAAGACGAAGACGAAGAAGAGGACGAAGAAGAAGAGGACGAAGACGAAGACGAAGAAGACGAAGAGGACGAAGAAGAAGAGGACGAAGACGAAGACGAAGACGAAGACGAAGACGAAGAAGAGGACGAAGACGAAGACGAAGACGAAGAAGAAGAGGACGAAGAAGAGGACGAAGACGAAGAAGACGAAGACGAAGAAGAGGAAGAAGAAGAAGAAGAAGAAGACGAAGAAGAAGAGGACGAAGACGAAGACGAAGAAGACGAAGAAGAAGAGGACGAAGAAGAAGAGGACGAAGAAGACGAAGAAGACGAAGAAGACGATGCATAAGAAAAATCCCCCCTTTATCTGAAGTGAACCCCGAAAACGGGACACATATCAAAACACCTAAACCATCTGTTCCCTAAATTCTTTAGGGGATAGGTGGTTTCATTTTTCTTGAATTCGCACACAATTGTAGTAATGAATGTATTCTAGCACAATCTTTCGCACAGTTGTGTTGGATACTTTTGTTATCTTTTGTGAGTAGAAAGCTTCACTTTTTAAATGACCAAAGAAGCTTTCCATAACGGCATTATCATGGCAATTTCCTCTCCGGGATATGCTGGTGATAATGCCGTTTTCTTTGACACATGCTTGAAATCCCTTCGCTGTATAAATACTCCCTTGATCCGAGTGAAGGATCACATCTTTTACTTTTCGTCCTCTCATTGCTTGTTTTAATGTCTTCATCGCTAATGTCAGTGTTTGTGACTCACTGATGACATAACTAATAATTTCACGATTAAAGGCATCCATAATCGTTGATAAATACATGGTACGATTTGAATAACCATCCTGTTTCATCTCAACCACTTTCCATTTTATTTCTTCTGGATAATGAACTCTTGTCTTCAAACGAAAAACACCTCCATTGAATTTGCATACTTAGTATGCGAATTCAGGAGGTGTTTTTTCATGTGCCACTATTCGGGTTCACTTCAATCTTAGGGGCGATTTTTCTTATACTTTTGTTCATTTTATGAAATTAAAATACAAAATGAGAGGTTGAGGTAAATAGGAAATTGAGTTGCATCCTTCAATAAGTTTAATTTTATCCCACATTCTGTAAAAGATTGAGTGGTAAAATTGAAAAAAGTGGAAAAATACTGTTTAAAGTCTCATTTTATATAAATTGAATTTTAAGTGGCCGCAGGAGATTTTTTACAGGTTGGTTTGTGGGTATTGTTACTTGATTATATACTTGTTTTAACTTATTAGCTGTATGCTTAAATGTAAAGCTTTTTTCAACGATCTGCCTACCATTTTGAGCAATTAATTTTGCGAATTCTGGTTGAGATAGCAAACCTTGGATAAGTCTAGAAAATTCTTTTGGGTTATCATATTGTTCAATTAAACAGCCGTTATGTTCATCTGTTATAACTTCTGCATTTCCACCACGGTTTGTTGTAATAATGGGGATTCCAGCAGCCATTGCTTCGTAATGAACACGTGCTAATGGCTCATGCCATTGCGAGCTACAAACAAATATATCTCCCATTAAAAAAATATTATGAATTTGATCTGCTGGTATAAATTTAGTGAAAATTATATGTTCTTTAATAGGTTTAGCAAGTTTATGCAATTTTTTTATATATTTATTTACTCTGTTATCACTAAACCATTTACCTCCAACTATAACGAGTACCGCATCTTCATGGACTTTAACAATCTCTTTCATGGCATGGATGAGTATATCTGGTCCCTTATTTTTGGTCAATCTCCCAACAAATAGAATCACCTTTTTATCTTGGATAGCGTATTTTTTCCGAAATTCATTTCTAATTTCTTGTCCTTTGCGTGTCCAAATTGGAGGAGATGTTTTTATGTTTACACCAGAGTAAACAATCGAAATTTTATGTTCAGCTTGTGGGAATCTTTCAATTACCGTTTCTCTTATATAGTTACTAACCGTAACGATAGCTGTAACCATTTCAATAATGAAGTTGCCTTCAGGAATGGACATTTTGTGTTCAGCAAACATATCGTTATGAAGGCCTAATACAAATTTACTGTCTGGAGAGGCTTGTTTATATAGGGGAATATTTTTGGGACGATTAAAAACGTGTATAATATCAAAGGTATTGGATTGAAGTGCCTTGATAACATTCTGTTCATAATTTATTTGAGGGAAATACACGTAATGAATATTATCTTGTGTTGATTGTTTCGGAAGACTCGGATCTGAAATGGAGAAAATAGTAAGTTCGAATCCTTGTGATATATAGGGGGATACTCCATCAATCATCATTTGAATTGCACCACCTCTAATTGCTGGAGAAGGTAATTTTTCAGTACATATATATGCGATTTTCATGAACTAGTCTCCTTTATAGAGTTGTTTTATATACTTATATTCTGCTTCCAATCCATTAGTTAAAGAAACAACAGGACGATATTGCAATAATTTATTAGCCTTAGATATATCTGCCCATGTTTGTTTTGGTTCGCCAGGAATTGATTTCAGAAAAATTTTATTTGCTGACTTACCTGATATTTTTTCCAGTGTAGAAATGATATTCAAAACAGAAGATCGTTCTGTTCCACCAATATTTATAACTTCTCCTACTATATGTTCGCTTGTCTCTAAAGCAGCTATGGTTCCTCGTATACAGTCATCGATATAGGTAAAATCACGTGTTTGTGTTCCGTCGCCAAATATTGTGAGAGGTTTATCTTCTAGTATTTGTTTAATTAACCTGTGGAATGCCATGTCTGGTCGTTGTCTGGGTCCGTAAACAGTAAAATATCTTAAAATCACAGTTGGTATATGAAAATTTTTGTGATAAATATGGCATAGGTGTTCACTACTTAATTTTGTGACACCATATGGAGAAAGTGGATTCGGTAATAAGTCTTCAGAAACTCTACCAGATTTTTCTCCGTAAACAGAAGATGTTGATATATGAATAAATTTCTCTAACTGTATCTCTTTGCATGCTTCAAGTAAATATTGTGTAGCAAGTATGTTATTGGTTACATAAGGATGGAAATCTTTTCCCCAGCTTGTTCTTACACCAGGAATAGCAGCTAGATGATAAACGACTTTTACATCTTTTAATAGGCTGGTTAAATCTGTAGTTAATATATTTTCTCTAATGAATTGAAATCGTGGATTCTTCTGGAGGGTCCGAATATTATCTGTTTTTAAAGTCAGTGGGGTAGGGCCAATAAATTGATCAATAGCAACTACATGATATGACTTATTCTCAAGTAATGCTTGACATAAATGAGAACCAATAAAACCGGCGGCTCCTGTTACAAGTATTTTCATGGGCGACCAACTCCTATATAGCGTAAATTGTACTGCTCTATTTCATCTTTATCAATACAATTTCGTCCATCCACAATCGTGCATCCTTTCATTAATTGTTTGACTTCTTGCCAATTAAGTTTTTTAAATTCATCCCATTCTGTGGCAAGAATAATACAATCAGAATTTGTGATTGAGGATTTTAGTTCTTTATGTTGTGTAACTTGTTTATTCAAATGTAGAGGAAGAGAAGCTTTTGGATCATACGCATGAAGGTTGTAACCAAGAGGAAGTAATTTTTCAAGAAGTTCTACAGCAAGTGAATTACGAATATCATCAGTGTCTGGTTTGAAGGAAATTCCTAAAATTGTTACTTTATTTGAAGAGTGTACTTTTATGACATTTTTAATTTTTTCAATATAGAGGTCAATCTGTGTAGAATTAATGGATTGTACAGCTCCTAAAATAGGAACTGTTACCTGTTTATCATTTGCTGTATATATGAGTGAATGTAAATCTTTAGGGAAACACGATCCTCCATATCCCATTCCCGCCTGAAGAAAATGGGGATTAATTCGAAAATCGTAGCCAATTCCTTTTGCCACTTCATTAATATCAATGTGGTACGCGTCACAAATTCGGGCGATTTCATTTATAAAGGATATTTTTGTAGCTAAAAATGCATTGGCTGTATATTTAATTAATTCCGCTTCGCTTAAGCCAGTACAAATGAATGGAGCATTGATTTTTTTATAAATATTCTGCATAACTTCTAATGACTTTGTATCATTTTTTTGGATACCAATAATAGTTCTATCTGGAAAAAGCATATCTTGAACAGCAGATCCTTCACGGAGAAATTCTGGGTTAGAAACAATATTAAATAGAGATGACGGTACACCATTTTTGATGAGCATTTCATATAAATGTTGATTTGTTCCAGGTGGAACTGTACTTTTGGTAATAATTGTTTTATAGGATGTTATTGTTGGAACTAATAAATCAATAACAGAGTATAAATATTTTAAATCTGTCTTTCCACTGGGGGTAGAAGGAGTTCCTACAGCGATAAAAATAACTGATGATTGTTGTATAGCTAGACTAATATCATGCTGGAATTTTAGTTGTTTTCGATTCTTGTAAATAAGTTCTTTTAAACCAGGTTCGTAAATTGGGCATTCTCCGTTCTGAAGAGCTTGGATTTTATTATGATCTTTATCGACACAAATAATAGAATGCCCCAAATCGGCTAAAACTGCTGCCGATGTGAGTCCAACATAACCAGATCCTATAATACATATATTCATACGGCAAATCACCTTTCTATAGTTAATACTAGTTTTTACAGTATATTAGCGGACAAGTTAAAATGGTGACATAGGAAAAGGCCTATTCGTACAAACGATGTAAGATAGGAGCCTTTTTTAAATTTGTGATGCGCGGTTAAGGGTTCTACTGAATATAGTATTGAAAGCATGTTGAAGAAGGGGGGAGAGGGGGATGATAAAAAAAGCGATCATTCCAGCTGCTGGTTATGGTACAAGAAGTCTTCCTATTACAAAGGTAGTTCCGAAAGAAATGTTTCCGATTGGTAATAAACCTGCAATTCATTATATTGTAGAAGAAGCTGTGAAGTCAGGGATTGAACAAATATTAATCATTCTTTCAAGTAGAAAGAACTTAATAGTTGATTACTTTGATTATTCATTAGAACTAGAGGCATTTTTAGAAAGGGAACAAAAGGTCGAATTATTAAAAAAATACAATATCCCTAACGTTCAAATCCATTATGTAAGACAGCCGTATGCGAAAGGACTTGGTGAAGCAATAAAATTAGGAGAAACATTTATTGGTAATCACCCTTTTGCTGTGCTTTTGCCAGATGATATCATAATTTCTAATAAAGAAACGCCCTTAAATCAGTTAATTAAGATATACGAAGAGACAAAAAGTAGTGTATTAGGTATCCATACTGTACCAGATGAAGATTTAGATAAATATGGGATTATTAAGGGGGATAGTGTTAAGGGAGATTATATTCAGATTACAAATATTGTTGAAAAACCGAAAGCAAATGCTCCATCTAATCTTGCTGTTGTCGGCCGATATATTTTTACGCCAAATATATTCCAGTTGTTAAAAAAGATTGAGCCTGGGCATGGAGGTGAGTATCAACTAACTGATGCAATAGAGTCTTTACTTAAGACAAAGAACGTGTATGGCAAAATTATTGATGGAAAAAGATTTGATATTGGGCAAGAAAATGATTATATACAACTTCTTAATTTTATACATGCAAAAAATAGAACAAACATGAATTGATACGTTGAAAACCTTCCTAATATACTTGAACTTAAAAAATTAGTTAAAGCAGTTTTAGGAGGAAAAAAAGTTTTTATGAATTCAACATTGCTAGGGTTGAAAATTAACAAAAGATTTAACTTTTTGGAGAGGGATTATTGGGGAATTTGTGTAATTTTAGTAAGAGAAAAATATAATAATTTTAGATGTGTTTTAAATAGATATGATTTTGATTTTTGAGAGTGGGATTGAATTTTCAAAACTGCCCCTTTGATTATTCACTTTCTTGCATAAAATGAATAGAAGAAATTTGTTTTCTAGGAAGAATATATACTAGTGCAAGTCATTTGTATTGTTTACTATGATGATGGAAATTAGAAAAATTTTAATATGGATTATATGCTTTTTAAATCATTGAGAGTAAAGGAATGAAGCAAAATATCACTTTGTATTCAAAAAACAAATGTATTTTCTACTTCATACTGTGCAGGAAAGATTTTTAATAATTGTATATAATGATGAGATGTAAAAAGTTCTTTATTAAAAAATAGTATAAAAACTACATTTTAATAAAGAACTTTTTTGTGTAACGACACTTCTCCTGTTGTTATTTAAAGTGAATTTTGTGACAGTTATTTATAAGTTAAAATAGAAGGATTGTAATAAATAAAGGAAGAAGGTATATACAAGGAGATGAATAAGATGATTAATAATACAATTCCGATTTTTTAAAACTTTTCAGGAAGCAATGATATATAATTATATAACTTGAATAAGTATTATGATATGCACCCTGAAGCATTTGAAGAGTAGTGTAATGGAATGGTTATAAAAGTGAATATGTTGAAGAGGGAAGCTGAAAATGATGAAAGTATATATGAAAGTGCTTTTATTGTTTCTAACTTTAACGTGTGTAGCGGCTTTAAACGCGTGTCATAACGCTGAGGAAAAGAAACAAACTAATTTAAAATCTGAAAATAGTACGGAAAAAAAGAACGATACATCGGAAACGAGTAAAAATAATGAGGACACCGCTTCGAAAAAAGAGAAAGAGTCTGTGGAAAAACCAAAAGATCAAAATTCAGCAAAGCCTTCAACAGATTCTAATTCGAAAAATACAGCACTTAACCAAAAATCAATTAACTATGTTAAAGAGTTATTTAAACAAGCGAAAGAAGGTAAAGTACCTAACATTTCGTACGCAGCACATACAGGTGATATTGAAGAAATAGAGAAGGCATGGGGGAAAGCAGATAAAACTGAGCAAGCAGGAAACGGGATGTACGTGACTTTTACAAAAAAAAATGTTGCGTTCGGATTTAATAAAGGATCTCAAGTTTTTGATGTTCGTTCTTACCATGCAGAACTAAAATCGATTACGTTACAAGAAATCGAAAAGGCTTTAGGAACACCAGCATCGGTTAAAGTAAATGGTGATGATAAAATATACGTTTATAAAGTAAATAATCAATTTGAATTGAAATTTGTTATTCCAAAATCAACGGGTAAAGTACATCATATTTCTGTGTTTTCACCGGAGGATAGTATTAATAAAATGGCAGGTTAAATGAAAGAGCTGTTCCTATAGGGACAGCTCTTTTACTTTGTTTCTTTCCAGTGACTGAATAAAAAATGCTTGAATGATTCCGCCAATTGTTAAGAAGAAGGCACAAATGTAAAATAGAGTACTACCGCTAAAATTGCTTAATAACAGTGCTCCAACAAAAGGACCACAAGTTCTTGAAATATCCCAATGTATACCGTAAATCGAAAAGTACATTCCGCGTCTATGACTTGGAGCAATTTCTGAAACGAATCGAAGTAAATGGTTTAAAGCAATACTTTCTCCAATGACTAAAAAGAGTAATGTGAAAAATAGAGACGAGATAGTCGCTGAATACCCGTATCCAATTGCAGCTATTGTATAGCAGGTGTAAGAAATAAGGATGATTTTCGTCATGGAAAATCGTTCAGACCATTTTACGAGGAAAATTTGTAGAATGATTTCCAAAATGGCTTTGCAGGTTGAAATAAATGCGAGTATGAATACGAAATTCGGAAATACATGTTCTGCGAAAATACGATAGTTTGTTTCAGTTTGTGCATAGAAAAAGCTAATAGGAAGTGTAGAAGCCATAAGTCCAAATACGGCGTAATGTTTGTGTACAAATTGTTTTGGAGATGATGCTACTTCAAGTTTTTGTTTTGACGTTGTAATTGCTGGAGCAGTTTCTGGGAGCTGCGTCCAAACAACTATTGCATATATCATAAGTGTAATACTTTGCATCATAAATAAATATTCAGGGTGAGTAGTATAAAAGATAGCACCAATTAAAGGACCGATTACGGATCCAATTGCTCCCATCGTTTGCAGGAGAGCAAATATTTCTGCTTGCTGCTTTTGTTTTGTTAAATCAGCAATTTGTGCACGCTGAGCGGGAATATATAAGGATCGACCAACTCCATTAATGATATATAACAGTGCAAATATAAAAACGGATTGAGCAAAAACGAAACTACCGATTGCAACACCTTGCAGCAATAAGCCGAGTAACATAATTTTTTTTCGCCCATATTTATCAGTAACGCCTCCAGCAATAAGTGTAAAGACAATGTCTGAAAGTGGTTGTAGTCCGAAAATCAGCATAGTCATCATTATATTGCCGTTTAACATTTTATTAACGTATATAATCATAATGAGAGCTAACATTGATTCCGTTGTTCGGGTTAATAATTCACCACACAGTCTAATGATAATAGGTTTATTGTAACGTAGTAAGAGATGGTTCAATATGATTTCCTCCTTTCTATATTGAAATGATAAAATGAAAGGAGAAATGGAAAAAGGGTAGAAATAAAAGGGAGTATTTTTCACCTTTTAGGGGGATTATGATGTTTATTTTAGATCAATACATTGAACTATGGATTGCCTATGGGAAAGGGAAACGAGAAGGAGAACAATTAGAAATAACAGTGCAAAATATATCTGAAACTTTATTTTGTACAGAGCGTAATAGTAAATTAATTATAAAAAAATTAGAAGAGTTACATTGGATCGCTTGGTTTCCAGGTCGCGGGAGAGGAAATCGTTCTAAATTAATATTTAAAAAGCATCCGACGCCATTAATTTTAGATAGAGGAAAAGAAATAACGAAAAAAGGGGATGTGAAAAGCGGGATCTCATTTGTGGAACGCTATAGCGCACATTTTCCATCAGTAAAGAGAGAATATCAGTCTTGGGTTGATTCTATATTTGGTCATAAAATTGAAATGACATTCGAAGGTAGAAAAGATGTACTCCGTTTGCAAGTGCAAATGAATTTAAATATTTCCTTAGATCCTGTATACGCTACGATGCGCTCGGAATGCCACATGGTTAAACATATTTTTGATACACTTGTATATGTAAACGAGGAAACAAATTCTATAGAGCCAAGACTTGCTTTTCACTGGGAATATAATGATGTTGAAAAGATATGGACGTTTTATTTACGAAAAGGAGTTCACCTTCATAATGGAAAACGACTTACTACACATGATGTTATATATTCATTAAATCGATTTATGAAAGCTAAAAACAACCCGCACTCTTGGATGTTACAACATGTTGAAAGTTTCCGTGCAGTAGATGAATATGTTGTAGAAATTCAATTACATACGGAAAATAGGATGTTTTTACATATGCTAAGTGCAGAACAGTGTTCTATCGTAAGAGAAGATGAAGTAGGAAACTTCATTGGTACAGGACCTTTTCAATTATATAAAAGTAATGAAAATCTGTTTATACTAGAAGCCCATCATTTATATTTTCGAGAGAGACCTTTTCTAGATCGAGTTGAGTTATGGAATGTAGAACAAAGTGTAAATACATATGATGTTTTAGTAAAAGCGCAGTATAAAGATAGAGAAAAACATAATAAAGAATTGTCTCGACTTGAGTCGAACGTGACATATTTAACATGTAATCTTGTGAAAGAAGGGCCAATGCAAGATGAATTGTTTCGGAAGGCACTATATAAAATCATTCATGGCGATACAATTGTTCAAGAACTCGGCGGAGAACGTGGAGAAGTCGCAAAGGAGTTGATATTAGCAAGTGACAGCATAGTAAAAATTGAGGAAGATATAGAAAGTTTAATTAAAAGAAGTACTTATCATAATGAAGTGTTACAACTTTATACATTTAAAGGACGAGATCACGTTGAAGATGCGCACTGGATACAAAAAGAGTGTGTGAAATTTGGGGTTAATATAGAAATCAATTTTCTTGAAATAGAAGATTTGTTGCAAGTAAGTACGATACAAAAAGCTGATATCATGCATGATAGTGCAACGATTAGTGAACGGATAGAAGATAGTCTACTATACATGTTTCTTACAAAAAACAGTTTTATTCATCAGCATAGCAATATAAATTTTAATGAAGTATTACAACCTTATTTTACAGAAAATCAATTAGAGAAACGGAGTACACTGTTACGCGATCTTGAGTACACTTTGTTACGCCAAATTCATATTATTCCTTTATATCGTAACAAACAAGAGGTAAGTACACATGAAAAAGTACAAAATATAATGATTAATTCACAAGGTTGGATTGATTTTTATGAAATATGGTTTAAGTCTTGATATAAAAAGGTTCTTATGCATTTTAGTAAGATGCGTAAGAACCTTTTTGTATGAAAAATGAAGTTTGTTTTACACATTGTTACGCTACTTATGTTGAATGCCTATTTACAGCGTAACAGTGTTATGTTACATTGTTATTAGGAAGGAGTGTTATACAGTTGAGTACAGATTTGATTTCAAAAAAAGATTTATTAGAACTAACTGGTATTTCATACGGACAGTTATATAGGTGGAAAAGAAAAAATTTAATACCGGAAGATTGGTTTGTACGAAAGTCAACATTCACGGGTCAGGAAACATTTTTTCCGAAAGAAAAAATATTAGAGCGTATTGATAAAATCCAAACGATGAAAGAGGATTTATCACTAGATGAATTAGCAAATATGTTTTCGCCAAGTGTAACAGAGATTTTTTTAACGAAAGAAGATCTCATTCGTAAAGGGATTACATCAGAACCTGTTTTACAATTCTTCATAGAGCAAACGAACAAAACGGCAGACTTTCAATTTGTAGATATTCTTTATTTGTATATGTTAGAAGAATTACTACAATCGGGAGAGATTAGTTTAGAAGAAGGAAAAATGGTTCTACAGGTTTTACGAGAAAATTATGAAGCAATTAAGCATAAAATTTGCGACTTAATTATCGTTCGAAAGTTAGGGATTTCTACATGTTTCTTAGTTTCAAACGTGGACGATTTAATTTTTGAAAAGGGAACAAAAATTGTTTTACGTGAAGCAATTACGAAATATACCGAAGCATTAAAAACTAAACTGTTGTAGTGGAGGAGAAATAATGCGTACAGAAAATTTAATTATAAACGGTTACGGTTCATCGAATGGCGGTGAGTTTCATAAAGTACAACTAAATGGAAAAGGAACTGTGAATGGAAACGTTGAATGTGACCAGTTTGAATGTAATGGTTACGGTGCAGTTACTGGTGATTTGAAAAGTAGCAATGCAAGAATTAGTGGATCAGGTAAGGTTGATGGTACTGTTAATACAGAAACGATGCGAATTGATGGAAAAGCAACAATTACTCAAGATGTGAAGGCGACCAGTTTAAAAATTGCAGGAAAAGGTACGATAGGTGGAAATGTCACTGGTGAAGAATTTAAAATCAACGGTCAAGCGACAATTGATGGTAATTGTGAAGTTGATACATTTTCTTCAGAAGGACAATTTACAGTTGGTGGATTATTAAGTGCAGATGAGATTCATATAAATATTCACGGTACATGTAGAGCAAAAGAGATTGGTGGTCAAACGATTAAAGTAAGACATAGATTGAGTACTTTTAGTAGACTATTTAAAACAGTATTTGGTTTGCAGTTAGAAGCTGAACTACTAGAAGGTGACAATATCGATATAGATTATGCTCACATAAAAACGGTCAGAGGAAACAATGTTACAGTAGGACCGAATTGTGAGATTGAACTCATTGAATATACTGGTGTTCTTACTGTAGATAAAAGTGCAAATGTGAAAGAAATTAAGCAGGTTTAATGGGAGGGAGAAATTAGTATGGAACATCAACATAGTCTCACAGTAAATGGTTCTGGCAGTTCAGCAGGCGGAGATTATAACAAAGTAAAGATTCGCGGTGAAGGAACAATTTCTAATGATATGAGTTGCAATGAATTTAAAACGTATGGCACGAGTGATGTACGCGGTAATATGAAAGTTAAAAATTATGTCGTATATGGAGATAGTGAAGTACAAGGAAATGTAGATGCGGAATATGTAAAAGTATATGGTAATACACAATTGCATGGTGATGCTCATATTGAAAAAATAAAAGTTAGAGGTATGATAGAAGTTAAAGGAAAGTTCATTGGTGATTTCGTAGATGTGAAAGGTGCTTTAAATGTGAAGGGAGATATTGAAGTAGAAGATTTATCACTGACAGGTGGTCTTGAAAGTGATGGATTACTAAATGCGGAAAATATTCAAATTTCACTTCGTTATGAAGGAAGCAAAGTGAGAGAAATTGGTGGTAAAAAGATTACCGTTCGTAAAAAAGCGAGATTTATTCCTTTTACAAGTCATGCTGGAAGCCTCCAAACATCAATTATTGAAGGGGATGATATTTATTTAGAACATACAATTGCTGAAGTTGTAAGAGGAAATAACGTTACAATTGGTCCAGGATGTGAAATTAGTGTTGTAGAATATCATACTAGTTTTAATCAAAAAGGTAATGCGGTCGTAAAAGAACATAAACAAATATAAGTAGTACGAGGGAGAGCAAGGTTATGGTTGAGAAGAATAATAAGCTCGGCTTTGTTGTGGCGGGCTTATTGCTAGGTATTTTAATGGCATCAATGGATAACACCATTGTCGTAACAGCGATGGGAACGATCGTTGGTGACTTAGGAGGCCTAGAAAACTTTGTATGGGTCGTTTCTGCCTATATGGTCGCAGAAATGGCAGGTATGCCGATTTTCGGAAAACTATCAGATATGTATGGTAGAAAGAGATTCTTTATTTTCGGTTTAATCGTCTTTATGATTGGTTCGGCACTTTGTGGTACTGCTGAGAATATTACACAGTTAGGTATTTATCGTGCTATTCAAGGTATTGGCGGCGGGGCATTAGTGCCGATCGCGTTTACTATCGTTTTTGATATTTTCCCTCCTGAAAAGCGCGGGAAAATGGGTGGTTTATTCGGAGCAGTATTTGGTTTATCAAGTATTTTCGGTCCGTTACTTGGTGCATATATTACAGATTACATTAGTTGGCACTGGGTATTTTACATTAACCTACCACTTGGCATTTTAGCACTTATTTTTATTACATTCTTTTATAAAGAGTCACGAGTTCATAGAGAACAAAAAATTGATTGGTTTGGCGCAATTACTTTAGTTGGTGCAGTAGTTTGTTTAATGTTTGCCCTAGAATTAGGCGGACAAAAATATGATTGGGATTCTAGCTTTATTTTAAGTTTATTTGGTGGATTCGCTATTTTAATAATCGCATTTATTTACATTGAACGAAAAGTAGAAGAGCCAATTATTTCATTTGAGATGTTTAAACAACGCTTATTCGGAATGAGTACAATTATTGCATTATGTTACGGAGCTGCTTTTATGTCAGCAACTGTGTACATTCCATTATTTATTCAAGGTGTATACGGTGGTACCGCAACAAACTCAGGATTATTACTTTTACCGATGATGTTAGGTTCAGTCGTAACAGCGCAGTTAGGCGGATTCTTAACGACAAAACTTAGTTACCGAAACATTATGATTATTTCTGCTGTTATTATGCTAATTGGATTATTCTTGTTAAGCACGTTAACGCCAGAAACAAGTCGTGCATTATTAACGGTTTATATGATTATTATCGGATTTGGAGTTGGTTTCTCGTTCTCTGTACTAAGTATGGCAGCTATTCACAACTTCGGTATGGAACAACGCGGGTCTGCGACTTCAACGAGTAACTTCATTCGTTCATTAGGTATGACACTTGGTATTACAATCTTTGGAATGATCCAAAGAACCGGTTTCCAAGATCAATTAGAAGAAGCGTTTAAAGGTATGAGCGGTGGAATGGATACAAACGCATTAGGAGATTCAAGAGCTATATTATCAGAATCTGCAAGGTCTCAAATTCCGCGGCAAATATTAGATAAAATTATTGATGCTCTTTCTAGTTCGATTGTTCAAACATTTATGTGGGCATTGGTACCAGCTGGTTTAGCATTCGTATTCATTTTCTTTATGGGAAATGAGCGTATGGTATTAAAGAAAGAACAAAATAAGGTGAAAAGCGAAACATCAAAAGCGTAAAGAAAAAGCTCCTTTCAATTTTGAAAGGAGCTTTTTTCATATGTAAGGATTCAGATTAGCCTTCGATAATTTCGTATTCTTCGTCTGCTAATAATAAAATTTGTGTTTTCTTACCTTTGTTTTGAACTTCGATTACATCGTATGTACCTAAGTCTCTTAGCTTGCTTTGAGAAGCGTTAACCATAACTTCTATAGAATCAATTAAGATATCTTCTTCAATATATGATTCAGGCAATGCCATATCTTCAGTATCTAATACACATGCGTATAGATTTTGTAGATTTTCAGCAGTTGGATTTTGCTCCTCAACATCAATGATGTTTTTTACTGCTTCCATATTTTCTTCTTTTGCTTGGTACACTTTAATTTTAGCCATAGTTTTAATCTCCTTTATAACGTAATCGTAGAGGCTACATCTCATTATAACGCTTTTTTATTGAAAGATGAAATTGTTATATGCATTTATAGCAAAAATTATGTGTTATTACTTATTATTGGTGTAAATTCCTTATCAATGTTATGAGTAGGTAACTATATCCTTACGTTAAAGTTATATTGTCCAAGCTTTTCTTATCTTCTGCTCATATTATATGTATTAGATAAAAACATAAAGGGATGGAATGTAAGTGGAGTGTAAGTCGAAACGAAATTGTTGTATCCTATTTCCTGTCATTTAACAAGATGAAAAGTATCGTACCATTTGTACAAGAAGACAGTGAGGTTATTTTTGTAGATTGCTCAAAGATTGATGCGAATCGAATAGGAAAAGTTTGTAATTGTAAAACGAAAGTTAAATTTATTGAAGAGGATTTTAGTCTCCTTGGAAATGTCTGTCCACAGTGTTTAATGAGGTTTTTTTACATATACTAGGTGGATTGTAGTAACGAAAAAATCGCATTGTTAATATGAATGTTAGAAGTAAATAGGGCGGTTAGTTGTACTATTAATCGCTATGTGAAACTTCCTATTATGGTACGGTATTTTACAATAAATTATGAAGGGACCCACTACAGTAAAGCTAGGGAAATATAATTTAAGTGTATTTAAATGTAATGAAGGAGGTCATACAATATTTGTAAAGTAAGTAAGAAAAGGGCTATTGGTAATCTTTATTGAGTTTACATAGTTATTTAAAATTGATATCAAGTTTAATCAAGGATTGAGTAATTTATTTACTAAATTCTTTTTGAGCTCCCATATAGCTTCCGATGATATTTTGATAACTTGGAAGATGCTTAGCAAGTAAAGATCCGAAACCTTCAACATCATTTCGCCAGTCACGCTGTAATTCTGCTGCAACGCTAAACCAGTTCATTAGTTGGACTCCTCCATGGGCCATACGTATAAGAGCGGCATCAGCAACTTGTTTACTAAAAGTTCCAGATACATCCGTTACAACAAATACCTCATACCTTGCATTTACAGATGTGTATTTTAAAATCGAAAAAGTGAATTTTTCTTTTTTGATTAAATGTTATAATGATTTTATATTTGCGAATTATTTACAATTGTTAGAAATTTAAGTTTAATAGGTGAATGTGTAAAAAAACAGAAACATAAGTTACTTCATGGAAATATAGAGTTATATTGATTTTATAGAAAGTAGGAATGTAAATGATATATGAAGCGAATATACATACAAGAAAAAAATTAGTTTCTATGTTCGAAGATTTTAATAATGTTGTTTTATTTTCTTATTTACAAGGACATATGGGAACAGCCTGGGTAAACGATCTTGAAAATCCGACAGTAGCGCAAGTTACAGTAGGAATTTTCACATTTTACGCTGGAGATCTAAATGTGAAAGAAACAGAAGAGTTATTACGTAACATTCCTGAAAGAATGTTAGTAATTGTAAATAGTGAAGAGTGGAAAAAGTGTTTAGAAACATTTTATGAAAGAAAAATAGATAAGTTTTTACGCTATAAATTCAAACGTAATTCGGAAGTTTTTGATCGTTCAAAATTAAAATCTTTTATATCAACACTTCCAAAAGGATATGAGTTAAAAAAAATAGATGAGCATATCGCAAAAAATCCTACACTACATAAGCTTTCTGAAGATTTTACAAGTCAATTTCAATCAATAAAAGATTATGTAAATCGTGGCATAGGTTATAGTATTTTGTATAAAGGAGAAGTTGTATGCGGTGCATCATCGTATAGTATTTATGATGATGGGATTGAAATTGAAATTGCTACTGTTCTGAACCATAGAAGAAAAGGTTTGGCGACTGTAGCTAGTACAGCTATTATATTGGATTGTTTAGAAAAGGGTATATATCCAAACTGGGATGCAGCGAATAGTACATCTGCCAAACTAGCAGAAAAGCTAGGATATGTTTTTGATAAGGCGTATGATACTTATGTTGTGGATAATAGGTGAATGAATAGGGATTTGTACGAATTGTACAACATAAAGAATTTAAAGGAAAAGCCTGATGACGAGATTTTGCAATTTATTGGTTACAAAAACCGGCTTTTTTAGTCGGTTTTTATTTTTTATAGAAGGGGGTAATAATTGTGATGTTCTGCTTGGTGGATATTATTAAGTGGGTAAATGATTAATATTAAATATACCCTTTGCTAGATAGAATAAAAAGACTCTTTAAAAAATTAATTGTATCATTCTTATTAGTTCTATCATGAAAAGGTCAAGAAATTCTATTTTATCTAGGTAGATATTCGTATAGGCTTCGTATATTAATTTATGTGTTTTTAACTATCAAGAGGAAATGAATCCCTTACTTTGTAAATGATAAAAGTGACTATGATACAAACCCACGCATTAATAGAAAAAGTACATATACAGTAAAGAGAGTTAAAAAACTCTAAATTTTTTTTATAAAGGAGATTATAAAATATGAGTGAACAATGCCCAATTAATGTACCATGTCAAACAGCAGGACAAACTCAAACCCCATTAAGCGATCAAGCGGCAACACCAATTCTTACTCCAGCACCAATTGTAAAAATACCAGTTGTATTAGCAGAAAGAACAATTCAAATTGTTGTAGAATCCGATATTTCATTAGAACCTGCGGCGACTGAGATTAAACGTGTGTTAAAAAACGTATTTTTAACACAATGTAAATTGGTTCCTGTAGCATTTACTCCAGTAACAGGCACAAATTTCCGCCGAGTTACAAGAGCAAAATTATTTGTACAAGGATTTATTCGTAAAAACATTGAATATGCAGGTAGTGGATGCGATTCAGTGCTATTTGATCGCATTGCAAATGTTCCATTTTCTGGTTTTGCAGACTTAGCAGATGGTGATTTTTTAACACAAGCTTTAATAGCATCTTCCTCAGATACAACATCTCACTTTATTAATCCAAAAAACGGTGATTTACCACGTTTAGACAAATACTTCTTCGAAAATGCAGTTGTTTATAACGAACAACCATATTGCGAATTAGTCAGCGCTAATTTCTTTGAATTAGACTTTTCCCCTTGTCCAACAGAATTAAACGAAACATTTGATACACTTCGTGAAAAAATTGTACTAGATCTTACTTTAAAGGTTCTACAAGTACAACAAGTACAAATATAAAACTAAAAAAGACATTGTCTTTGATTGAAGTGAACCCCCGAAAACAGGACACATATCAAAGCACCTAAATCATCTGTTCCCTATATTCTTTAGGAGATAGGTAGTTTAATTTTTCTTGAATTTGCACACAATTGTAGTAATGAATGTATTCTAGCAGAATCTTTCGCACAGTTGTGTTGGATACTTTTGTTATCTTTTGTGAATAGAAAGCTTCGCTTTTTAAATGACTAAAGAAGCTTTCCAGGGCGGCATTATCATGGCAATTTTTGCTGGTGATAATGCCTTTTTCTTTGGCATGCGCTTAAATTCCTTTGTAGTATAAATACATCCTTGATCTAAATGAAGGATGACATCTTTTACTTTTCGCCCTCTCATTGCTTGTTTTAATGTCTTCATAGCTAGTGTCAGAGTTTGTGATTCACTGATGACATAACTAATAATTTCGTGATTAAAGGCATCCATAATCATTGATAAATACAATATACACTCTTCAAATAATAGGTAAGTTACATCCGTAAACCAATTTGCACTTGGGGCTGACGATTCAAATTGACGTTCTAATCGATGAGGAGCTACACCTGGTTCAGCACCGTTGATATATATTTTTTCTTACGACGTACTTTCGAGAGTATATAATATTGTTTCATGATTCGTAATACTTTTTTATGATTGACACACAACCCCATTTTTCGAAGAATGGTGGTCACTCTTCGATACCCATACCGTCTTTAGGGCGTTCTGTTGTCTGTAACCAACGATAAAATGTGGAACGTGGTAGTTCTAATACTTTACACAGTTCTTGTATGGTTAATTTTGTTTTTAATTTATTCCATAGGGAAAAAACGGTATGCGATTTCAGCTCCTTTCGATTTCCAGATACTTTCCTCATACAAATAATTTTGTTCTTAAATGTTTATTTTCTAATCGAAGCTGTTCCAATTCATTTAGTTCTTTTGGTCCTTTTCCATAAGAATATTGTTGTCCTATGGGTTGTTGAAAACGATGGGTTTGATCTGTATGATACCATCTCATCCATGTCTTAATTTGGGAAACATTTTTAATTCCGAGTGTTTCCATAATGGTACGATTTGAATAGCCATCCTTTTTCATCTCAATCACTTTCCACTTTACTTCTTCTGGGTAATGTACTCTTAAAAACACCTCCGTTGAATTTGCATACTTAGTATGCGAATTAAGGGGGTGTTTTTTTCATGTATCATTATTCGGGTTTACTTCAGATAAAAAGACAATGTCTTTTTTATTATTATAAAACATATATAATGATGAAATGGTCGTGTACAAAAAACATATTTTTATGAATTTCATCAGATGGGGGGATGGTGATGAATAAGCCATGGGTTGGTAAGGGAATATGGAACAAAGTTTACAAAGGGACAATGCTGAATGGTCAAGATGATGCACGCGGAATAAGAGAAAAGGAGAAAAGTGAAGAAACAGAATCAGAAAAAGAAGGTATAGCAATTAAATCAGAGAAAGAAAGTAAAGAATTAGAGTTCAAAAAAGAAGGTATAGCAATTAAATCAGAGAAAGAAAGTAAAGAATTAGAGTTCAAAAAAGAAGATAAAGCAATTAAATCAGAGAAAGAAAGTAAAGAATTAGAGTTCAAAAAAGAAGATAAAGCAATTGAATCAGAGAAAGAAAGTAAAGAATTAGAGTTCAAGAAAGAAGATAAAGCAATTAAATCAGAGAAAGAAAGTAAAGAATTAGAGTCCAAGAAAGAAGATAAAGCAATTGAATCAGAGAAAGAAAG
>NZ_JBNNUF010000002.1:178344-606704 GCF_050279465.1 Bacillus sp. NPDC094077 | reverse complement strand
AGTGAAGAAACAGAAATAAAAAAAGAAGATAAAGCAATTAAACCAGAAAAAGAAAGTAAAGAAATGGAGTCCAAAAAAGAAGATAAAGCAATTGAATCAGAGAAAGAAAGTGAAGAAACAGAAATAAAAAAAGAAGATAAAGCAATTAAACCAGAAAAAGAAAGTAAAGAAATGGAGTCCAAAAAAGAAGATAAAGCAATTGAATTAGAGAAAGAAAGTGAAGAAAAAGAAACAAAAAAAGAAGAAGAAGCAAATGAATTAGAGAAAAAAAGTGAAGAAACAGAATTAAAGAAAAAAAGTATAGATTCAGGGTCGAAAATAGAGACTTCAGTGCGTTCAATAGTAGTGAAAACCCCATTTTCTATTATTTCGGATGTGACTAGTTTTATAAAATTTCCTAATATTAATGTCAAAAATCAAGAAGCATTTGTATTTCGGAATCAAAAAGATGACAGGGGTCTTGAACTGGATGCTAAGTTATTAACTACAGTCCAACATTATCATGGAGAAGTTAATTGTAATTTAGTTTCTTCAAATCTTTATGAAAAGAGAGTGCTTTTAGAACTTTCTAATCAAAAAGTAAAAGGGAATATGGAAGAGAATTGGGTAGGCACATCTTCGTGGATTCCTATCCACGGTATAATATTAGAGAAGGAAGATGAAGTAGACTTAAATAATTATATATCTGCGAAACTACTAATAGAAATAGGGAGATATAAAGGTGAAATTAGCATACAAGAAAAGGTTGTATTTAAAGAAAAAGTTATAGAAATAAAAGAGGTATCACAGGAAATTGTTTTGACAAAAAAAGAATTCTCATTTCCAAAAATGATAAAAAAAGGGAATGATCCATCGGTAATTGAAAAAGGGAGCTTACTTGTAGAAGGTTATATATTTCAATGTATTGAATTTATAGCAGAACAAAGTACATCTCGTGATAAGCTAAGTCAGTTAATGCAAAATATTGTATTGGAATTGACTATCCAATTATTGCAAGAACAAGAAGTTCGTGTGCGGATTACATAACTGATTATATCTCCATCAATCAGCTGAATTTTTTTTCAGGAGTATGTAATAGAGAAAAACAAAAAGTGCTAGCTAATAAGGGTTGGGAAAAGATGTGAAATAAAACTGATAAATCGATTGGAAATATTAGTTGTTAAGAGCGGTGGAGCGGAAAAATCTTTGTTAACATATGAGATATAATATAATGTGTAGCGCCTTTAATTAAAGAGAATTCACAACTTAAAAAGTAATACATGTTTATCATAAGTTTTTAAACACCAATTATATTTTTTTAGAATAATTGGATGGACAACTTCTTTCGTCTTATCAACTTCATTAAAACCGTATTTTTTATAAAAACTTTCTAGTTCCTCAAAAGGAAGGCAATATACATTTTGTAATTGTAATTCTTTCGCAGTTTGTACTAAAAATGAAACTAGTTCCCCAGCTAATTGTAGACCTCTAAATTTAGGGAGAATAAAAATCCCGCCAATTTCAATCGTATTTTCATCTATTTGGACTAATCGTCCCACTCCTGCATACTCATCGTTATAAGTAATGATTGCAACTTTATCTTTTCTTAAATCACTTGGTACAAAACCTATCGATTCATATTGGTTAGTAATCCATTCTAAATCATTAGATGTAGCTAGTTGAATACTCATACGGATCCTCCTTCAGAAAAATTGTACTATTTTCATTATACAGAATGTATTGGCAGAGAAAAAGTGGCTGAATTAGGATGATATTTATTAATAGTTCAAGTTTTGAAGAATAGTGCATACAATATAAAGTCTTTTCCTTTCTTCATTTAAGTTTTACGTATATAATTTAAAAGTACTATTTATTATTTTATTTTTTTATATTTATAACAGAATAGAGGTTTAAAAATGGGTGTTAAAATCATTACGGATAGTGCGGCGGATTTACCAGTAGAATTACTGCAAGCATATGATATTGATTTAATTCCACTCCGTGTATATGATGAAGCAGAAACAGAGTATTTAGATGGAGTTACATTAAATTCAGTTACATTATTGCAAAATATGAGAGAGGGCGCTGTTTATAGAACGTCTTTGCCTTCACTTGAAACTTTCCAAGAAAAATTTGTTTCATATGCAAAAGAAGGTAACCCTTGTATATATTTAGCTTTTTCATCTGAACTGTCTGGTACATATCAATCGTCAGTTGTTATTAA
This sequence comes from Bacillus sp. NPDC094077, assembly GCF_050279465.1. Lineage (NCBI taxonomy): Bacteria > Bacillati > Bacillota > Bacilli > Caryophanales > Bacillaceae > Bacillus > Bacillus sp. NPDC094077. The sequence continues at coordinate 604,501 of NZ_JBNNUF010000002.1, read as the reverse complement.
AGAAGAAGTGAAGGAAACATATGTAGATCTAGATTTAGAAATTATTGATACGAAATGTGCTTCGCTTGGTCAAGGGCTTGTTGTATTAGAAGCTGCTAAAATGGCAAAAGAAGGCGCATCAAAAGAAGATATTTTAAATCGTGTCGCTTTTCTAATGAACCATATGGAACATATCTTCACTGTAGCTGACTTGCAGTACCTAGTGAAAGGTGGACGTTTAAGTAAAGTGGCCGGTTTTATCGGCGGTTTATTAAATATTAAGCCGATCTTAAACGTAGAAGAAGGAAAACTTGTACCACTTGAAAAGGTACGAGGGAAAAAGAAAGTACTTGGCCGAATTGTTGATATTATGGAAGAGCGTGGAAAAGACATTAAAGGTCAAACAATCGGTATTACACACGGTGACGATTTAGAAACAGCTGAAGCATTAAAAGCATTAATTACTGAAAGATTTAGCTGTGAAGTATTTATAGTAAATACAATTGGTGCAGCAATTGGAGCACATACAGGACCTGGCGTTATAACGTTATTTTTCTTAAATGAAGTAGAGTAAAGGATTGATCTTTTGATCAATCCTTTTTTCTTTAAATAAAATATAGAATTTATTATTTATGAGTGCTTTGTTTTATAGGAAAGAAGGTAGATATGAAAGTGATGAGAGCTAGTCCAAAGCCGATCCTTTCAGTATGATCAATTACTAAGTCATTTTTCCACTGATAAAGGAAAGAAGCGATTATTAAAAGTAAAACAGCGCCTCCAACATATCTTACTATTTTTCGTGCGGATTCATCTTTAAGTCTTACAATCATGTTTATCATCCTTGCGTGTTTACTAAATAATTCGACAAACTAATTTCTAGGATGTGATATGGATAATTCATCTATTAAGCTCATTTAATTTATTTTGATTTACAATAGATGTCTTCCATGTACTAGGTAAATGTAATTAACCACACGATCTGATTAAAGAATGATTGTTTACATGTAGTTAAATCCTTTTCATTAAGTTTATCGTAATTCAAGTATATGGAGCTATCTTTGTTAATAACAAGTAGTAAAATTGTATGAAAAAAATGGTCGAAAAAACCAAATTTTAACCATTAAATTTAACAAGCTATCTAGAAATAATCATAGTATGAATGTAAAATTAAAATGGGTGATACATTTTTTTACATTTTATTTAGCATGAAAGATTAAGAAATACATAATGACTTATTTAGTAAAAAGCATGAAATGGTTAAACAGGGAGAGTAGGAAGATGGAAATAGGGGAACGTATTCGCCTTGTTCGAATACATAAAGGATTAACACAGGGAGAGCTCGTATCAGGAATATGTTCAATAACATATTTAAGTAGAATAGAAGGCGGAAAAATAAAACCGTCATCTTCTTTTATAAAAAAAGTTTCTAAGAAGTTAGATGTTGATAGTAATTATCTGATAGATGGCAATTACGAGGAGATAAAGCTTACTATTCTTGAAATATGTAATAAATATAAAAAAGATAAAAGTATAACGGAAGCTGATTTATCTTTGTTAGAATTATACGTTCGTGAAGTGGATCCAATCCCTTTATTACTAAAGGTATATGGTGTACTTATATACTATCATGCCCGACAAAAAAATATATTATATGTGAAGTCGCTTGTAGATCAAGCTTCACAAATGATACCAAGTCAGGTCGAAATGCAAGATCCTGAAGATTATATTTATTATTTAAAAGCTCGAGGTTTTTATTTTTATAATAAACAAGACTACATTGCTGCGCATGATATTTATGTACAGGCTGAGAGTTTACTTGGAGTAGAAGAAACTGAACAGCTCATATATACTATAATTTAATGTATATAAGGAGCTTTATAAGGATAAAAGTATTAGTTGTTTGTATGCCTTAAAAGCTTTCAATATATACAGAAAAAATGGTATGCAGAAAAACGTAATAAATACACTTTTAATGCTTGCAGTATTGTATATTATGGATGAGTTATATGAAAAGGCACTTGAAATTTTACAGCAAGTAGAAAATAGTTTGGCTACTAATGGTGATTCAAAGTATTTACCTATAATTTCTTATGATTATGGGAAAATTTATCAAGGTTTGAAAGACTATACGAATGCCATTAAATACTATGAAGAAACTTTGGAATTAAGTGAATTTTTATCGGAGAAAGATCAAAAGGTATATGCATTACGAAACATGATAGAGGTGTACATAGAACTTAAAGATTGGAAAAATGTTAATAAAGTTATGAATGAAGCATTTCATTTTTTATCTGTTTATGATGTACCAATTGCACATGTCCAACTATATGGTTTGAAAGCTAAAATATTCAAAATACGTGGAGATTATTATGAATATGAGAAAAATATGCAAAAAGCAATTGAAGTGGGAGTAGAAAAAAAGCAACATCGCTTAGTTGCTGAATTATCCTATGAATTAGGTAACTATTATAATGAAAATCGCTCATATAAATTATCTGCGAAGTATTATAAAATATCAGCTGAAAATAAAATGGATTTATAAAGAAGTTTAGTTAAAAGTTCTTATAAATTGTAAAGGGTTATCCAAAAGAGTAGAATATTTTATACTTTTTGGATAACCTTTTTTGATTGCTATTCTATAATTACCGGTCGATATGGTATTGGTGAAGATAAAATCATTGAAGTTTTCACTGTACCAAACGGAATAACGATATCAATTAATTCCTCTAATTCCTTCATAGAGTGAACTGCTACTTTTAAGTAATAGCTACTTTCACCTGTTACTCGATGACATTCGAGTATTCTATGTTCTTCGTATATTTTCTCCTCAAATTTTTTGCATGGAATCTTTAAATTTTCGATTCTTAAAAATGCTTGAATTGATTTTCCTATGGCATCAAGTGATATTCGAGCTGTATACTTTTCAATTATTCCTGCATCTTGTAACCTTTTTAGTCTTTCTGTGACACTAGGGCGGCTAAGGTGTAAGTGCTCAGTCATTTCTGTAATTGTCATTCTGGCATCCTCTTGTAATAATAAGGTTATTTTCTTATCGATTTCATCCATGAATTATGCTCCTTTGCAAAATTGAAAGTGAATTTCTGAAATAAATACATAATATAAAATCCTATGTTAAATTACATGCATTTTTGAATATTGAATAGACTGATAACTTTCTATAATTAAAATATAAATGGAGGTGCATGTAATGTCTAATCATTTTAATGAAACTATTTCTATTAAAAAGGGAACATCTTTGTACGTCGGAGCGGTTTTAGGATCAGGAATTCTTATATTACCTGGTATGACAGCAAGTGTAGCAGAAGGGAATGCGGTTGTTTCTTGGCTTGTGATGATTTCACTGAGTATTCCACTTGCATTCACATTCGCTTTTTTATCGATTGAGCATCCAAGTGCAGGTGGAATTGCTACTTTTTCAGAAAAAGCATTCGGAAAAAATATGGGTGCAATGATAGGCTGGTGTTTTTTTATCGCGGGTAGCGTTGGGCAGATCGTTGTATCATTGACTGGTGGAATGTATATAGTGAAAGTGTTTGCTTTACCATCATATTTTTCGTACGTTATTGCGCTAATTATTTTGAGCATTTCAATTGGTTTCAATTTATGTGGATTAAAAATGAGTGGCTTGTTTCAAATATGTATAGGTGTATTAACTTTCTTGATTTTAATCGTAACAATTATAAGCTCGCTACCTTATATTGAAATGAAAAATATAAATGTACATATTTCTATGAAAGAAATAAATCCGATTTTAGAAGCATCATTATTAATTTTTTGGTCGTTTTTCGGTTGGGAAGCCATTGCAAGTTTAGCTCCAGAATTTAAAACGCCTAGAAAAAGAAATATTATTTTGTCTACGGGATTTGCGATTATTATTATTGGAGTTTTATATATTGGTATTGCATTATCAGTAATTGGAACGAAATCCTATCATATTAATGCTGATAATACTACAGCTCTAGTGCTTGTAATCAAGCAAATATTAGGCGACCAATTTGCATGGATAATTGGATTTGTAGCTTTTATCATTTGTTTAGGAACGACAAATGCATTTATCGCAAGTATGGGGCGTTTAGGTTATTCACTAGGGCAGGAAAAAGTTGCACCACGTTATTTAGCACATATTAATGAAAAAAGAGAAACGCCAACAAATGCAGTAAAAGTTGTCGGTTTTATTGCAATAATAGGTTTGTTAGTAAGTTTCGTTTTTCATATTCGTATAGATAGAATTGTATTAATACCGAATTCGTTAGGAATTGTTACATATATAGTCGGTACTGCGGCAGGAATTAAATTAATAAAGAATAGGCTAGGTAAAATATTTTCTATAATAGCTTTTACATGTTGTGTAGTGGTTTACCCTTTTATAGGAGGAATGATACTTATTCCAGTGGTTGTATCATTCCTGTGTTTATGTTATTTACGTTTGAATAGCAGAAGTAAAGAATGTAAATCTGACTCCATCTATAAAAAACGTAATATTTAAAGATATTTAAATATTCTCTTTTCATATATAATAGTGTAGGGAGAACTATCTGTAACTATTTGTAAAAATAGGAGGCGGCTATAAAAATGCAAGAAATTGCTCAATGGGATTTAGATCGATTGTATTCGTATGAAGATATTATATTGCCAATAGTGAAGTTGAAAGAAGAATATAAAGTAACAAAAGAAGTAGAAACTCTTTCAAAACTAATACAAGCAATTGAAAAAGCAGAATACTATTTGTATTGCCGAGCGACTGAAGAAAGTGTTTCATCTGAAATTCCTTTACTGACTTCGAAAGTAAAGGAACAAAAAAGAGAAATACAGAATTTAATACCACAAAGTGAAGTAGGAACTTCCAATAATACTAATACTGGATTAATAGAAGATGAACTTAATGCGTGGGAAAATATGTACATACAATTAAGGGATAGGATAGAAATAGAGCACAATGAAAAACACTTATCATTTGGACAAGCAAATAATATTGCAATAAATAGTGATAATGAAAAGGAAAGATTAGAAGTATTCGAGTTACTAACAAGTGCGTTAAATAAGGAAAAAGAAATCTTTGCTACTGTATTAAATCAAATAGGAAGATTGCGTAATACAAAGAGTAATGAAATAGAAGATAGAGAGATTTTAACACAATCTCTCAAAGCGAATGGAATCTCTGAAACTGTATTATTACAAATGTGGAATGCGACAGAAGAAAATCTTGATAAATTAGTAAGTGTTTTAAACGTGTATAAGAAAGGGAAAGCATCGATTACATGGCATGAACTTATGACAGTAAAGGAAAATAATGAGGCTATTATTCCATTTTCAATAGCAGTACAAAACATATATGATGCATTAAAAAATATTGATAAAGAATTAGCAGAATTTGCACGTAATGCGATAGAAGGTGGATGGATAGATGCGGAACCAAGAGACAGTAAACCGCCAGGTGGGTTTTGCGCTCCTTTTTTCAGTGAAAAAGAATCGCGAATCTCTATGCGTTATGACGGAAGTATCGATAGTGTAAGAGTAATTGCCCACGAACTAGGACATGCTTGGCATTTTTATAATATGAGTTTTGAACAATCTACTTCTTTTTTAGATGATTATTTGCCAATGAGTACAGCAGAATCAGCGTCTATTTTCTTTGAAACCGTGCTCATAAATTATCTAATTCGAACAACAGATAGTATAGATATGAAAAAGTCATTGCTTAGTTGGAAAATAAGAAACAGTTTTAATTATGTAATGGCAATTCGAGCATCGTTTCAATTTGAGAAGAATTTTTATGAAAAATGTAAAGAGGGTCCTTTAAGTGCTGATGAAATTGAGAAATTATCTATAATGGCACAAGAAGAAGTATATGGAAATGCTTTAAGTGAATATCAGCCGTTCGTGTGGATGAAATATATTCAATTTTATATAGCGGATGTTCCTTTTTACAATTATCCATACACATTTGGATATTTAGTAAGTTTTAGTTTATTAGAAATAGCTCAAGAAAGTAAGAGTACTTTTCATTCGAAGTATAAAGAGTTTTTACGAGAAACAGGAAAAGCTCCAGTAGAAGAGCTCATGAAAAAACATTTTCAAATCGATATAACAGGCTTTGAATTTTGGAATAAAGCTTTTATTCAAATCTCTAAAGACATTGATGAATATTTGCAGCTGATGTAAGGGGGGAGTATAGTGGATCACCAGCTTATAAAGGGAATACCGTTTTCAACTTTAGAATATGCAAAAGCTATCAGTTTATTAAAAGATTGGTTATATGAAAAACAAGAGAAACCAAGATTTGTAGTAACTGCAAATCCTGAAATTGTTATGTCAGCGAAGGAGCATACGGCTAAATCAAGGCAGTTTAAAAAGATATTACTATCTGCGGATTTAATAACAGCTGATGGGATTGGCGTCATAATTGGCTCGAAAATATTAAAAGGAATGTTGAAAGAGCGTATTACTGGGGCGGACTTAACTCACGATTTAATAAAACATTGTAATGAAAATGGATATCGCCTCTTTCTTTTTGGAGCTGCACCGGAAAGTAATGAAATAGCATTAGAAAAATTAAAAGAGCAGTTCCCACGAGCACAGTTTAAAGGACAGCATGGATTTGTAAACGGCGAAGAAATAGAAGAAGTAAAAACTCAAATTAAGCAATTCAAGCCACATTTACTTCTAGTAGGATTGGGTTCACCAAAACAAGAGCAATTCATCTATGAAGGCATAGAAGCATTAAATGTTCCGCTATCTATTGGCATAGGAGGCATGATTGATATAATATCTGGCACTGTAAAAAGAGCTCCGAAAATAATGAGAGATACTGGAACTGAATGGTTATATAGACTAATGTCGCAGCCGAAAAGAATAAAGAGACAACTTGTATAACCGAAGTTTTTATTATCGGTTATAGCGGAGAGAGTTAAAGGGATTACAAATTAATAAAGGGGACTACATACATGAACAGAATAGGCATTATCGGAGCAATGCAAATTGAAATAGACTTACTTGTAGAAAAACTAGTTATACAAGAGGAACAGACAATTGCGGGAATGCCTTTTTACGTTGGAGAATTCATGGGAACTGAAGTGGTTGTTACAAGATGTGGTGTGGGAAAAGTAAATGCAGCCGCATGTACACAGACATTAATTCATAAATTTGATGTAGATGCTATTATCAATACGGGCATTGCTGGCGGGTTACATACAGATGTAAAAGTTGGTGATGTAGTTATTTCAACTAACGTTACTCATCATGATGTGAGTAAAAATCAAATGAAAAACTTATTCCCGTTCCAAGAAGAATTTATTGCAAGTAAGGAACTAATAGAGTTAGCACGCATAGCTTGTAATAGTAGTAGTTTGCATATTCAAGTTCATGAAGGAAGAATTGTCAGCGGTGAATGTTTCGTTGAGGACTCAAAGTTAAAAGCGAAATTAATAGATGAATATGCACCATATTGTACAGAAATGGAAGGTGCAGCAATTGGACATGTTGCGTACATAAATGAAGTACCATTTCTCGTTATAAGATGTATTTCTGACAGCGCAGACGATGAAGCTCAAGTTTCTTATGATGATTTCGCGAAAACGGCAGCAAATTATTGTTCAGAAATTATCGTTGAAATACTTAAAAATATATCGATTAAAACTGTATTATAGTTCAAAAGGAGAGATTGACATGTTACAAGCATTAATTTTTGATATGGACGGAACGTTATTTCAAACAGATAAAATTTTAGAATTATCGCTAGATGATACATTTGATCATTTACGGTCACTACAATTATGGGATACAGTAACACCAATTGATAAGTATCGAGAAATTATGGGTGTGCCGTTACCGAAAGTTTGGGAAGCTTTATTACCAGACCATTCTATAGAAGTAAGAGAACAAACAGATGCATATTTTTTAGAAAGATTAATTGAAAACATAAAAAGCGGAAAAGGTGCTTTATATCCGAATGTAAAAGAAGTATTTACGTATATAATAGAAAATAATTGTTCAATTTACATTGCTAGCAATGGTTTAAAAGAATATTTACAAGCAATCGTAACTTATTATGATTTGGACAAGTGGGTTACTGAAACGTTTAGTATTGAACAAATACAATCGTTAAATAAAGGCGACTTAGTTAAAGGTATTATGAAGAAATATGACATAAAAGAGGCAGCGGTAGTTGGGGACCGACTATCTGATATAAATGCAGCGAAAGAAAACGGTTTAATCGCAATTGGATGTAATTTTGATTTTGCGCAAGAAGATGAACTTGTTCGTGCGGATATAGTAATAGATGATTTAATGGAGTTGAAGGGGATATTGTCTGAAGTGAAGAATACGTGTACTACGAATTGAATAAAGTAACAATCATAAAAATGCTCAGAATAAATGATTTTAGAGCATTTTTATGTATTTTCATATTAAGGGGGAATTTACTTGAAAGATACACATATTCAACAAATAGAAGATTTAATGACATGCGAACACGATTATCTTGTCCAAGAAAACAAAGACGAAGGATTTAATTTCCTAATAAAATTAATAAGTGAATATGAAAATAAAATAAACATATTTAATAAAACTGGTGAATGTTTATATGGCATTTTTCAAGGGGAAAAGTTAATTGGGATTGGAGGTTTAAATGAGGATCCATATACAGAAGATAATAAGATTGGTAGGCTAAGGAGATTTTATATTGCAAAAAATTACCGGAGGAAAGGATTAGGGAGGTTACTGTTAGGGAGAATCCTAAGCGATGCGAAAAAATATTTTACTATTGTTGTCTTAAATACAGATACAGAACAGGGTGACCAATTTTATACTTCGAATGGATTTGTGAAAGGGACAATATATGTAGGATCGAGTCATTATTTGAACTTATATAAAAGGATGTAGTGAATTATTATTTACCTCCCGAAGGGAACTTTTGTTCTGTTCTATGTGAATTGATGGTATAATTTATTTGAATCTATTATTAGAATGGGGAATTGGATGATGGGAGAAAATAAAATTATTAATGATTTCAATGAATATTCAATTTGGATAAATACATTGAAAGATATGAAAGAAGAAGTGTGGATGACACCAATATCAGAGGGGAAATGGACTATTGGTGAGATCGTATCTCATATTATGAACTGGGATGACTATCTTTTACGTGAGACATTATCATCAGTGAGAGGTGGACAGGGAATGGAGTTCCCTGACTTTGATACATATAATAAACTAGCCTCTAATTATGCAAAGTCGGGCATATCTATGATGAAACTTCTTGAAGAAGCAAAAGCTAAAAGAGAGTTACTCGTAAAAGAACTTAGATTACTACCCGCTGGAAGTCTAAAGAATCCTTTGACTGCCAATGGAGCATCGCATTGCCCTCATACTGGAACGCCGTATTCTCTTATATATATTATTAAAGAATTTGTAGATCATGATAACCATCATAAAAGACAAATTATCAATTTTTTAAATGGAAATCAAGTTGTTAACTGATAAAAAAAGATCCCACGAATGATACTTGTGGGATCTTTTTTTAATAAATTATAATTTAACATTCATTTGTTTCAATAATAACTCTGGCTTACCTTTTACATAATAAAAATGTGGATTATTTTCATCATCGTAAAGCATAATATAAGGTTTTTCATTAAGCGGGAGGAGAATAAGTACTTCATCAATAGTTGTATCCAACCATTGATTTGTAATAGAAACTGGCTTAGATAAAGGGATTTTTATCATATGGCCATCTTTCGGAACGACATTTAAGTTTTTGAATGGACCAGTAATGGATTTAGCAAATTGAACTGCTTCTTTTTGAATAGCTGGATCTAAAGATTGTTTTTGAACGACCATTTCTTTTTGACAATCAAACACTTCAATTTGTTGATTTGTATTTGCGAACGCATTTGTTGATAATAAGAAGCAAAGAAGAGAAATGACCCCGATTTTTTTAATCATAATACAACACCTCCTAATTACTATACCCTCAAATATTGTAAATATTTTTCTGTCACATACATGTAACAAAGAAGTTGTATGATACAATTGGTTTTTGTTTAAAAGCAATGGAGGAAAAAGTATGAAAGTATTAATCGCAGATGATGAACAAGATATGTTAAGGATTTTAAAAGCTTATTTTGAAAAAGAAGGCTTCGAAGTTTTATTAGCGAAAGATGGAGAGGAAGCACTCCAAATATTTTATGATGAGAAAATTGATTTAGCTATTTTAGATTGGATGATGCCTATATGTAATGGCATTACTGTCTGTCAGGAAATAAAAAAGAATTCAAGCGTAAAAGTATTAATGCTTACGGCGAAAAGTGAAAGTGAAGATGAATTAGCGGCGCTTCAAAGTGGGGCAGATGAGTATGTAAAAAAACCATTTCATCCAGGAGTGCTAATTACTCGAGCGAAAAAGCTTGTACAGCATGATGATATTATTCAAGTGCAAGATTTAAAAATAGATTTCACTAAAAATAAAGTATATAAAAATGATATAGAGTTAGATATTACAAAAACAGAGCTAGAATTAATAAAGTGCTTTTTAAATCATAAAGGAATGATTTTAACTCGTAAAAAATTGTTAGATATCGTATGGGGATTTGACTATTTTGGAGAAGAGAGAACTGTTGATACACACGTAAGAAGACTGCGTAAAAAAATTGGAGAAAATATTATAAAGACTCATCGTGGTTTAGGGTATAGTTTGGAGGAACACAGTGAATAAACTTGGAAAAAAGCTATTTCTCAGTATTTCTTTAACTGTTATTCTTATCTTTACGATCTCTTTATTATTAATTAATTATCTTTTACCGAAATATAATATTTACAAAACAAGAGAAAGCTTAGAAGGCATTACAGCGCAAATACAGTCAATACCGAGCGAACAACTGGATGAAGCAATTAATAGCATTGAAAATGAGAGGAATGTTACGATTGCGTATACATCCATAAAAAATTCAGAAGATGATATTAATGATGAGTTACGTTTGCAACTTACAAGAAAGAGCGTTGCCCTTAATAAACTTTGGATTACAAAAGAAGAGATAATGAAAGTGAAGAATCTCGGACAATCGAATAAAATATATGATCAAGAAAAGATTAAATCTAGTTTTTTTGTGAAATATATTGCGAAAGACGATATGTTGATTTTAGTAGGAGTTTCTATCGCACATTCAAATGAAGTGATAAAAACGCTTAACTCATTTTATTTATACATTTTAGGCTTTACGATCTTTCTTATCATTGTACTTGTGTGGATACTTTCAAAAACAATCACTACACCGCTGAAAGAATTAAGTGATATCGCAGAAGATATTTCACGTTTAAAGTTTAAAAAGACAAAAGTGAAAACGAATGATGAAATAGGTGATTTAGCCAATAGCATCAACATCATGAGTGATAAATTGCATGAAGCACATCAAGATTTAACAGATCGAAATGAACATTTAAAACAATTTATGGGTGATGTGACGCATGAATTAAAAACACCAATCGCATTAGTAAAAGCATATTCTATGGGAATAAAAGATGGTTTAGACGATGGTACGTACGTAGATACAATTATTAAACAAACTGATCAAATATCAAATCTAATTGAAGAGTTATTACGATTTTCTAAACTAGAAAGAGATGTTTTACAAAAAGAACAATTCCCTATTGAACCACTAGTCCAAAGTATAATAGATAAGCATAAGATTGAACTGGAGTCGAAAAAAATCAATTTGCAATTGAACTATAATATTGATGATACGATTGTTTATGCAGATCTAAATAAAATGAGAATGGTCTTTCAAAATTTAATTTCTAATGCGATAAAATATACATCAAATCAAAACATAATAATTACTTTAGAAGATAGAAATGGAAGTGTATCTTTTCAAATTCAAAATGGTATTAATGCTGAACATATTAAAGATATCGATAAAATTTGGGAACCTTTTTACGTCTTAGAATCTTCTCGTAGTAAAGAAAAATCAGGTACAGGATTAGGATTAGCGATAGTAAAAAGCATTTTAGAAAGACATGGTTTTGAATATGCAGTTTCTATTAAAGATGGAGAGATAAAATTTTATATTTATATGAAGAAGGACTAATTAAAAACTATAAAAAGCATCGTCTATTCTCATTGATAGGCGATGTTTTTTTATGATTACAAGACAGTATTAAGTGGAAATATATAATGTTGAAAGCTCATCGGGAGAATGTTCTACAAATTTCTCAAGTTATTGTATAAAATATAAACTGAATTTTCAATAATTTTATCGTATAGTAAAAGGAGAAATATTTGGGGAGGGAAGAACATGGGGAAAAAGAAAATAGCAATTACACTATCAGCTATATTATCTTTATCAATTACATCAGGGGTTTCTAGTATAACTGCGTATGCAGAAAATAAAGAAACGAACTACCTAAATAAGAATGGCGTTAAGTTAAATGGAAAAGTTTCAGAAGCATTACAGTCGAACACGAAAATTGAATTAGAAAATGGGATAACAAAACCGATTTACTCACTTGATGAAGCAATTATTGAAAATTTATTTGTAGAAACAGAAGTTGATAGTGATCGAGATGGTAAAAAGGACAGAGTATCAATAAAGGTTATGCGCCCAAAGACAGATCAAAATGTAAAAGTTCCTGTAATCTATGAAATGAGCCCATATCGAGCTGGGCTAAAAGATGTTCCTGTTTATAATGTAGATGAAGAATTGTATGCGTATGAAGGAAAACCGTATGGGGCGGTTAATCTTGGTTCATACGGAAATTATTACGTGCCAAGGGGTTATGCAGTTATTTTAGGAGAAAGTATCGGTACCGGAAAATCAGATGGGTGCCCTACAACTGGAGACGAACAAGAAATACTCGGGACGAAGTCTGTCATTGATTGGGTAAATGGGCGTGCGAAAGCATATACAGAAGATGGGAAAGAAGTAAATGCAAATTGGTCTACTGGAAATGTAGGTATGACAGGAGCTTCCTATAATGGTACGTTACCAAATGCTGTTGCAACGACTGGAGTGGAAGGTTTAAAAACAATTATTCCAATCGCAGCAATTAGTAGTTGGTATGATTATTATCGTGCAAATGGTGCAGTCATTGCACCAGGTGGATATCAAGGGGAAGATACAGATAATATGGCAGAAGCAGTACTAACAAGGGAAAATCCTGAAGTTTGTGGACCAATCATAAAAGAACTAACTGCTGGACAAGATCGAAAAACAGGTAATTATAATGATTTTTGGGATAAACGAAACTATGTAAAAGATGCTAAAAATGTAAAAGCAAGCGTATTTGTCGTTCACGGTTTAAACGATTGGAACGTAAAGACGAAGCAGTTTTCACAATGGTGGGAAGCACTTGGAGAAAACGATGTTCCTCGTAAAATGTGGTTACATCAAGGTGGACATGGTGGAACATCAACTAATGACTGGCAAAGAACACAAAATAAATGGTTCGATTACTGGTTGTACGGAATTGAAAATGGAATTATGGATGAACCAATGGTTGATGTACAACGTGAAAATAAAACTTGGGAAAAATTAAAAAACTGGCCGGATCCAGCGGCTGTGCCGTCAAAAATTCGAATGTATTTAAGTAATAAAGCAGTCAATTTGCCATTAAGTATGGGATCTGCTAATAAGGTTTTCTCATTTGTAGATGATGCAAAAATGAAATCAAATCAATTAGTAGCAAATCCAGAATTAGAAGTAGCAAATCGATTAGTGTATACAATGCCAGTATTGCAAAAAGATACACGAATAAGCGGTACACCACAGATTTCATTTAAAGGAAATATTGACCGTTCTGTTTCTAATTTAACGGCATTACTTGTAGATTATGGCGGAGAGAAGCCTGAAATCGTGACGAGAGGTTGGATGGATCCACAAAACTTAAATAGCATAAAAAATTCAACAGCACTTCTACCGGGGAAAGATTATACATTTACATGGGACATGCAGCCAGATGATTATGTATTTAAAGCAGGACATCAAATAGGAGTTGTTTTAATTGCAAGCGATTATGATTATACAATTAGGCCGAAAGCAGGTACAAAGTCAACAGTAAAATTAAGTGAAGTGACGTTGCCGATTGTGAAATAAATGGTTTTTAAGGAAGGGCTTACTATATAGTAAGCTCTTTAAATTTTGGGATGTAATTGTTTATCAATACAAAGGGCGGGATTATGAAGTTCTATAAGTAGAAACAAAAATACTTACAACAAATAAAATTATCGCATTAATATTAAAAGTCCACTAAAGGTAAACCAAGCAACACCTCCAGCGAATCCATTTTCTACTTTTTTACCAATTACGTGCATAGTGGTGAAGAAAACAATAGGGGAAGAAAGTACGAAAATACAACTGGCTATTTTCCATATTCGTTTCTACTTCTTTGCTATAAAGAAAATTAGTGCATTAAAAGTGATAAGAATAAAAAAATCTAATTAATGAATTCATCATATCCTCCTTTCAGGATAAGTTTGAATTTTCGATTTTTATATGTTCGTTTTGAAGGAAATATTATACAATATGATTATATTCTATGGAAAGCGAGTGATATATTATGACAGTCAGCTCTTTCGAATTTTCATTGAAATTAAAGGTACAGGAAGATTAATTGAATTGAAATCTTCCGTACGTATAAAACGGAGGAGAAAATAAATGTTTAGTTTTTATAGTACACTTTGTACGGAACTTTATGATTATACAAAACCTGTCGGTTATTCTTTAAATGGTGATATTGAGTATTACCAAGAACGTTTAAATAATTGTGGGGGCAGAATTCTCGAAGCAGCAGTAGGATCAGGACGTGTCATTATTCCATTTCTTGAAGCTGGTTTTAAAGTTGATGGGATAGATTATTCACCTGAAATGCTAGATTCTTGCCGTAAGCGATGTAAAGAGAGAGGCTTACATCCTAATTTATATGAAGGAAGCTTACACCAATTTTCACTACCACATAAGTATGAGGCGATTATCATTCCTACGGGCTCCTTTTGTTTAATTGAAAATCGTGATGATTCAATTGATGCTTTGAAATGTTTTTATGAACATCTTAATCCAGGTGGGCGCTTAATTGTAGATCTTGCGCTTCCGTATGATTGGAAGACGGGTGAAATTCATACATCGACTTTTTCTTTGCCAAGCGGGGAAGGGATTACATTAGAAAATAAATCAATTGAAATAGATTGGCGTAACCAAGTTACTATATCGTATTTAAAATATGAAAAATGGAGAAAAGGACAGTTAGTACAAACAGAATTACAACGCTTTGCAATGCGGTGGTATGGAATAGAAGAGTTTAAACTCCTTTTAGAAAGTATAGGTTTCTCTAACATTACTTGCTCTGCTGAATATGTTTATGAAAAAGCACCGTCAAATGCAAATCAAATGATTACTTTTGAAGCTGTACGAAACGAATAGTACAGGAACTATTAATGAAAATAAGGCAATCGACACAACATCGACTGCCTTATTTTCAATTTTACGATATGTTTTATGGAATTGTTTATATAGAAAGGGATTGGAGAAAAACAAATGAAATTTATAATAATATTTGGCCCACAAGCAGTTGGGGAAATGACGGTCGGGCATGAATTAGAAAAAATAACTGATTTAAAGTTATTTCATAATCATATGACGATTGATTTAGTAAGCTAATTCTTTGATTACAGTACAAAGGAAGCAAAACGGTTAGTAAGTTTATTTCGCAATGAACTTTTTGAAGAAATGTCTAATAGTGATTTATACGGAATGATTTTTACATATGTATGGGCATTTGACCTGCAATCTGATTGGGATTATATACATAATATAGTGGGGATTTTGGAATCAAAAGGTGGAACAGTATATTTTGTAGAGCTGGAAGCAGAAATAGATGAAAGATTAGAGCGCCCACATAGATTAGAGCATAAACCGAAAAAAAAGAGATATTGAATGGTCTGAAAAAATTTTAAAAGAGACGATGGAAAAACATAGATTAAACGCACTTCATGGTGAAATTGAAAAAGAAGAGTATATAAAAATTAATAATACTCATTTGAGTGCTAAAGAAGTAGCGGAAATGATTAAGGAGAAGTTTCGATTGTAAAATCCTTAAATTTTGTTACGTCTTTATTGTCCAAGCGTTCTCCTACTAACTACATATACTATTTATGTTAAAGTCAGTCACTATTTTAAATGTGGCTATTATTTACTATAAATTACATTTTGGAGAAGTGGGAGGAATAAATTTGGAAAACGAAGAACAAGGAAGAATTGAAAATCAAGTGTATTCTAATCGGGTAGTTAGATCGGAATTTGATGAGAATTGGGAAACGTGTATTTCAAAAAGTGGATATGTAATTTATGTAGCTACAAGTGATTATGCGGAAGTAATAGTACTTCTTGCAGATGGTTCAAGTAAATTATTAATCTTTGAAAAAGGCGGAAAAGTAGTAGTAGGTGGTGGCGGAACAAGTCATTACAGCAAACCGCATATTGCAAGAAATATTTAAGGTAGAACATGTGAATTGAGAAGATGCTGAAAAAACGGTTAGCTATTCATGTTTAGCTCATGAAAGACGAACCGTTTTTATTAATTGAAGGGATCTTTGAAGAACTTGAGTATTAGATTAATCGTTAAAAATGTAACTACATATGTATAATTAATATCATTTTGTCAAATGAATGTCACATAAAGATCTTATAGTGTATGTAGAAGGTGAAACATACACAAAGCAGGAGATGAAATGATGAAAAAAGCGTTACAATATATATTCATAGTACTTACATTAGTTACATTCACTTATACTTGTTATACGAAATATGAGAAGTATAAAGAAATGAAAAATAATAAACAAATAATTAGTGAGATTGCAAGTAGGTATGGAATTCCGGATTGGATACCATTATCCATTGCGGATCATGAAACAAAATTTAATCGAAAAGCGATAGGAGATAATGGAACATCATTTGGATTATTCCAATTACACCGAGGGGGATTGGCACCAGCTTGGTTATCTGAAGAGAGTTTAATGGATTCACAAACCAATGCAACAATAGCAATCTCTAATATGGTTAAATCATATGAACGAGGTCTAAAAAAAGGATTGAAAGAATGGGATTTACTTAAATACGTCGCTAATACATCAGGTTGGCCAGGTAATTTAGGGGAAGAGTGGACGGATAAAAATACGAAATATAATGAGCGTTTGGAAGAGTCGTATAAGCAATATAAAAAAGCAAATTAAGAAAGCATTTCCTATTTCGGGAAATGCTTTTTCTATGTTATAGTATAATAGTGTTTTAAGATGATGTTATTTTAATATATTTCAAATTTTGTTGTGTATTATTTTTATATTAAATCAGTATTTAAAGTATTTTTTTATATAAGGAGTAATAATTAGAGAAATGAAAAATATAGACTTTATACTAGAAAGTGACGAGACATTAAAACCGTCTGAACGATTAGTACTATTATTGTTAGAGAAGCATAGAATGTTATATACAAACGATCTATTGGCACTTTCTAATTTATCATATAAAACATTAACGGATTCGTTAACTGCGCTTGTTTTAAAATCGTATGTGTTAAAGGAAACAGGTAAGGGTAGAAGACAGAATTGCTATAGATTGGTATGATAAGGTTGTTGAGTTTAGAAAGTGTATACACGTTTTTTCAAACGTAAGGGTAAAATGTATTTTTTATTTTCAAATGATAAAACCGATTGAGAAATGTACAAATATGTTTGAATTTCATTTTTGTTAATGCGATTCTATCATTATTAAAAACAGAAAAATAAAATAAACTGCATAAAAAGGAAATAAAAAAACAATCCGTTTTAAAAGTGGATTGTTTTTTTTTAGAATAATATTATTTTGTAAATTGTAAGCATTAAAAATCATTCCACTTCACTTGAATATTTTTCAGGTAATAATTCCATTGCGTTACATTTTACAAGTTCGCCATTATAAGAAAGTATAACGTTCATATTTTTTCCGTAATCACTTATTAATTCCCGGCACATACCACATGGAGCGACAGCCCAACATTTTTCTATATCTTCATGAGGGTGTGGATGAGCAACTGCTACAATGGTATCAAATTCATGATCACCTTCTGAAATAGATTTTCCGATTGCCATAGCTTCACCGCATACTGTTATTCTTCTGACATTCGCTTCAACATGTACTGCTGCATACACATTCCCCGTTTTAGCTCGTACAGCTGAACCGATATGATGACGACCATATGTATAGTTTTTTTCGATTACTTTTTCAGCAGCTCTAATTAAATCATAGTCTTCAGTGTTTAAAGGCATTACTCGCAACATATTCTCTCCCCCTTATTAAGAATAATAACGTTATTTTAATATAAATTAATAGCTTTGAATCATGATTATCAAAAAAATAAATAATATTATTATGTAAACTGTTAAATTTTAAAAGGGAAATATGATAATTAATAGAACATTATAGAAGGGGATATTCACATAATTTGAAAGATGGAGGGATTATTATGGAGCATTTACAATCAATAGCACAAGCCGTCATAAGTGGTAACAAGGAAAAAGTAGTGGAGTTTATAAAGACGAATCCAAGTGTTGTTAACGAATTTAGTGAAGATGGCTGGACACCACTTCATTTAGCGGCTTATTTTGGACAGAAAGAACTAGCGAGTTTTCTTTTAGAAAGCGGTGCAAATATACATATTAGAGCAAAGAATGAAAATGAAAATACACCTCTACAAGCGGCAATTGCGAACAAGCAAAGTGAACTTGTAGCGTTCTTAATTGAAAAAGGTTCGGATGTAAATGTTATGCAAAGTGGCGGGTGGACGGGACTACACGAAGCAGCATTATTAGGGAATGAAGAAATCATTATATTACTTCTTAAAAATGGTGCTAATAAAACGATTAAGAAAAATGATGGGAAAACTGCGTATGATATTGCATTAGAAAAAGGATATGATTACCTTTTACATCATTTGCAACAGGAAGTGAACTTATGATGAATAAATGGAGTGTAGGTATATTTTTATTTAATGAAGTAGAGGTGTTAGACTTTGCTGGACCATTTGAAGTTTTTTCTGTAACTGAGGTGAATGAAGAAAAACCATTTACTGTTTATACAGTTAGCCAAAATGGAGAAAGGATTACAGCAAGAAACGGATTAAAGGTACAGCCAGATTATAGTATTGAAGATTTACCGCCAGTGGATATTTTAATAATTCCCGGCGGGCTAGGTGCTAGAGAATATGAAATGAAAAATGAAATAGTAATAAAGTGGATTCGCCAACAAATGAAAGAAGTGAAATTAATGACCTCAGTTTGTACGGGTGCGCTATTACTCGCGAAAGCAGGTTTACTGGAAGGATTAAAAGCGACAACACATTGGGGTAGTATTGATAATTTTAAAAATGAGTTTCCAAATGTACAGGTTTTAGAAAATGTAAAGTTTGTAGATGAGGGCCATATTATTACATCAGCAGGAATTTCGGCCGGAATTAATATGTCATTTCATATTGTGAAAAACTTACTAGGGGTGGAAATTGCTGAGGAAACTGCAAAAAGAATGGAATATGATATTGATTTGCAAAATTAAAAAAGCCCAAGTTGGGCTTTTTTCTTATATTGAATGAATATAGATAAGTTCCTCGTCACTCAAAATAGGACGAACAGACGCATTCGCATTTTCTTGTGCTTGTTTTTCTGTTTTTGCACCAGGGATTGCAACGCTTACTGCTGGATGAGAGAGTACATAGCGAAGTGCAAGTTGCCCTAGGGTCTGATTTTTATTTGAGAGCAACCGAAGTTTCTCCACTTTTTGTAAGTCTTCTTGAAACCAAGTTTCGTTTGGCCAATCTTTGCGTAAATCTCCATCTGGAAAAGTTGTTTTATTTGTGAATTTCCCAGTTAAAATGCCCATTTTTAATGGACCACGAATAACCGCTCCTAAATTTTTCTCCTGTAAGAATGGCAATATATCATTTTCTGGTTTTCGATTCAATATATTGTAATCAAGTTGTACGATGTCAATTTCATCATTTTTATTGAAATTGTGAATGTATTGTAAATCATGAGTCGAAACACCGACCGCTCTTACTTTCCCATCACGTTTTAATATTTCAAATGCACGTAAAAATGCTTCTGTTTCTCTACGGTTATGCCACCAAATATGACAAAAATAAAGATCAATGTAATCTGTTTGAAGACGTTGTAAACTTGTTTCGAATACGGCGATGATTTTTTCGGCAGTATTATATACAGGGGCTCCATTAGGGTCGTAGTGATGTCCAATTAAACCACCTTTCGTTGATAGAATAATATCATTACGATGTCCTTTAATTGCGGTAGCTACCAACTTTTCACTATGTCCTAAACCATACACATCCGCAGTATCAATAAAATTCACACCGCACTCAAATGCTTTTTTCATAGCTGTTATAGATTGTTCATCGTTTACAGGTCCCCATTCATCACCACCGATTGCCCATGCCCCAAAACCTATTTCAGAAACAGTTATTCCAGTTTTACCTAATGTACGGTAATGCATATTTCCCCTCCTTGTAAGCATGTTATAACATCGATATGTAGGTAGGAAATTTTGTATGTAAAAAAACTCTTCTACAATAGTAGAAAAAGAATAACATAAACTACTATTTTATTGCAGCATACATAAAAAATTTCAATGGAAATACGGAAATGTCGTCGAATGCTATCTTTAATTGGTTAATTTATGGGATATTTTTGTGAAGGAGCTTATTTTATAAGAATAGAAATTAGTTAGTAAGATCTTGCCGGTGGCGGTGAAGAAATATGGGTTAGGGGGATTTGATTATGAGGAAACTCAAGAGAGTAAATGTTCCTAATATTCCAGAGCAACTATCACAGCCTAATGAGAATCGAGCTATTAATAAGAAAAAAATAAGGCGTTTTATATTAATGTTTATTTTTATTGCGGTGACTACTTTGTACGTTCAATATATTTTAACGAAACAACAAGAAGTAATTAATAAAAAGAAAGATACAATTACGAGTCAAAAAAAACAATTAGTATCTTTAGAGAAAGATAAAGGTTCTTTAAAGACTAACATAGAAAATTTAACAGATAATGAAGAAGAGATATTGAAGTTTGCGAGAAAAGAGTACCAGTTTTCTAAGCCAAATGAAACAATTTTCGTATTACCAAAGTAATGAAGCAGTTAGCGATGGCTAACTGTTTTTTATTTGTAAAGGAAGTATGGAAAAAGAGAAGCTAATTAACATGGTACAAGGAGTTATAACATAATGTAAGATGTAGAGTTAAAGCTCTTACATCTATGAAATGCATGAATATCCTTAATTATGAAATATATGTAAAAATAAATGTTGTTAAAATTCTGATAATTTTATATAATATTCGTAAGTGGATACATTTTTTAATCAACGTTGAGTTTATCGCTCATACGACTATTAAGAAAACCGATATCCTCGTTTAAGAAAGGAAGATAGCTGTGTACGCTTCAAATACAATTTATGTCGTAGGGGATGCGAAGGCACCCCAAAATAATCCCATTACCGAAAAGTTTAAAAGCTATTTTGTAGCATTTGTACTTGTGAAGGAGACAGGGGAAATTGTAGATGCAGATTGCTCAGCGACAATTGCATTAACATCTCAATTTGTTAAATATTTATTTCTACATAAAAATATTAATGACCCAGCGTTAGTAACAGAAATAAAAAATCGTTATTTCGGTTCATCTCAAAAGGCGTTATTAGTAGCGCTAAAAGATGCACAGAAAAAATATAATCAGATTGCTGCTTTGTCTACTCAATCATAGACAAAATCCAGCCGTAAGGAAGTTCTTGCGGCTGGATTTTTTTATTCCTCATTAACAGTGAGTGAGAGCAAGATAGAGAGATAGGAAATTAACGGCCCGTAAAAGCCCAATTAGTTGAACTTTATTGGACAACGAAAGGATGAATGACATGAAAATTACTGATATAAAAGTGAAGCGTCGTTATATAAAGCTTCATACTCCATTTAAGACCGCACTCCGTACAGTAACTGAAATTGAAAGTATTGATGTGCTCATTCAAACAGATGAAGGAATTGTTGGAAAAGGAGCTGCAGCAGCCACACCAGTTATTACCGGTGACTTCGCTAGTGGGATTGAGGAAGCGATATTAGGGCCGATGCGCTCATGTTTAATTGGTCAAGATTTAATTCAATTTCAACAGTTACTACAGGACATTCAAAGGAGTTGTATTGGAAATACAAGTGCGAAAGCAGCGGTAGATATCGCTTTATACGATGTTTTTTGCCAATATCGAAATGTTCCACTTTACGGATTATTAGGCGGCAAGAAAGAAATTTATACAGATATTACAGTAAGTGTAGATGAGCCTTTCATTATGGCGAAAGAGGCAAAACAACATGTAGAAAAAGGATTTCAAATTTTAAAAATTAAAGTTGGGAAATCTGCTCATTTAGACTTAGAACGAATTGAGGCAATTCGAAATAGCGTACCAAAAAGCACAACATTACGATTAGATGCAAATCAAGGATGGGATCCAAAGGTAGCTGTTTCTATCATTAAAGAGATGGAAAATCGTAATTTAAATATAGAATTTATTGAACAACCGGTACACGCGAAAGATTGGGATGGGTTAAAGTACGTGAAAGAAAATGTACAAACGCCAATTATGGCTGATGAAAGTATATTTTCAGTAAGTGACGCATTAAAACTCGTTCAAGGAAAATATGCAGACTTAATCAATATTAAATTAATGAAATGTGGTGGCATACGTGAAGCATGGCGTATTGCAGATATTGCAGAAGCAGCAGGTATAAAATGTATGGTTGGCAGCATGATGGAATCTTCACTTTCCGTTAGTGCTGTTGCACATTTAGCGGCAGCTCATCCAAATATTCATTATTTCGATCTTGATGCGCCGTTATGGTTAATGGAAGAACCAGAAGGAATGTCTTATTCCGGATCAAAGGTAAACCTTCATTCTACAGTGAATATTTAATCTTAGAAGAAGTGATTTAAAACTATCTTTTGAGGGGGATATTTATGAAAAAAGTAGGAACTGCATTTTTAACAACTTTATTTATATTTTCATCGTTTACATCGGCAAATGCTGAAGAGAAGAAAGATAGTAAAGCGTTTATAGATGTATCTGCAGCTACATTATGGACTGCACCTGATTCAATACGACCAATCGATGCACCAAGCGCAACAAATCCAGTTGATTTATGGAAATGGACGAAATCAATGACCCTTGATGAGAAGTTATGGTTAACGAGTGCGAATAAATTAGAAACGCAAGCGCTACTCGGTCAAGAAGTAGCAGTTATTGATAAGAAAGGTGACTGGGTGAAAGTATTAGTTCACGGACAGCCGACACCACGAAATGAAGAAGGTTACCCGGGATGGATGCCCGAAAAACAATTAACGTATAATCAAGAATTTGCAGATAAAACAAACCAACCGTTCGTATTAATAACGAAACCGACAGCTATTTTATATATAAATCCTTCTGAAAAACAAAAAGCACTTGAAGTTAGTTATAACACGCGTTTACCGCTACTTAGTGAAGATACAATTTCATATCGCGTGTTGTTGCCAAATGGTCAGAAGGCATGGCTACGAAAAAATGATGGAACGGTTTACCGTTCTCAAAATGATATTCCGGCTCCGACAGCCGATGATTTAATAAACACAGGAAAAATGTTTTTAGGGTTACCGTATATATGGGCTGGTACAAGTGGGTTTGGATTTGATTGCTCCGGATTTACACATACGATTTATAAAGCGCACGGTATTACAATCCCGCGAGATTCTGGACCGCAATCAAAAGCGGGAGTTGCAGTTGATAAAGAAAATTTACAAAAGGGAGATTTAATCTTCTTCGCTCATAACCAAGGAAAAGGTAGTGTTCACCATGTTGCAATGTATATTGGTGATGGGAATATGATTCATTCACCAAGAGCGGAAAGATCGGTAGAAATTATACCGCTAAATACACCAGGATATATAGAAGAATACGCTGGTGCTCGTCGTTACTTACCTTAAAGAATAGAGGGGGTTTTGAAATGAAAAAGGTAGTTCGCTACTCATTAGTTAGCACTCTATTAGTTTCTTCATTTTTAGTTGGCTGCGCAAAAGAAAAAACAACGACAAAGCCGAAAGATGAGAAGAAAGTATTACAGCTACTAGAAACGGGGGAAATTCCATCATTAAATTCAGGAAAAGTAACAGATGCGGTATCGTTTAACGTTTTAAATAACGTAATGGAAGGGCTATTCCGTTTATCGAAAAATGATGAAGTGATTCAAGCAGGAGCACAAAAATATGAAGTAAGTAAAGATGGAAAGATATATACATTCCACCTTCGTGATGCGAAATGGTCTAATGGAGATCCAGTAACAGCTCACGATTACGTATACGCTTGGAAGCAGCTTATTAATCCAGATACTGCTTCTCAATATGCATACATTGCGTACGATGTGAAAAATGCGGAGAAGATAAATAAGAAACAACTAGGACTAGATGAGTTAGGAGTAAGAGCAAATGATGATAAAACGTTTGTTGTAGAGCTAGAACATCCTGTACCCTACTTTACGAAACTACTCATTTTACCATCCTTCTATCCAATTAATGAACAGTACGCAAAAGAGCAAGGTGATAAATACGGATTAGAAGCAAATAAAACGATATATAATGGACCGTTTACATTATCAGAGTGGAAGCATGAAGCTAGCTTTACAATGAAGAAAAATGATAAGTATTGGGATAAAAAAGAAGTGAAATTAGATGAAGTAAACTATCAAATCGTTAAAGAAATTTCAACTGCGGTAAATTTATATGAAACAGATAAGGTTGATAGAGCGGTCATTTCTACAGAATTCGTAGATAAATATAAAACTAATAAGGAACTGAAACAATATACAGATCCGGTAATGTATTTCTTCCGTTTCAATGAAAATGTACCGATTCTTAAAAATAAAAATGCACGTCTGGCGCTAAGTACAGTGTTTGATAAGAAAGGGCTTGCGACTTCATTTTTAAATGATGGTTCTGTTGCTGCGAATTACTACGTACCAAAAGGATTTTTAAAAGGTCCAGATAAGAAAGATTTTAGAGATACAGCAGGCGAGTTTAATAAGACAGACGTAAAACAGGCAAAGGAATATTGGGAAAAAGCAAAGCAAGAGACGGGAACAAGCGAAGTAACGCTTGAGTTATTAAACTATGACTTAGAAAACTTTAAAAAAGTAGGAGAGTACATTAAAGAGCAGCTTGAGAAAAACTTACCGGGTTTAAAAGTAAATGTAAAATTACAACCACATACTCAAAAACTAGCACTTGAGAAGAAAAAAGAGTATGAAATGTCGTTATCACGTTGGTTACCTGATTATCCAGATCCGATGACTTACTTAGAAGTATTCCTTTCTGGAAGTAGTGTTAATAATACAGGATATGCAAATCCAGAATATGATGCGTTAATTAAGAAGATTAAAACAGAATTAGGTAATGAGGAAAAAGCACGTTGGAAGGCACTGCAAGATGCTGAAAAAGTACTTCTTGATGATGCGGTAATCGCACCGGTATTCCAGCGTGGACTATCTTACTTACAAAAGCCGTACGTGAAAGATTTATACGTACATCAATTTGGTCCAGCAACAAGTTTAAAATGGGCGGATGTACAAAAATAAAGTGACGGAGAAACAGACTTCACGTAAGTGATAGTCTGTTTTTTTCTTAGTTAAAGCTAGATAAATAGTTCATGGTATAATTTACTAGTCTGTAAACAGTATTTGGAGGGGAATGATGTCTATGTATGAAGAAAAGAAAGTAATACATACAAAAAGATTATTAATGAGGAAACCAACAATAGAAGATGTTGATCAATTTTATAACATATTAAAGAAAGAAGCTGTTGGCAAATGGCTGGCTAAATCAAGAGGGATGTCAAAGGAAGAAGTAAATGACTATATCAGGCAACTTATATCGCATTGGGAACAGAATGATTTTGGTGTATGGTTGTTATGTAATAGTGAAACAGGAAAGGTTTTAGGGCATTGTGGTTTAAGAAAGGTAGATGAAACAAGAGAAACAGAAATTATGTATCTACTTGATCCAGAGTATTGGGGGAATGGATATGCGTCAGAAGCAGCTCAGGCATCTATTCAGTATGCAACAGAGATAATGAATTTAAAAAGAATAATTGCTAGAGTGAAAGAAGCAAATGAGAATTCGAAAAAACTTTTACGAAAGTTAGGCTTTACATATACTCATAATGTTGATCATAGCGGGCGTATATTATCATATTTTGAACTTAATACATCATCTGATGGATTATAGACATTTATATGTTTTTTCACTGTTTAAAAATAAAATTATTACTAAAATACCAGTGTGAAATTTATGTAGAATCTTGTATAATTAACGTGTTTCTTTGGAAACATTTTCTTTCTCTATCATTATAAAACTTAATAGAGCGAAAGAAGGAAATACATACATGCAATAGATAAATAGAATGGATCATGTATAAAGAAAAAGGAGAGAAAAGATGGCGTGTCAAAAACAAGGGTTACAATTGAATAGTACTAGAAAGAGGAATAACAGATGAAGATGAAGATGAAGCATGCTTTCGGACCAATTATTTTAGCCTGTATACTCTTTTTCATTGTATTGCTTATTCCCTCAAAGAGTTTAGTATCGCTAATAAGCGATAAAAAGGTAGAAGATGCGGCAACTTCCTTACAAAAAGAGAAATTACAAAGTGTTTTCTTACAACAAAAAATGTTAGAGAATTCGCAGTATTTACCGATGTACGGTTCATCAGAATTTTTACGAATGGATGCATATCATCCGTCCAATTATTTTAAAGTAAACCCGGCAGGTTTTACTCCATTTCTAATCGGGACTGGTGGTACGCAAAGTTTGGCTCATATTTTAAATATGACGTCTACATTGGATGATTTGGAAGGGAAAAAAGTCGTGTTTGTTCTTTCACCACA
Source organism: Bacillus sp. NPDC094077 (assembly GCF_050279465.1). Classification (NCBI taxonomy): domain Bacteria; kingdom Bacillati; phylum Bacillota; class Bacilli; order Caryophanales; family Bacillaceae; genus Bacillus; species Bacillus sp. NPDC094077. The sequence goes on along the minus strand of NZ_JBNNUF010000002.1, from coordinate 577,523 downwards.
GTGGTTTACAAAGGCTGGTGTTCAGCAAGGAGATTTTACTAATAATTTTTCCAAACAACAGGCATATCATTTTATTTTTAATGACGAAATAAATCCAGAAATGAAGAAGAAAATTGCGAAACGTTTACTAGATTATAAAGTTGTTCGTAAAGATGATATATTAAAAAATTCATTAGAAGGTATTGTATATGATGATACAAAACATAACATAAAAGCGGGTCTAGTCAAACCATTCGCTTATATGCATCGAAACATTTTAGATCATAGAGATTTATTTAACTCTTTATTTAAGATTGAACCGATGAAAGAGAAAACAAATATGGGACTACGTTCAATCTCTTGGGAAGATGCACGTAAATATGCGGAACAAGAAGGGATAGCGGAGTCTACTACAAATACATTTGGAATTGAAAATCCGTATTACTATAAACATAATTTAAAGAGAAAATTAAAAGGTCTAAAAAACTTTAGAGTAAATGAATCGTACGATGAATCACCAGAATATGATGATTTGCAAATTATTTTAGATCTTTTCAAAGAAAAAAACGTCAAACCACTATTTATTTCTGTACCCGTAAACGGACCATGGTATGATTATACTGGTTTCCCGAAAGAACGCCGTGAAGTGTATTATAAAAAAGTTCGAGAACAAGTGGAGAAGGCAGGATATCCAGTAGTCGATTTCTCTAGCCATGAATATGATAAGTATTTCTTAAAAGATACAATTCATTTAGGTTGGAAAGGTTGGATTTATTTTGATGAAGCAGTGCAGAAATTTTATTCTGAAAAATAAAGTATAAAAACAGGAATGGCTATAAGCCGTTCCTGTTTTTAGTATTGAGGATTTTGATGTGGGCAATTTGGAAACGCGTGGATATCTTGAATTTGTCTAAAATCATAATGTTTCATTGCGAACTGAGATTGGTACAGGTATTCATAAACATATAATTTACCATCATGTGCTGAACATAATACCCCAGAAGCTCCTTGTCCGTTAATGAAGGAAATACCGATAGGGCGTCCGATTAAGAATGGTATTTTTTGTTGCCAATGCATGAGGAAATCACTCCTTTTAAGTTACTATACGAGTTTCATGGCTGAATAGTTGCTTTTCCACGTAAATCTCAAACTGGAGGGATTTAACACAATATCTAGAAATTATTAATATGAATGGATTATAAGTGTGGAAGAGGAAGGAATGAACTATGGGAAAAGAATGTATTCTAGAAGAAAAGTCGAGCCTAATAGAATGGTGTCAAACATTGAAGGGTGTATCTGATGATATATGGTTTCAACCATTAAAAAAAGGGGCATGGGCAACTGCGGATGTGATTTCACATTTTATCGTTTGGGACGAGTTTTTAATGAAGTATCGAATTCCATGTTTTCTAAAGGCACAACCTATATTTAATGTTCCAACAGATGTGGAGGAAATGAATAAGGGAGCAATAATATATGCAAGGTCTGGTATTTCCAAAGAAGAACTGATAGATCAATTTAGTTGTATTCGTAAACAATTAGTAGACCAAATTAAACGAATTCCCGCCCAATATTTTTATAATGATTACCAATTTTGCACAAAAAAAGTGAGATTAGATAATTATTTTTCATCACTCATTCAGCATGACTTAAGAAATAATGCAATTTCTAATACATAATCGAGCTTATAATAAAAAACCGCTATAATTCTTAATGAATTTACAGCGGTTTTATTTGTATTTTTAAGCAAGATTTTTACGTTTTTTTGTCCATTTTTTTATGACGAAGTATAAAAGAATAAGTACGACGCCACCGATTGCGAACGATTTCACATACGGTCCAGCAATATCGTTAATATTCTCCCAGTTTTCGCCGAGTTTTTCACCTAAATAAATGAAAATGATAGACCAAGGGATAATTGCAAGTGCTGTTAATGTAGTGAAACGTAATAATGGCATTTTTGTAATACCAGCAGGAATTGAAATCGCATGACGCACTACTGGGATAAAGCGCGCTGTGAAAATTACGCCAGTTCCGTAACGATTAAACCAATCTTCAGCAGCATCAATTTGTTTTTTATGAATGAAAATATACTTTCCATAACGTTCTAATACAGGGCGACCACCATATCGGCCAATCCAATAAATAAAGATTTGGGCAATAACGCCGCCAATTGTACCAAATACAACTGCGCCTACAAATGAGATACTACCATTGAATACTAAGTATCCCGCATAAGCAAGGACAATTTCACTTGGAATAATCTCAATCATAAGTCCAAGCATAATGCCCCAATAACCTAATCCTTCAAAAAACGTTAATACTGAGTGAATAAAACTACTTAACATTGTTGCACCTTCTAATTCATGAATTTTTGAATATGTGTCCCTTTATTTAACAACATAAAAGGTTCACTATATGTAGATTATACCTTATTTATATAGGGGATTGCTATTTCAATTCTTTTATGTCTCCTATAAGTAATATAGTAAAGGAAATAAGTTGAGTTTTCATGAAGAGATAATGAAAAGATTATTAAAATTTTCTCATATATTAATGATAATAGACTGAAAATTAAGTATAATGGTATAGGTTTTTAATTTAAAAAATAGGAGGATAATGTATGCATATTACAGATCCGATTTATGGACCAATTTCTATTTGTGATAGAGATATCCTTCGATTGATAGATACAAAAGCATTTCAAAGGTTGGCGTATATTAAACAACAAGGCCATACATATTTTTTACATGAGGACGCAATACATACGAGGAAAGAACATTCAATAGGTGTATATGTACTGGTAAATAAAGTGATAGAACATCTTACAGGGATTGGTGATATTCATTTATCTGCATATAAGCGAAAATTAGTATCTGTTGTAGCTCTTCTACACGATGTTGGGCATGGTCCATATTCGCATTGCTTTCAACAAATATCAGGTGAAGATCATGGTGATTGGACTATACGAATCATTCAAGAGGATGAAGAAATACGCAAGATTTTAAAGCAGACTTCAGGATTATTAGATGATGTAACGAAAGCTTTAACAGATGATGGAGTTTTTCCAATAATAGATGAGTTATTATTTAATTCATTAGGAATGGACCAATTAGATTTTTGGAATAGAGATTTATATTATTCATCACTTGAATTAGACGGTTTACGGATAGAAGAATTGATTGCTAATATGCGTTTTATTAACGATAAACTTGTTATTGAAGAACAAGGAATCCCTTTGATCGAAAAACTAATGAAAATGAAAGAAGGGCTGTACAATAATGGCTTTGGCCATCCGTTTGTAATAGGGAAAGACTTATTGCTGCAATCCATTTTTCAAAAGATAAAGGAGAAAAATCTTTCGTTCTATATTCCTGAGCTACAAAATTTCTTTCATAAAGGAGAGAAGTTAGAAATAGAGGACTTTCTTCCGTTACAAGATGAAATGATTTTAAATGAAATAAAGTACTTTGCAAAATCAGAAGACGTACAATTAGCGGCGTTAATTCAGCTTTATTTTTCAGCAGACAAAAGTTTATCATTTGAAAAAGGACTAGAGGGTAACTTTAAAAAGGAAAATAGCACCTTAGCGGTAATAACCGAGAAAAAGGCTTACAGTTCATACGTAGGTGGTATTTATATTTATAGTGAGGGGCAGTTAGAGGATATTATAGAAAAATCAACTCTCATTCAGGAGATAGTAAAATTGCCTAAAAAAGAATATGCGTATTCAATTTGATTTGGTTCGAAAATAAAAAATGAATGAGGTGGAAAAGTGGATTGGAAAGAACGTCTTTTAGAATTGGATGATTTGCCAATTATATTAGAATGGTATAACGACGAAGATTTACATAACATAGCAGATGTGAGACCATTCAAACGATATACAATTGAAGAACTTCGAAAGTATTGGACTGAAAAATTATCGCGATCTTATGCAAGTTATCATGTAATAGTAGTGAAGGGTGAAGTAATAGGTAGAGTCGGATTAAAAAAGAAGAAATATGACGATGCATATGCGATAGAATACTCTATCCTCATCGGCGCTTCAAACTTATATTCAAAAGGCCTTGGAACAGAGATTACAAAGTATTTTGTAACTAAATCATTTTTAGACACTGATATACAAGCGGTTGTATTACAAGTTAGGGAAGATAATAAGAGGGCAATTCGCTGTTATGAAAAAGCTGGATTTGAAAAAGTAAAATCGTATGAAGAGAATCAAATGAAAGTGTATGATATGCATAGAGTTAAGAAAGAGGAAATATAGAAAAAAATACATACGTTTAATTCAGAGGGAGAAATGAAATACATGAAACATAAAATTGCTTTACTGGCAGATGTCCATGGTAATGCAACTGCTTTAACAGCAGTTATCGAAGATTCTATTAAAGAAGGTGTGACTGATTATTGGTTTTTAGGAGATTTAATTATGCCTGGGCCTGGATCGAATGATTTATTTGAAATGTTAGATAGTATTAACGTTGATACTTATGTTCAAGGAAACTGGGAAGATAGCTTTCTTGACGTGCTTAATAAAAACATTGATATTAATAACGCAACTGATATTTATGTTTTAAGATTAGTTTATTATCAATGTGAAAATTTGGATGAAATTTATATTGATCGTATTAAAAATTTGCCATTACATATAACAAAACGGGTTAATGATTTATCTATTAGTATTAGTCATAATCTACAAAATAAAAATTACGGAGGAGATTTATGGCCCACTAATAATCAGGAAAATTTTGATCAGTTATTTAATCTTGATTATGATATTGCGATTTACGCTCATACTCATCACCAATTGTTACGCTATAGTAGCAATGATCAATTAATTATTAATCCAGGAACTATTGGACAACCTTTTTATAAATGGGACAAGTTAAACTCTGACTTACGTGCTCAATATGCAATTCTTGAAATTGATGAGGCAGGGATTGCTGAGGTAAGATTTAAAAAAATTTCTTATGATGTTGAAAAGGAATTAAAAAAAGCGATTAGTAGAAAACTTCCTTATATTGATTTATATCGCGAGCTGCTCGAGACAGGAAAAAACCATACTCATGATATTGAATTATTGCAAGAGATTAATGATAAATATAATTACAAGGATGATGTAATTAAGTTTATCGAGAAAATCTGTTAGGAATATAATAGAATGAAATGACTTTTGTTAAATTGATGATAGGTGAGTATGATATTTCATTAGCGAGAGCTATCGTGGAATGAAACTTAAATTTAAAACGAAGAGGAAAAACAAGCATAACCTTGCTCTCAATATACGACAGGGTTATGCTTGCTGTCATCTTTAAAATTAATAATCTTTTGCTATAAAAAAACAGGAGCACTTCTGCTCCTGTTTTTTACGGTTTCACATCTAAATTTTGTAAAAATAATGTTGCTGATACGTAACGTTTCGCTAACATTTGTACATATGCGGTATGAACAGATAGGGTAGCGATAATAATAGCGTTACGAATTGCTTCACGCTGTTCATTATTAATTTGGTCGAACTTGCTTGCAATTTTATCAGCTTTTTCCTTCACAATATTTTCAATTGTATGGACTGTATCTGTCGCATTTAATTGTAGGCAATCTCCGCGATTTAACTCTTCAAATAAAGAAGAGTAAGCTACATATAAATGAACAGGATTGATTAAATCATCACTTCGATCGGCTGGATCATTTACGATAAGGCGTAATAGCTTACGAATGGATTCAAAATCAAGAGCTGTTTTTAAATCTTCAACAATGAATAGTAAGGCTGCTTGTTCGATTGAATATTTCTTTCCTTTTTGAGGAGAGCCAATCATTTCTTTTATATCTCGTTTCACCCAGTTTTGCATCGCAGTTACAGAGAAACTCGTGTTTTCAATCTGATTACCAAGCGCAACAATTTCATTTAAAGAAAAACCAACGTCCGTATCGTCAATCTTAATTAGTTTTTCAAAAATAGGTGAAAGTGCGGTAGTAATAAAAGCAGTTACGCTTTGTCCGCTTTCAATATCTTTTTTATGTGATTTTGCCCAAGCTTCTTGTAAAATACCGAGAGGCTTTTTCGTATTCCATCCTCTTAGTGATAGAAGGAGGGTTGCCATTTCGTTTCGTGTGAGATGAAATGTTTCCATCTTTTCACCTCCAAAATTATAAAAAGTTCTTATGAACTTATAATATGTTTTGTTTCATTTAAAGTCAATTCTGTTTTGCTTAATTTTTCCTATGTCATGAAATTGTCGTATGTAAATAATGCTTGCATATTTCGACAAAAGTTCATATAATAAGTTCATAAGAACCTTTAAAATGGTTTTAAAACAAATCTATCATTCTAAATTTACAAGAAAGGTAGATTTCACATATATCTATATAAAAGGAGAATGGATATAATATGTTGAAAAAACTTGTAGCAGTAATGACAGCGTTTATGGTGATATTTGGCGCTAGTAGCTTTATGTTCGTAGATCACGCGGCAGCGAAAAGTTACAAATCTGGTAAAAAATCATATACACCAAGTTCAGGTCAAAAGTCAAAAGTTGATTTAAACAAAAAAGACTCTAATGTAAATTCTCAAAAAACGACTCCAGATTCAAAAACAAAAGCAACAAACACAGCGCCAAAAAGTAATAAAGGAAGCTTTATGAAAGGTTTATTACTTGGTGGTCTTGGTGGTTTACTAATGGGTAGCTTATTTGCAAATATGGGAGCTCTTGGTTCTGTATTAGCGTTTATGGTAAATATGTTAGTAATGGCTGGTATCATAATGTTAGCAGTTCGTGCATTTAAATACTTCAAAGACCAACGTAAGAAAAAGGCGGATGAAGTAGCATGGAAACAATAAAAATTTCTGAACAAGAGCTTATAAATGCACTTTGTGTATATATCGCTGAAAAAAGACAAGTTGGACCAGAAGAAGTTTTAGTTGAACTAATGTTTGATGATGACTACGGTTTCTCTGCTGAAGTAGAGGTAAATGGTCGCCAGCAAATATTAATTCAAGCGAACTTAATCGAAGCGCTACGCTTGTTGCTTGATCGAGAATACAATGTCAATTCATTTGCAGCAAGATTACAACTTGAATTAGATGATGAAGAAGGCATTTATGCATTAGCGAAATTTAATAATGATGAACAATAAAACTGTTAGAGCTGTATGCTCTAACAGTTTTTTATTTGGATTGATATTGTTAGTATGTTTCTTCTTTGAGGATAAAATCCAGCATTTCATGTATCTTCAATCTAGTATTTGCATCATTTTAACTATCTCGTCCAAAGTTGGCTCTCTAAATAAATCGTAAATTTCATGGAAGAATGGTTTTTCTGACGTAAAAAGACTTTTATTCATTTATTCGACAAATTACGACAAATGAATTACAACTATATTTGATATAATGTTTTAGCAATCTTATACTTTGTTATTCAAAGCGAGGTAGATGAATAATGGTGTGAATTTAGCTGGATTTCCTTATAGAGGTTCTTGAAAAAAGGAGTGTGTCAATTGTGAATATCAGAAATATTCAGACGGGAGCGGAACATGGAAACAAAAACTTATAAATATCCTAGGCAAAAGATTAATGGAATTTGGCTAATAATTGCCGGAATAGCAATGTTCTTACTTTTAATAAAACATAACGGATATTCAAATGTGTGGCCTTTTATTATTGTTTATACATTAGGAATGATATGGCAATTGAGCCCTAAAACTAGGAGGAAATTAGCGGTTGGTTCTGGAACCCCGGAACAAAAAAAGTGGGCTAATTTTTCAATGATTCTATTGGCTATTTTAGTTTTTCTCATTTTTCATTTTGTTGGCGATGATTATAGAAATTGCTGGCTATTAATTCTTTTAGCTGTAGGTATTCATTTCTTAATGTTTATTCCCGTACATGGAAAAATGATGTTTTTTCTATCCATTATTTTAATAATCAATTCATCCATAGGTTTAATCATTACTAACGTAAATCTAGATGTCTTTTTTGTAGTTGATGGTTTGATAAAAATTTTATTTGGTGTAATTTTTATTAGGTTAAGTCCTATTGATTTTTAAAATATAGTTGATTAATACATTAGAAAAGAAGGCGTAGTAATGATATTTTTTTATGTTAGCTATTAGTGTAGGATTAATATTTTTTGTTCATTATATAACGAAACAAATGTTTAAATATGAAGTAAATGACCTAATTTCAAAAAAACGCTTTTTAATAAATCTTTTACGATTTGTTAGAATTGCGCTATTAATTGCAGTACTTGTAATATGCATACTGGTATTAACAACTTTGCACATGAAAACAGGTATCCGACTATCTCATGCATGGTATGCTGCGCAATTTTGGGCCTATTATACGTTTTTGTATTGTGTTTATATGATAACTAGAAAAAACTGCTTCTGTTTTCAATGGTTATAGCCTTAATAATGGCCATTTATTACACTCCGTTGTTCCACTTTGAAAACCAATTTATTGGACTATATGTAGTTGTCGCTAATATTTGCGGAATTTTAATGTTTGTAAATTTATGGATGTCGATATCGGGAATTTTAGTCGGAATGAAAAATAGGTAATTACTTTTGGTTCCTGTAATTGACATAACAGAAATACTAGGTGTAGTACTAAAAATTATAAAAAAAGCGGTGGAAATGAATCCATCGCTTTTTTTAGATGTTAGTTTTTCATGCTTTCATTTGCTGATTTTCTTCAAATGATTGAAAATCATGCCAAATCTCATTCATCTTCCGTCTACCAACATCGACCATTGGATTAAATTGGATCGCTGCATTCTGACGAACGGAGTGAACATTTTGAATGGCTTGTTGTAATAGTTGGTCGACTACGTCACGTTTCTCACTGGCATGTTTAGCAATAGATAGCCCTGCAACTGTTCCTTGCGCCATTGCGATCTTCCCGCTTTCAATTCCAGTAATATTGCCAGCTACAAATAAACCGGGAAGTGTGGTCTCCATTTCTTCTGAATGAAGTGGAACATGCCCACCTAATTCTGGAATGTATTGGAAGGGGCATCCAGCTACTGCGGCTAACTCAGCAAGTGGATATAGACCTCCAGCAATACAAACGAAATCTGCCTCATATATCTTTTCTGATCCATTAATAATATTGCCTTTAGAATCAATACTAGCAACGCGAACACCTTCAACTTGGTTCGTTCCGATAATTTCTAGTGCAGCTTTACGGAGATGAAGAGGTGTCCCGTTTATTTTCATTCCACTATTTGGATAAAAAGTTAATCCAGCTTTTCGAATCCAATCATATTTCATGAACTTGCTTCCAAAACGAAGGAAAACGGAAGGAGCGAGGTGAGCAGCATGTAAAAGGGAGCTCAATACTTCCTCAGGCTCGCCAGCTTTTTGGCTTAATTCGCTTTTTTCAGGAATTACAATATGCTCCACTGTAATACCCGCTAATTGTAATTCATTTAATATTGCGAATGACAAAATGTTAGCCCCAATAATAATTCCTTTTTTTCCAACTTGAACTCGATGAACATTTGTCATAACTTGAGCTGCTCCAATTGACATAACCCCTGGAAGTGTCCAGCCAGGAAGGGGAATAGCATACTCAGCAGCCCCAGTAGCAATTAGAACAAACGGCGCTTCTAATGTACCTATATTTGTATGTACGAACCAACAACTTTCATCTTTATCTAAATTATAGACAGAAACACCGCACCGAATATCGACTGAAAGTGATTTTGCTTCTTTATGAAGGCGTTTTGATTCTTCTATTCCGTTCCACCAATCTCCAGTAGGCTCTTGGTGTAACTGTCCTAATAATCTACCGCCAGGTTTCATAAATTCATCAATAACAAGTACGTTTAGTCCAAATTGTGCACAAGAGATGGAAGCTGATAATCCTGCTGGTCCAGCCCCAATAATAATTACATCGATCATTTCTTTTTCACCATCTCTCTCACGATATTTGGATACTGTTTTCCGCTTTCAACAACCATATCGTTTTCTACAACAGTTAAGCACGCTCGTACGTTCGTTTGATTGTTTACCGTCACTCGGCATTCAGAACAATGCCCGATGTTACAATAAATGCCTCGCGGAGTCCCACTATCTTCATGCACTCTTAACGTCCGTATTCCGTTCGCTAGCAAGGCAGCAGCAATTGTTTCATGTTCATATGCTTCATACTTTTGACCGTTAAATTGAAAAGTGATGCGTTGACTATTATTTAAACTACCTAAAATAGGGTGATGTGTAATTCTGCTCATTTATTTTCACCTACCGCTCCGAAAGTAATTGCTCGCACGGGTGGCTGATATTTTAATGGAATCTCATTAGGGTTTGCATCAGGATTTGTACTTTCAATCATTCGATCTATCATCATTCTACATGTGCGACCACCACAAAAACCCATGCCAGCACGTGTTCTTAGTTTTAGTTCTCTTGCCGAGCAGTTATACTCAGTGAGTGTCGATTGAAGTTGTCCGTAAGTAACTTCTTCACAACGACAAACGATTAAATTTTCTTTATTTGTCATATGTATTCCTCCTCTAGTTCGATATGCACAAATTAAGATGCAAAAACTATGCCAACATAGAGGAGGGGGTGTTATTGTAGTCCAAGTCTTTTTATACGGTTATATAAAGTGGCCCTCGTTATGCCAAGTTGTTTCGCGCATTCTAATTTATTCCCATTTAAAATTTGTAAAGCTCTTTCAATGATCCTTTTCTCGTGCTCATCCATCTCTTCTTGTAAAGATAGAATTGTGTTATTGTTGCTGAGTAAAAGGGAATGAGACGTTTCATTTTCTAAAGTATCATTTGTGTGAAATGGCAAATATTCTTGTTTAATAATACCGTCTGTCGCAAATACGACGAGCCTTTCAACTACGTTACGGAGCTCGCGAATATTACCTGGCCAATTGTAATGAAGTAGTTCATGCATAATACTTGAAGGTAAGTCGCGAACTGGTCTGTTATAGTTTATTGAAAAATCGTTTAAGAAGGAGTACGTTAATTCGATAATATCTTCTCGTCTTTCGCGCAGTGGCGGAATATGCAAGCTAACTACATTTAAGCGATAGTATAAATCTTCTCGGAAAGTTCCTTTTCTCATTTCTTCTTGTAAATCACGATTTGTAGCAGCGATGATGCGGAAATCTATATTTATTTCTTTTTCTCCACCAACTCGGTAATACTTCCGTTCTTGCAGTACACGCAATAGTTTTACTTGCATATCGAGTGGCATTTCGCCTATCTCATCAAGGAATAAAGTGCCACCTTGCGCGAGCTCAATTTTACCTTTCTTACCCTTACTATTTGCACCAGAAAACGCCCCGCGTTCGTAACCGAATAATTCACTTTCAAATAACGCTTCTGGAATTGCGCCGCAGTTGATTGAAATGAAAGGGGCTTTTGCTGTTTCACTTGCTTCATGTATCGCTTTCGCAAATATTTCCTTTCCAACACCACTTTCGCCAAGTATTAAAACAGTCGATTTCACAGAACAAACCTTTCGAGCTAATTGTATCGTTCTTTGTATGACAGGGCTTTTTCCGTTCATTGCAAGAAAAGGATCGGATGTATCTTTATACTTTGCAACTTCTTGCTCTAAGCGATGTACTTCATGCGACATATTAAATAATTTCTCATTTAATACAACTTGATTTGTAACATCCGTTTCGGAAACGACTGCCCCTATAATTTCATCGTTACAATAAACAGGATTGGAATTAATTAATACGAACAAATCTGGACGAGGCTGATGAAATTGAGCGATTATACTTTTTCCATCATGCAATGATTGTAAGATTTCTAAATCTTTATAATCAAAAAAACGAGTAATTGGTTGCCCGATAATTTCATTATGTTTAACCGAAAAGATTTTTTCAGCGCCATCTGTCCACGTACGGACATATTCTTTCTCATCAATGACTGTAACAGAAGAATCAGTCGTTTGAATTACAGTGTTATAGAAAGCTTGTAGATTATTGTGAGACTTATAAAGAAACGGAATCATTTGCTTTGCGGTTATACAACATATAGGCTCTCGATTTTCGTTAACGATAACAACGGCTTGTTCTTGAGAAAATACATCGATTAAAGCAGTGAAAGAATCATTTTCACATATAACTGCGCAACTGTATTCTTCAGAAGATGAAAGAAAGTAAAATGATTTTTCTTCTACTTGTTTGATGTGCTGCATGTTACTTTGATGATCGATTGACAAAATGGTTATGAATTCTTTTATTGTTGGGAATGAAAATGACATATGGCCCTCCTGAAATGTATAAAAATTTAGACAGTGATAAAAAAATAATACACCTATTTACGATAAATTTAAAATATTTTTACAAATAAAATTATTTTATATAAATATTTTCTGGATGTAGAGTTGGCACACCAATTGCATAAATAGAAAGTGAGAGATTTAAGAGAAAGGAGGATGCTATGTGAGGCACTGTGACGTTTTAATAATAGGTGGCGGTATAATTGGCTGTTCGATTGCTTATTACACTTCGAAATATGGAATAGACGTAACAATAATCGAAAAAGGGGAATTTGTTAGCGGGACGTCTTCACGGTGTGACGGAAATATTTTAGCGATTGATAAAGATCCAGGATTTGATAGTCAAATGTCATTAGTAAGTCAAAAATTAGTAACAGAACTAAGTGAAGAGTTGGAGCACTCATTTGAATATAGGGCACCTGGAAGCATTCTCGTCTGTGAATCAGACGAAGAGATGGAAGCTGCGAAGCAATGGGTGAATCGGCAAAAAGAAGTAGGGTTACCGTTTCGAATGCTAGACAGGCAAGATATAAGAGCGGAATCACCTTTTTTTGCGGATGATTTATTAGGTGGTTTAGAATGTGCAACGGATTCGACTGTAAATCCATACCTTCTTGCTTTTTCACTTTTAGCAGAGGCGAAAAAATTTGGTGCAAAAGCTTTCAACCATACGGAAGTTAAGGAAATGAAAAGAGAAATAGACGGCTCCTTTATTGTAGAAACGACAAATGGAACGTTTTCTGCAAAGCGAGTTGTGAATGCAGCTGGTGTTTGGGCTCCTAAGATCGGTCAAATGTTAGACTTACATATTCCAATCAAACCGAGAAAGGGGCATATTATTGTAGCTTCAAGACAGCAACACGTAGGTTCTCGTAAAGTAATGGAATTTGGTTATTTGATCTCAAAGTTTGGTGGAAAACGAAAAGTGGATGCTTTAACTGAAAAGTACGGGGTGGCACTTGTATTTGAACCGACAGAAAGCCAGAATTTTTTAATTGGTAGTAGTAGAGAGTTTGTAGGATTTCATACGAGAATTAATAACGAGGTTATTAAATGCATTGCGAACAGAGCAATTCGTTTTTATCCGAAAATGGCAGATATGATGGTGATTCGTTCATATGCGGGCTTACGTCCGTGGACAGAAGACCATTTGCCGATCATTTCACGAGTGGATCATATACCGAATTACTTTATTGCAGCAGGACATGAAGGTGATGGAATTAGTCTTGCTGCAGTTACTGGGAAAGTGATTGAAGAGTTATTAAATGAAAAAGAAACAATCATTCCTATTGAACCACTTCGTTTGAGTCGTTTTACAGAAAGGGTGTTAAACGGATGAGGTCACAAAGAGTTTTTACGACGATCGATACACATACGGGCGGAAATCCAACGAGGACATTAATTAGCGGACTTCCTAAGTTAATTGGAGAGACGATGGCAGAGAAGATGTTACATATGAAAAAGGAGTATGACTGGATTCGCAAATTGCTAATGAATGAACCGCGTGGTCATGATGTTATGTCAGGGGCATTATTAACAGATCCATGTCATCCGGAAGCTGATATAGGCGTTATATACATAGAGACAGGTGGATATTTACCGATGTGTGGTCACGATACAATTGGTGTATGTACAGCTTTAGTTGAATCAGGTTTAATTCCCGTAGTTGAACCGGTTACTTCTTTAAAGCTAGATACACCAGCTGGCTTAGTTGAAGTAGATATTACTGTTCAAAATGGTAAGGCGAAAGAAGTCTCCTTCTGTAACATACCAGCCTTTTTACTGAAAAATATTTCTGTATACGTCGACGGAATTGGAACTGTAGAAGCCGATATTGCGTATGGAGGGAATTTTTATGCCATTATCGATGCGAAGTCAGTAGGACTAGAGTTAATACCAGAAAACGCATCTACAATCATTGATAAGGCGATTCATATTAGAAATACAATTAATGAGAAGTTTGAAATCATTCATCCGCAATATTCGTTTATAAGAGGATTAACCCATGTTGAATTTTATACAGATCCTACTCATGAAAGTGCGCATGTGAAAAATACAGTTGTCGTACCACCAGGAGGAATTGATCGATCTCCATGTGGTACAGGAACATCAGCGAAGTTAGCTGTATTATACGCTCATAAAAAAATCGACATCACTGAAGAATTCGTTCATGAGAGTATTGTGGGCTCTCTATTTAAAGGATGTGTCATGAATACGACATATGTAGAAAATATTGAGGCTGTAGTAACGAAGATTACTGGTTCAGCTTGGCTTATGGGGATGCATAGATTTTTTTACAATGAAAAGGATCCACTTAAAGAAGGCTTTTTGCTAATTCCGCCGATGGAACATGAAACGGAGGATGTAAAATGAACATTCAAAAAATGTATACAGCAGTAGATGTGCACGTAGCTGGCGAAGCATTTCGTGTAATAAAAGACGTACCATGCAAATACTACTACAGTTTAGAACATTTAAATGAACAAATTTCAGGGGAATTAGCAGAAGAAATGCAGCTTTTATTAAATGAACCACGTGGTTTTATCGGGTTAAATGGATGTATTGTCGTTCCTTCTATTCATAAGGAAGTCGATGCAGCTGTATTGTTTTTTAATCATAAAGGATCTATTCCTCTTCATTATGGTGGTATTGTCGCGGTAATAACGATGTTACTAGAAAGTGGATATTTAAAAAAGAGAGAGTCTAATCAATACAAAATTGAAACGTTGTCTGGAATTTTTTCAGTTCACGCCTATGTAGAGCATGATGAAGTTGTATCTGTTTCGTTTGAAAGCAAACTTTGTTATATGGTTGAGAAAGATTTGAAGATTGGTAATATAAATTACTCACTTATACAAGCAGATAAAGTTTATGCAGTTGTAGAAAAGGATACGTATTCGCCTGAAATTTGTGTTGGAAATATATCTGAATTGAAAAAATGGGGTGAAGCTACACTTCAAGCTATACAAAAACACTCTCTAATTAAAAGACTTATTTTAGTAGATTCTTCACAAAAAGAAGAGAACAATATAAAGACAATTACATTTCATGAAGATAACTTTATTATGCGTTCACCAGGATTTGTTTCTACCATTGTGTCTTATGTTCATGCTTTATTTAAAAATAATCTTAAAACGAATAAACCTTTTAAAAATGAAAGTATATTTAATAGCTTTATAACAGTGGAAAAAGTGAAGAAGGAAGAATTAGGATACATTTTCCGCTTTGAAAGTAGAGGATTTATTACAGGAATGCAGACGTTTCTATTAGACCCTACGGATCCATTTCCAACAGGTTTCTTATTAAAATAAAATGTTAAGAGGAGAGATAAATGTGCAAAAAATTAAAGGGGCATTTCCAGTACTAATAACACCGATGGATGAATTTCAGGAGATTAATTGGGATGGGGTAAAACAAAACGTAAATTACTTTATCAACCAAAATGTTGCAGGTATCATCATTAATGGAAGTACAGGAGAGTTTGTAAGTTTATCAAAAGAAGAACGATTTAAAATGGTAGAAACAGTTTTAAAAGAAGTTGATGGTCGTGTTCCTGTTATCGTTGGTACTGCAGCAGAGACGACGAAAGAAACGATTGAATATACGAAACATGCAGAAGCACACGGCGCGGATTGTGCATTAATTATAAACTCGTATTATTGTAAACCGAAAGAAGAAGAAATCTATTTTCATTTTAAAGAAATCTCTAGCGCTGTGAATATACCAATTATGCTATATAATAACCCATTTACTTCTGGAGTTGATATGAGTACAGAGCTTATGCTTCGAATCGGAAAAGAATGTGAAAATGTTACACATATTAAAGAGTCTAGCGGAGATATTCGAAAAGCGAGAGATTTAGTAAGACAAGGCGAAGAGGCTTTTCAAGTCTTCTGCGGATCTGAAGATTTAGTGATGGAATCTTATTTAGTTGGTGCGACAGGATGGGTTTCAGTAGCAGGAAATATCGTTCCAGGTCTCGTTACGAAAATGTATGAGCATTTTCAAAATGGTGAATTAGAAAAAGCGTGGAAAATGAACGATGCTATTTTACCTCTTTGTGAGTTTCTTGAAGGATCAGGGAAATATGTACAAATCGTTAAACGTTCGATGGAATTACACGGGCAAGCTGGCGGGCCTTCTCGTTATCCGAGACTAGGATTGACTGTAGAAGAAGATCAAAAGCTACAAACAATATTATCAAATATCGCAGCTCATGCAGCTGTTTAAATAAGGAGGAGTGTATATGTTAACGACAAACATTGAGCTAAAACCAAAAGTGAAAGCGTTTTTAAATGAAGGAGTTAAAATGTTTATTAATGGCGAATTTGTTCCTTCTATTAGTGGAAAGGCGTTTGAAACTTACAATCCAGCGACAGAAGATGTTCTTGCGGTCGTATGTGAAGCGCAAGAAGAAGATATTGATGTCGCAGTAAAAGCGGCAAGATCCGCATTTGAATCAGGCCCTTGGGCAGAAATGACCACTGCTGAAAGAGCGCATCTTATTTATAAATTAGCAGACTTAATTGAAGAGCATAAAGAAGAATTAGCACAGTTAGAAGCTTTAGATAATGGGAAACCATATCAAGTAGCACTTGAGGATGACATTGCAGCGACAGTAGAAAATTACCGTTATTATGCGGGGTGGGCTACAAAAATTATCGGGCAAACGATTCCGATTTCAAAAGATTACTTAAATTACACACGCCATGAACCTGTTGGCGTTGTAGGCCAAATAATTCCGTGGAATTTTCCACTCGTAATGTCTTCTTGGAAAATGGGAGCGGCACTTGCAACAGGTTGTACGATTGTATTAAAACCAGCAGAGCAAACACCTTTATCTCTACTATATACAGCGAAGCTTTTTAAAGAAGCTGGTTTTCCAAACGGTGTTGTAAACTTTGTACCAGGTTTCGGTCAAGAAGCAGGTGCAGCGATTGTAAACCATCATGATATTGATAAAGTAGCTTTCACAGGTTCAACAGTTACAGGAAAATACATTATGCGTCAATCTGCAGAAACAATTAAACATGTAACGTTAGAACTAGGTGGGAAATCACCAAATATCATTTTAGAAGACGCTGATTTAGAAGAAGCGATTAATGGTGCATTCCAAGGTATTATGTATAATCATGGTCAAAATTGTAGTGCTGGGTCTCGCGTATTCGTTCATCGGAAACATTATGAAACAGTAGTAAATGAACTTGTGAAAATGGCAAATGACGTGAAGCTTGGATCAGGTATGGAGAAGGAAACTGAAATGGGGCCACTCGTATCTAAAAAGCAACAAGAGCGTGTGCTAAATTACATTGAACAAGGAAAAGCTGAAGGCGCTACTGTTGCAGCTGGTGGAGAACGTGCGTTTGAAAAAGGTTACTTCGTCAAGCCAACAGTATTCACGAACGTTACAGACGATATGACAATCGTTAAAGAAGAAATATTTGGGCCAGTCGTAGTTGTACTCCCATTTGATTCAACGGAAGAAGTAATTGCAAGAGCGAATCGATCGTCTTACGGACTTGCAGCGGGTGTATGGACACAAAATATTAAAATAGGACATCAAGTTGCCAATAAATTAAAGGCAGGAACAGTGTGGATTAATGATTATAACTTGGAAAATGCAGCTGCGCCATTTGGTGGATATAAACAATCTGGTATTGGGCGTGAGTTAGGTTCATATGCACTTGATAATTATACAGAAGTGAAGAGTGTTTGGGTCAATATTAAGTAATACACTAGTCAGTAGGAGTCTAACTGTCTATTAAAAGTGAGATAACAGAATGATGAAATAGAAAGAGAAGCGGACAACTGTAATGCAAGTCAAAGGTTGTCCGTTTTCTATATTTAAATTTTCCTTTTCAAAACAATTAGGAGGGGGACTTTTATGGAGAAGTTAGTAGAATGGTTAGTAGGTCAAGTGTGGAGTATCGGCTTAGTGGTTTTTGCTTTAGGAGCGGGAGTGTACTTCACAATTGCGACTCGTTTTTTGCAAATCCGTTATTTTAAAGAGATGATCAAATTACTATTTGAAGGGAAAAGTTCAGAAAATGGAATATCATCTTTCCAAGCATTTTGTCTAGCCTTATCGGGAAGAGTTGGAATAGGTAATATCGCCGGGGTAGCAACAGCAATTGCTTTTGGCGGGCCAGGAGCTGTGTTTTGGATGTGGGTAATGGCCTTGTTAGGAGCAGCTAGTGCGTTCGTTGAATCAACATTATCTCAAGTGTATAAAAGTAAAGTAGGGAATGAATATCGCGGCGGTACACCATATTTTATTGAAAAGGGTTTAAAAATGAAATGGTTTGCCGTCATTGTAGCGATCGTTGTTACAATATCATACGGCGTGTTATTACCAGGAATTCAATCAAGTAGTATCGCAGTTGGATTTGAAAATTCTTCTGGAATTAGTAAATATATAACAGGTATATTTTTAGTAGTATTGCTAGCGGCGATTATTTTCGGTGGCGTAAAGAGAATTGCTGGCGTTTCTCAAATGCTTGTTCCATTTATGGCAATTGGTTATGTAATTGTTACATGTATTATATTAATTGCGAATGTAACGGAAATTCCAAGTATGTTTGCTTTAATTTTCTCAAGTGCATTTGGTGTAAATGAAATGTTTGGTGGAATTGTCGGTGCAGCTATTGCATGGGGCGTAAAACGAGCTGTATTTTCAAACGTTGCTGGTGTTGGAGAAGCGACATATAGTTCTGCTGCAGCGGAAGTATCGCATCCTGCAAAGCAGGGATTGGTTCAAGCTTTTTCCGTATACATTGATACAATCGTCGTTTGTACTGCGACGGCGCTTATGATTTTAATTACAGGTATGTACAATGTTATACCTGAAGGGAAAAGTGCCATTGTACAAAATATAGGGAATGTAGAGGCAGGTCCAATCTATACGCAACAAGCAGTTGAAACTGTTATGACAGGGTTTGGACCATTATTTATTTCAATCGCAATCTTCTTCTTCGCATTTACAACTTTGCTTGCTTATTACTATATCGCTGAAACGACGCTCACTTATTTAGATCGTGGGCTAAAATATGGTTGGTTGAAGCCAGTTTTAAAAATTGGATTTTTAATTATGGTTTATATCGGTAGTATAGAATCAGCTTCACTTTTATGGAATCTTGGGGATTTAGGAATAGGTAGTATGGCGTGGTTAAACCTTATTGCGATTCTACTATTAAGTAAAACAGCATTAAAAGTATTAAAAGATTATGAAGCGCAGAAAAAAGAAGGGAAAGATCCAGTCTTTGATCCTCAAAGTGTGGGGATGGAAGGATTAGTGATTTGGGAAGAGATAAGTAAAGAGGGGGAAAGGAAAAGCTCTAAGGAGAAAGTATCTGTGGATGATAGTGTAAAATTATAAATTTACGAAGTTTAAAAACTGAAAATTCGATCTTTTTAACTTAGACAATGGTTTTAAATCAATCCAGATTAGTTAAGTAAAGAATCTTTGGAATTTAGTTGTATTTAAGCTGCATTTTTGAAAAGGAAAAAGTACTATATGATAAATTTAGTTTAGGAATCAAAAATACTAAATATAATAGGTATCTCCTTAAAAAATAATATTTTAAGGAGATTTTTTATTAATCTTTTCGAAAGAGCTTCAATTGTTTCATATAGTCGAGAGCTTTTGTTTTATTCCTCTGTTTAGAAACATATTGTGCCTCGTTTAAATCTCTATAATAACTATTAACTACCTCTTCAGAAAGTATGCCGTCAGAGATGGCTTTTTTAACCGCACAGTTTGGTTCATTTGTATGTGAACAGTTAGAGAATTTACATTTTCCAGATATACTAACGATGTCTTCATATCCATTATCTAAGTTACCTTCATGATTTATTAAGTCAAATCCCATTTTACTAATAAGTAATCCCTCCGTTTTCGAAACTGTTTATAAGAATCTTACATATATACTCGATCGTTCTTAATTTGTAGCTATTATTAAACGCCAGTTGTTACAGTGCATTAAGTTACCAGGTGGGTATTCAAATTCGCAATCAGAAATAAATGTAAAGTTAAGCTTCTGACAAACCGCATTTGAAGCAAGGTTATGAATGGAAGGGAAGGCGTATATATATTTATATTTGTTCTCTTTCATTGCTGCATCAATTGCCAGTTTAACTGCGAGAGTTGCTATTCCTTTCCCTTGAAATTGTGGTAGTACACTCCATCCAATTTCATAAACACTTTCATCATTCCAAGTAGTTTTCCAATACCCAACAGAGCCAACATCCACAAAATCAGGAGATTGAGTAATGCTAAACATTTTCCCGTTATCACCAAGTTTAAGATAGCGTTGGTGTCGTTTTAAAATTTGTTCTTTCGTTTCAGGTCCTCCTAGATGTCTCATCATTTCTGGGGTATTTATTTTATGAAGTAGATCAAGATTTTTATCATTCCAAGTGTGAATTTGTATTTCACGTTCTCCAATTTCTTCGTAAATATACACCACCACCTTAAACTGTACTTTTCATTTTAAATCTTTTATTGAAGGCGATCACTTTCATTAATAATGTAACCCTGCTTATTGAAGATAGGTTACATCCTACTATTCAACATTTTTATAAATTGATTTCTCTACATTTGGGAGAAGTGTGTATATGCTCTTACCGATTAAAGATTCTAATTCTTTCTTAATCGTATAGAATCCTTTCCAATGTAAAGAGGTATGGGCGGTTGTTCCGTGACGTAAACCAACTGAAATCAATCTTCTTTCAAGAGTAGTAAAGCCATCTGCGTCAGCGAGAGCGTCGCAAAGAGTAATTACTTTGTTGTATAAGTCATAGTCACTATGTTCATTCAATATTCCAATCAACCGACTTTCCATATGATCGGGAACAAGGCTCCACTCTGCTGCGATATCTATATGCTCGTTTTTGCAAGGAAACGAATGGGTCACACAAATAATGGCGTTTCCTGTATATCCTAAATCATTCATATGCATATAACCATCATAGGAATGAATAACCGATTTGGTAAAACCCTTATATCTTCCTATATCATGCAGGAGGGCAGCATTGTATGCTATGTCAATATCTAGGTCATACCCATTTTTTATTAGTTCTACAATGATGTTCTCAGTTGCATGAGCAACATGAATTGAATGTTCGAACCAAGGACCTGGGTTTTGTTGATATGCCCATTCAAGTAATTCTCTTGCGTATATCCTGTCTAATATATATTTCATGAAGTCATCCTTTCTTTAAAAAATTATATTTTACATAATTTCATCTTCGAATGTAATTATTCCTTCTTGAATTTTTTCTCTTATAATTAATGGTAATATACAAGTGTACATTAAGTGGAAAAAAGGGGGAAAAGGAATGCAAAATGTAGTAATAGAAGAGATTAAAATACTTGATGAAGATATTAATGAGCTTACTGAACTTTTGAAAACAGTAGTAGATGATGGAGCGTCAATAGGATTTCTACCGCCAATGGAAAGAGAAAGAGCGACGAAGTATTGGCAAACTGTATTAGCACCAGAAGTGATATTATATGTTGCTAAAATAAATAATGAAGTGGCAGGTAGCGTTCAATTACATTTAGTCACAAAGCCAAACGGAAGTCATAGAGCTGAAATTTGTAAGTTAATGACTCATCCAAACTTAAGACGTAACGGTATTGGACGCTCACTTATGCAAAAAGCAGAAAAAAGAGCGAAACAAGAAAATAGGTCTCTTTTAGTATTAGATACTAGAGAAGAAGACCCTTCTAATAGATTGTATAAATCATTAAACTATCAAGAGGTTGGAAAAATACCGTGTTATGCAATTTCTCCAAATGGTGAATTAGATGCAACGATTATTTATTATAAAATGATTTAAGCTGCCATTAAACGATATATTAAGTGTTTTGTTTAAAATGAGCAATTGCAAGTATGAAAATATTAAGCAACTATTTTAATATCGTCTATATTTTCAAGTGGTGTTATATATATCAATATGTTGAATATGAATGTTATTTAAGTTGTTAAACAAATTTGAGAAAGTTATTAAAGGGTTCTTTTAACCATATTTCTCGACTTATAATGAATGTAGAGAAGATGACTAGGCAACTATAGTTATTTTCGTTTCATTGTGGGGAAGGGGATGGAAGAATGAATAAGAGAAGTTTACAAAAGATGAAGAAGGTTATGTTAAGTGGCGGGATATTACTTACGGGATTATTAACATTTGGATTTTCAGAAAAAGCTTCAGCTCATGGATATATAGAATCACCAGCGAGCCGAGCTTATTTATGTAAGCAAGGAATCAATGTAAATTGTGGTCCGATTCAATATGAACCACAAAGTGTAGAAGGGATAGGTGGATTTCCACAATTAGGACCATCTGATGGTCAAATCGCAGGAGCGGGACATTTTCCAGATCTAGATGTTCAAACTGTAGATAGGTGGAAGAAAGTAACGATTAACGGTGGCAAGAATGTGTTTAAATGGAAGCTAACGGCCCCTCATAGTACGAAAGAGTGGAAATACTACATTACGAAAAAAGATTGGAATCCAAATAAACCATTAACACGGTCTGATTTAGATTTAGTGCCATTCTATGTGAAAAATGATGGGGGAGTAAGACCAGGAACTTCAGTAATGCATGAAGCAAATGTACCTACTGATAGAAATGGGTATCATCTAATTTTAGCTGTCTGGGAAATTGCAGACACTGGAAATGCGTTTTATCAAGTTATTGATGTAAATCTTGTAAATAATGGTTTAACTTCAAATTTTGCTTTTAATAATGTAGTGCAATTTCCTACATTATTTTAAATTAAATATATACTTCGATCATCTAATTCTTTTTAGATGATCTTTTTTTATGAAAATGATGAAAAATATAGAAGAAAGTGCAATTATTTATAAAAAAATACGCTTAAAATATTGTCATATTTGCTTCTTTAAGATATCCTTTTCATGAAGAGGTGGAAAACATGGAAAAAGTACTAGTTTTCGGGCATAAAAACCCAGATACAGATGCAATTTGTTCTGCAATTGCTTATGCAGAATTAAAAAAAGAATTAGGAATGAATGCTGAGCCTGTACGTTTAGGCGAAATCAGCGGTGAAACTCAATTTGCGTTAGATTATTTTAAAGTAGAAGGACCGCGTTTTGTTGAGACAGTTGCAAACGAAGTGGACAACGTTATTTTAGTTGATCATAACGAGCGTCAACAAAGTGCTAACGATATCGAATCTGTTCGTGTGTTAGAAGTTATTGACCATCACCGTATTGCTAACTTTGAAACAAGCGATCCTATTTACTACCGTTGTGAGCCAGTTGGTTGTACAGCTACAATCTTAAACAAAATGTACAAAGAAAATGGCGTTGTAATTCGTAAAGAAGTTGCAGGTTTAATGTTATCTGCGATCATTTCAGATTCTTTACTATTCAAATCTCCAACTTGCACAGAACAAGACGTAGCAGCAGCTCGTGAATTAGCGGAAATCGCTGGTGTAGATGCAGATAGCTACGGCTTAGAAATGTTAAAAGCTGGTGCAGACTTAAGCGGAAAAACAATGGAGCAATTAATCTCTCTTGACGCGAAAGAATTCCAAATGGGTAACGCGAAAGTTGAAATCGCACAAGTTAACGCTGTTGATACAAACGACGTTCTTGTACACCAAGCGGAACTTGAAAAAGTTATCTCTGCAGTAGTAGAAGAAAAAGGTTTAGACCTATTCTTATTCGTTGTAACTGACATCTTAACTAACGATTCTGTCGGTCTTGCGATCGGTAAAGCAGCAAACGTTGTTGAGAAAGCATACAACGTATCTCTAGAAAACAACACAGCAACTTTAAAAGGTGTTGTATCTCGTAAAAAACAAATCGTACCAGTATTAACAGAAGCATTCCAAGCTTAATATGGTTGAGTACAGATAACAGAAAGGACAAGTAGTCGATTGGCTACTTGTCTTTTTTATTATTAAATTTTAAAAAAAGATACAAAGACGGTTAATACTTTATCAAAATACTTAAATGAAAATAAGGATAGCATTAGCTACCCGTTTGAACGTTTATTCATAAGACCGCTTCTTATTCACATAAAATGTAATAATAGCAGTAATGAGGAAAATAGGTATTGCGAGTATTTGCCCAACAAACAACTTCCAACCAACAGTATTATAGCCATCAGATGCTGGAATGATAATGGAAATAACACAAACGATAATATAGACTAATAGTGCAGGGATAATATTTTTCATTGTTGGTCACCTCCTAAAAAATATTTTAATTGATATATTTTTATATCAAGGGATAATTGGAACGTTTTGAATACTAGGCGCGTAAATTTTCACGAAGTATTATAATATTTAAAAAGAGAGTAATACGTTGATGTTGAATGAAAGAAATTGGGGTACGATCTTTAAAAGGAGTGAAAAATGATATGGATATGGTAAAAGATGTAATTTAAATTTTCGAGATCATTATATAGTATTTTGTGAGAAAAATTTACAAAATAATTAATTTTACATATGAAAGAGGTAAGAAATATATATGAAAAGGTTATGCATAATTCCGTGTGGAAAAAAGAAAATTTGGGATAAGCATCCGGATTACGGAGAGGCGGAGGCAAAAGATGTATATATTAGTCCATTTGGAAAAGCATGTCAGGCCTACGCAACTGAATTTTTTGAGAACTGGGTTATATTATCAGCGAAGCATGGATTTTTAAGACCGAATGATGTTGTACAAGAAAACTATGATCTTGCATTTGATTCAAAGAGTGATGAGATTATTAGTATAGAGAAATTACAAAAGCAGATGGTTGATAAAAATTTACTTCGGTTTGATGAAATTGTTTTACTTGCAGGAAAAAAGCATAAAAAAGTAGTGACGAAGTTATATCAGGAAGAAATTATTACATATCCGTTAGAAGGATGTAAAGGAATTGGGTATATGTTGCAGAGATTAAAGAGTGCTGTGAAGGAAGGGAAGGAAATATAGTTTTAGTTCGCTGAATGTGATTGGTCACATTTTGATAATCTTATCAAGTTCATCAGATATTGACTTATCCATACTCGGTAACACATGAGAATAAATATCGAGCATAGTTTTAATTGAGCTATGGCCGCGTCTGGATGATATTAGTTTCACATTCACATTTTGCCCAATTAACATTGTTGCGTGTGTATGGCGAAGATCATGAACTCTTATTTGTGGCAAACCAATACGTTTAGTTGTCTCGTAAAAAAATTTCCGAAAGTTACGTGGATTGATAGGTTTACCATGCTGAGTACATATAACTAAGTCATGATCATTATATTCTGCTCCAAGCTGTTGCTCCTCACTTTCAATTCTATCCCTATGAGCAAGCAATTCATCAATAAGTATAGAAGGGATATGGATGGATCTAATACTCGAATCATTCTTTGCTCCAGTTTTTATTTGCCCATCTTGTGTAACTGTCTGTCTAATGTAAATTACGCCATTTGTAAAGTCTATATCACTCCATCTAAGATATAAGACTTCACCTTGACGCATCCGCTCAGGGCAATCGCGACATAGCCAATACGACATCTAGTAATTCTCTTTAAAGTACGAGATTTATTAATAAATTCATTTACCTGGCCTGTGGTCCGAATGTTTAGCTCTCTTTTCATAATCTTAGGCAATCTTGTTCCTTCAGCAGGGTTATCTTTAATTAGTTTCATTGTTTTGGCTCTCTTTAAAGACCCATTCATAATTTGAAAAATTAAACGGATTGTCCGAAGAGCATAATGATTATCAGCAACTATTTCATTGATGGTATTTTGGATATGCATTGGTTGAATTTGCTGTAATTGGGATAGTGAAAATGATAATGGGGGTGATAGCGGATGTGGCAGTTCAGAAGATGGTGTGGGAGATGGCGGAGGCGATTAGGAGTTAGCTATCTCTTATTATGTTTATTAAAAAACACCTCAAAGAACAAAGTAGCTCTTAGTCTTTGAGGTGTTTTCTTTAAACTCACATTATCAAAATTAAATCATTGCATCGAAGTCATTTGATTTAGGCAGAGAAGCTGCTTTTTTCATAAGCATTTCCCATAAGTGTACGGATTTCTTCCATTCGGCTACGGCCTGTCCCTTTTGATACATAGCTTTCTCATAACTGAAAGTAAGTTGTTGCATATCAGTCGAGTTGTAAAGTGTATCGATGCGGAGAGCGTATTCTCGGAATGTTTGACTTTCACCCCTTGGTATGCCGATTCTCGCAAATTGTTTTAAAAGTGCACCGTAAGCTTTTAGATAAACAGCATCATCTTTTCGGTATTTATAGAAAAGAATAATAAAAAATGTAATCCATTTCATTCTAGTGGTGAAGAAAATGTATCCCATGATACTAATCGGTATCGTAGAGAGGAATACGTACCACCAAGAAAACCTATTTTTAGAATTTGTGATCTTTTTAGTAGAGGCTTCTTCTGTATTTTCTATTAAACTTTTGAGCTTTGCTTCATTATTCCGTTGGTGTATTTTCTCGTTTTTAGAATTATTTTCTTCGCGATTTTGTGAAGTAGAAGCAGGAGTATTATTTATAAAATTATAGGGGTTGGTAAATCCTTTTGTTGGTTCGAACGGAATCCATCCATATCCTGGAAAATATACTTCAACCCAAGAGTGTGCGTTATTGTTCGCGATTTTATAAATATTCTCACTTTCTGTACCAGCAAATGTATTCTCAAGAGTTCCTTCTGTATAGCCTTTTACCCAGCGAGCGGGAATCCCGACAGAACGAAGTAACACGATCATAGACGTCGAAAAATTATTACAGTAGCCGCTTTTTGTATCGAAAAGGAATTGATCTACATAATCTTGGTTTTTGGCAGGAATCATGACATTCATTGTTTCGTATACAAAAGAATGGTCTGTGAAGTAATTTTCAATAGCTAATACTTTATCATATCGGTTGTCTTTATCACTTGTAAGATTAACAGCTAAGTCTTTTACTCGCTGCGGTAATGATTCGGGAAGCTGTGTGTACTTTGTCATGAAATAAGGACTTGTTTCATGACCTTCATTCGTTTTTACAGCTTTCAAATTTTCTATAGGAAATTCTGGGATCTCATATGTTACTTTATACGAATTTAAAGTAGTAGAAGAGTCTCCGTGCATCGTATAAATTTTTTCTGAAAATGGGTCAACGCTATATGATACATCAGAAGAAGCCTCAACTGATACTAATCCTGCTGGATAGGTAAGGTGAGGATAACTTTTTTGCATGGTGATTGTTGCCTCAGTTGTCTCCGTTTTTGTATTTTGTTCGTACCAGCTCACGATGTCGTTTTTATTTTTAAAAGAAACCTTTTTTGGCTTTTCAGAAATCTCCCAGCCTTTTCCTGTATAAAAATCTTTTGTTTCTACTCTCCAATATTGTTTGTTTTGCGTTTGTGCTGTAAAAACAATTGTATTATCCGCTTTAAAAGGACCGCCTAATTGCGAGTCATCTAAACCATACCCAATTTTAGAAACCTCTTGTTCTTTACTTGCTTCGGATGTGTTGAATTTTAAAAAATTCATTGGGTTTGGCCATTGAGGGCCAAATTTTGGAGCAAAGTATGCGATGGTTGCTGACAATACAATAAATATTGTAAGAGGTCTAAGTAATTTTGAGATTTCTCTAGCATAATTTTGTAAGTGTTCAACCTCTTTTATTCGTTCTATTTGAAGAAGACTAAGCATAAAAAAGCCGATGACAACAGTACGAATAATAGCGTAGTTTGCATTGTATAAATGTAAGTTATGAAAAGTTGTGATATAAATAATAGTCAATACAAGAAATAACAACCCACGTTTTTTATGAATCATCCAAAAAGAGGTGAAGGAACTCAAAAACCAAAATGATAGAAAAAATAAAAATATTGGAAAAACTGGAGAAATATCTAGCAAATTCCCCTGGAAAAACAGGAAGGAATTTCGAGAAATATCAGAAAAAAATGTTGTTAGCCAAGATGGATTTATAAAAGCATTTTTATAATACAGGGAATGAATGATGAATAAGATCGTGACGATCTTTATTGGAAACTGCCACCTTGTTTGAAAAAAAGAGAGAGTGAAGCAAATTCCTATAAATATTACAAAAATATCTAATCTACCTACGTTTGTAATACCTATAAGGGGTCTTAGCCATTCTAGTAAAAGAAGAAGTACACATACATGCATGAAGAATCTGCTCATATCCCATTGGTTTTTTGTTTGTAATGTTATCATTTGCTCACCTCAAAAAACACGTTTGTATACCGGTTTTCATAAACCGCGTTTACAAATATTTTTCGTTTTTGTAGAGTTTCTAGTATACTTAGTTCTCGATGTGAGAGTTGATTCGCTTTTTCTTTCACAACAAACACCATTAATTTTCTATTTTTTATAGCAGCACAGTCAGCCGCCTTTTGAATATCGGGAGAAAGATTGCTTGTCACGAGTATAATCGTGACGGGCTGATAAATTTTTTTTAATTCCATTTCTACACTTCGAGAGAGCGGGAATACACTGTCTGCTTGTACTTTCGCTAAATGACAAAAGATTTGTTGCAACTGAGTATCTCCATTGTCTAATGGGAAAATAGTTCGTTCTTTTCCGACAGACACGAATGAAGCTGGTGAATTTTGCTTCAGGACCGCCCTCACAATAGAGGCAGTAAACGTTACGACTGATTCGAATAGAGGGGATTGGGTTCTGTCCATAAATATCATGATATTATGGCTGCGCTGTTGTTCAAACTCTTTCGTCATAATATTGTTTGTTCGAGCAGTTGCTTTCCAATCAATCCATGAAAAGCGATCACCAGGTTTATATTCTCTGACACCGACAGAGACTGTAGAGTCTTTTGCTGAATTTATATTTGCTGAAAGCGCTCCTTGTTCGAAATGATTTTCCAATTGTCGATAAGTTATATCTACATACTGGGGATAGACTAAAAATGTATCTGGAACTGAAAAAGTTACTTCTTTCTCTATCATACCGAATAAATCGCCAGTTTTGACACGTACGCTTGAAAAAGTGTGCTCTCCTCTAGGGATTGTGTCAATAACATATTGAAACGAAATATTTCGTTTTAATCCTGGAAAGAGTATGACCTTATTCATCTTTATTTGTCTACAACTTGTAAATTGTGGTGGCAGTTCATCTTCTATAACTAAATAAAGTAAGGGAAAATGAAATTTTCTTTTTATTGTAATAGTGCTTAAAAATTGTTCTCCTGCTGCATATTCGTTTTGGTTTGTTATTCGTTTTACTTCAGCGTCCCGTAAAGCGTAGAAGGGGAGTAGTAGTGAATAAAGGCCAATAGGAATCGTACTGTAAAACAAAAACCAACTTACAAATCCTCCTTGAAGCATAGCGTACACAAAGGTTAAGAATAGGCATAAAGGGATTAGCAAAAACTTCGTAACGTGATATAGTGCTCGTAGTAGTCGTTTCATCAAAGGTTCTTCGTCCTTTGAGTCGGCACGGTAGTTCGTGCAACGATTTTGGCGATAACTTGTTCTCCTGTTATTCCTTCAAATCTTGCTTCCATTTTTAGAATGAGTCTGTGAACTAAAACGTAAGGAGCTAAAAGTTTAACATCGTCTGGAATAACATAATTTCTGCCATGAATGAATGCATAAGCCTGTGAAGCTTTCATTAAAGCAATTGAGCCGCGTGGACTTGCACCTAGCTGTACAGAACTATAAGAACGAGTCTGATTAACAAGCTTTACAATGTAATGCTTGATTGCTTTGTCTATGCCTACTTCCCGTACGCTTTGTTGTAAATAAAGTAATTCTTCTATTGTAGTAATAGCTTGTAAATGGGAGAGTGGATTTGTTTTTTCCATCCGGTTTAAAATTTCAAATTCTTCTTCTGGTGTAGGATATCCCATTTTTAGCTTCAACAAGAAACGATCGAGCTGAGCTTCTGGTAAAGGGTATGTTCCCTCATATTCGACCGGATTTTGTGTAGCCATTACAAAGAACGGTTTTGGTAACGGTCTTGTAATACCATCTATTGTGATATTGCCTTCTTCCATACTTTCAAGTAAGGCAGATTGTGTCTTTGGAGATGTACGATTAATTTCATCAGCAAGTACAAAATTCCCCATAATTGGTCCTGGCTTGAACTCAAATTGGAGCTCTTTTGGATTGTAAATAGAAACACCTGTTACATCTGACGGCAGTAAATCAGGTGTGAATTGAATTCGCTTGTAATCGGCATCAATTGATTTAGAAAGAGCACGTACTAGCATTGTTTTCCCGACACCGGGAACATCTTCTAATAGTACATGACCTTCAGCTAAGAGAGCTGTCAAAGCTAAAATCGTTTCTTTTCGTTTTCCGACCATTAATTTTTCAATATTGTTGATTATTTTTTCTACAATGGGATGTAATGAATCAAGCTGGGTCATCGTAATCCTCCTAATTTTATTATCGTTTTCTAATTCATTCAGTGAAAAATAGAATTTATGTTAAAGAAAAGGAGTTCCTTCATTTTATTGCAGTATGATAGTAATCTAAGAGGTAATTAGTAATGGTATTATATAAGTTCATATTGAGAACTTATATAAATAGGAAGAAACTTATATGTTAAAAAATCATGGTGATATACTTTATAATTTCTATGTCCTTAAAGGAAATCCTACTCTTAATTTTGAAAATATTCAGATTATATATTCGGATTACATCTAGTATAATTGTTGCCGTAACCAGGGGAAAAACAGTAAAGAGAGTATAGAATTTTATAAAATTAAGGAGAAAGTAATTGGAAGAACCATACAATATAATAGAGGTACAAATGAGGTTTTACCAGAATTTATGAAGGTTAATTATGAAAAAAATGAAAAATTATTGGATTTTATGAAAGAAACTACAATACAATCTTACAGATAATTAATATTATAAGTGAGAAAATTAATCTAAGAACTTTAAGGTTTGTATTTGATAGTTTATCTCAGGTGATAAACAAATGTAGTTTATTAGAAAAAAAGGCTGATATAATGTATCTATCTGTTTTTACTAATATTTGCTTGATTGATTTAACAATTATTTTACAATGTATATTCTTTTGAAAATAGATAACTATTGTATAATTAAGGTATGAAAATGAGGGTGATTAAAATTGAAAAGGGTTCTTAAAAGTAACTTATCTAGTTTTGTTTGTATAGGTATATTGTTAATATTAATTGATTTTAACAACTTATCGATATTAGAATACGTTTTTCTAACAACGAGCGCACTTGCTTTTGGCTCAATATTAGTGAACTTAGCAGTTACATATTATTGTGAGCGAGAAGAAAGAAAATACACATGAATGTAAAGGCTGAGTAATGGGCTTTTTTTGAATATATAAGGAAGAATTATTAAGAAATTACAATACTTATTACTCTACTTATAAAACTTGGAAAATAGATTAGTATACAAGCCGTTTTATACTTTCAAACATAGAATATGATGGATGATATTGAAGGGAGAGTCATATTCATGGGAACTAATTGTCGTTGTAGACATTTCCGAGATTGTAATAGATTTTGGGATGACTTAATGTTTGGAAGATGTAGACGTAGAGATTGTGATGAATGTTGTTGTAGACGAAAACGTCATTGTGATTGTGATGATTGCCGTTGCAATCGTAAACGTGACGATGATGACGATAAATGTCGTAAGTGGTAAATATTTTTGAAAGAGTACTTTGAAATAAAGTACTCTTTTTTTGTGAAACTTTTATATTCCAATATAAACTGATTTTTTTACAATTTCCCATGTGTCTTGCTTTTTAATTTTTAAAGTTATATTGCTTCCATTAGATTCCTTATAAAAGATATAACCATTGTTTGAGTTCACATATGCTAATGGTTCACCAATGCAGTCTCGCGAACAAGATGTATTGACTATCTCAATTAATGATAGTTCACTGGGATCGGTCTTACTCGCATCTATTAATGTATCAAGGTTCGTTTTACGAAAACCTTGTAAATTTACATGGAAAGTTTTTTCAATTTCTCCAGTAACGTTAGTATTCATTACTTCGACAGAGTTTTTCTTTCCGAAAAGAAAACCATTTGCATAAAGGAATTTTGTATAGCCAAGCCAGGTGATTAAAATTAGTATAAAAAATATACAAGCTGTTCTAAATCTTCGAAGCCGTTTACTTACAATTGTTTCTGAGTATTTCATTCAGTCGAATCCTCCATTGTTTTTAATTTAAAGTATGCCTGGATACATACATTTAGAAGAGGATGAAAGGTAACGAGTTATTGATTCAAAAAGAAAGCATCTGAATATAGATGCTTTCTTTTTGAATAGTTTCCACTATCTGTTAGTTACTCGTTTCATAAGTGGCCTTATTTCTTTAACAGGTGGTTTTTTATCATATGCATCAACGTAAGAAAAGTAATAATTTAAGTTTCTAAGAAGGCCTTTTCCTATTTTTGCGCTTAAAAAGGGGAATACTTGTCCAGTATAATCATCGAGAGATTTACAGTAGTATTTTTCATCTAAATATATACTGTATTTACACGTTAGCTCTACTAATGGATTGCCTTCATCATCAAATACTTCTTTAGAATCAATAATGTCTATTAATGCGAATTTTTCATTTAGATAAACTTTCTTCTTTTTCTCGTGCTTATTTGTGAGAATAAAAACGAGACCAATGGCGTTAATCAAACTACTTCCTCCTATAAAAAACGGCTATTAATAAAATATATCGATATAAGCTAAATGTAAAGAGGAGAGCTGAAATATCATTGATAGAAAGCTTAATAAGCCGATTTGTTTTTTCAAACCGGCTTATTTTTATCCTGCTATATACGAGCAGTAAGACTCCCAACTCGAAATTCAGCTTAAGCAGAGAAGTTAGGTGGGGGATCAACTGCTCGTAAAAGTCCGATTTGTGTGGGCTAATAATCAGTGGGGATGGACAAAAACTCCACTGATTAAAGTTTCACTTTATTGAAACACTTGTGGGAATTGCTTTACAATTGCATTTGTTATAGTGTCAGCCATTTCTAATGCTTCTTTTTCAATTTTATCGTAAAGTTTTACTCCTGCTTCATAATCTTTATTTAGAATCGCGAGTGCTTCCGCTTTTGTTAGTGCTAAATGTTCATAAAACATTTTTCTAAATTCTTCTTTTTCTATATATGGGTTGATGCTATTGAGAAATTCAACAATCTCATCACCATTAGCGTACCATTTTTTCTCTATAGCAGCAGCTGCGTTTTGATCACCAGCTTTTGCAGCTTTCACAAGATCAGCTGCAATTACTAAATGGTCTTTAATTAGTGCACTATATTTTTTCACTGCATCCTCACCATAGAATGGTTCAAGTGAAAGTCCCATATGTGTTGCGTTTTGAAGAAGACGTGCAACAGTAACGTTTACATCGGGTAAGTTAAAGATAATGCTAATAATAGCTAATCTCGTCCAAGCGACGTGTTGTTCCCATAAAGCACGCATATAACCTTTTAAAAAGTTCTCGTTTTTACTAATTCGGTAATTACGTATGGATACATTATAGTTTACATAAGGATTAGAATGGGAGGGGTAATACGATTGCCAATAAGAATACATAAATAGTAACACTCCTTTGAACATGTATATCTCAAAGTATGATAAAGATTATTTTTTAGTTACGTGTCCCTAATTTTTTTAGCGATTATATATAGTTTAAAAATTCAGGTAATTATGTTGTGTCATATATGAATTAATGGAATATAAAATAAAAGAGGCTCTGCAAGGGAAGTTGCAGAGCCTCAAAAGGGTATTGCCGAGATGTCGGACTCGACCACGTAATGTTACCATAAAATCCTTTTAAAAAAACCTGGTAAATGTGTCCAATTGAGAATGACTCTATATAAAAAAGTCAAAGGGATCTGCTTCCCGCGGCAGATCCCTTTGACTAGATAATGTTGATGAGCAAAAACTCATCTGGAGTATTTTTATAGTAACAAGTTAATTGTAATTTGTGTATTGAGAAATATTAATTACTCTCATAAAAATAGCAGATTTGTATTTTGTTTTTTCAAATTCTGATTATTTGTTTTGTCTGGAAAATGTCTCTAAAATAATAATAACTGCTTAGTTAAGTAGGAGAATATAAAGAGGTATATGTTGAGAAAGTTTGTATGAACGTTATATTTATATTGCTAATATTATCGTTTGAAAAGGTCAGAAAGGAAATTATATAGCGTTTTGTAACTGAATAAAGGCTGATACTTGTAAAAAGATTCATATTTCCACACATCATTATTTAAAATTTTGGGATGTTCACTTTTAGCTTTCATTTTGATAGAACGATTTTTCATTTCCATAACCTCCTCAAATTATATGTACACCATTTATATATTCGATAAAAATAGGAAAAATCTCTCCTTAGATCGTTCTGAAAAATTCACGTTCTCCACATTCGTCACTTTTTTGATATATAATATAAATAGATGATAGATAAAGAAAAGCAGGTGACTCTTTTTTGTTTACAAAAGCACAAGAACTTTTAGCATCTTACTTTGGTTATTCGTCATTCCGAAGAGGACAAGATGAAACAATTAAAAATGTATTAGAGGGGAAAGATACAGTTTGCATTATGCCTACGGGCGGCGGTAAGTCAATTTGTTATCAAATTCCCGCATTAGTATTCGAAGGAACAACGTTAGTTATTTCACCTTTGATTTCGCTTATGAAAGATCAGGTAGATACATTAGTACAGAATGGTATTTCCGCTACATATATTAATAGTTCTATTTCTATTACAGAAGCAAATCATAGAATACAATTAGCGAAACAAGGACATTACAAGTTACTTTATGTGGCGCCTGAGCGTCTTGATTCGATGGAGTTTGTTGACCAACTTATCGATATGAAAATCCCGATGATTGCAATTGATGAGGCGCACTGTATTTCGCAATGGGGACATGATTTCCGTCCGAGTTATTTACATATACATCGCATATTAGACTATCTTCCAGAAAAACCGCTCGTATTAGCATTAACAGCGACAGCAACACCACAAGTACGTGATGATATTTGTAACACGCTTGGAATTAATCAAGAAAATACGATAATGACTACGTTTGAGCGTGAGAACTTATCGTTTTCTGTCATTAAAGGACAAGATCGGAATGCGTATTTAGCGGATTACATTCGTCAAAATCAAAAGGAATCCGGGATTATATATGCAGCTACAAGAAAAGTAGTTGATCAGTTGTATGAGGATTTAATGAAAGCGGGAGTTTCGGTATCAAAATACCATGCTGGTATGAGCGATTCCGATCGAAATGAACAACAAGAACTCTTTTTACGAGATGAAGTAAGTGTAATGATTGCAACATCTGCATTTGGCATGGGTATTGATAAATCGAATATTCGTTACGTTATTCATTATCAACTGCCAAAAAATATGGAAAGTTACTATCAAGAAGCTGGTCGTGCTGGTCGTGACGGATTAGATAGTGAATGTATATTGTTATATTCTTCTCAAGATGTACAAGTACAACGTTTTTTAATTGATCAATCAACTGGAGAATCTCGTTTTTCAAATGAACTTGAAAAATTGCAAAATATGACCGATTACTGTCATACAGAGCAATGTTTACAATCATTTATTTTGCAATACTTTGGAGAAGAGCCGAAGGAAGATTGTGGCCGCTGCGGTAATTGTACTGACGACCGTGAAAGTATCGATGTGACGAGAGAATCACAAATGGTTTTATCATGTATGATTAGAACGAATCAGCGATTTGGAAAACAAATGATTGCACAGGTGTTAACTGGATCGAAAAATAAAAAAGTTATTGAATTTAATTTTCATACTTTGCCAACGTATGGTCTTTTATCAAACCGTAGCGTGAAAGAGGTTAGTGAGTTTATTGAGTTTTTAATTTCAGAAGAGTTAATCGCAGTTGAGCACGGTACATACCCGACATTAAAAGTAACGGAAAGAGGGAAAGAAGTATTACTTGGTAAAGAGAATGTTTTACGTAAAGAACGAGTAGAAACGCGACAAATCGTTCAAGATCATCCTTTATTTGAAGTACTTCGAGACGTACGTAAAGAAATTGCACAAGGAGAAGGTGTACCTCCGTTTGTTATTTTCTCTGACCAAACATTAAAAGATATGTGTGCAAAAATGCCGCGAAATGATTCCGAACTTCTAACTGTAAAAGGAATTGGAGAACACAAACTCGTGAAGTACGGTTCTCACTTCTTACAAGCTGTTCAGCACTTTATTGAGGAAAACCCAAACTATGCTGAAACAATTAAGACAGAAGTTATTTCAGAGCGTAAAAAATCAGGAAAGGCGTCAGCAAATTCTCATTTAGAAACGTATGAAATGTATAAGCAAGGCATTGATTTAAGTGAGATTACGAAAGAACGAGGTCTATCAAGGCAAACAATCGAAAACCATTTAATTCGTTGCTATGAAGATGGTATGAAAGTGGATTGGCAAAGCTTTGTTCCAGCAGAATATGAATCTCTAATTGAAACCGCCGTACAAAATGCAGAAGGCGGTCTGAAATCTATTAAAGAACAGCTTCCAAATGAAGTGAGTTACTTTATGATTCGTGCTTATTTACAAATAAGAAAGTAGAGACATATAAAGGGGATTGGGATTTATGTATTATGTTTTCGTGTATGGCACGTTAAGAAGAGGACAAACGAATGCCCATTATATGCAAGGTGCAACATGCATCGCAGACGGAGCATGGACGTATGGGAAATTATTTAATACAAATGAAGGATATCCGGCAATGATTTGCTCAAATGAAGAAAAGGTATATGGGGAAGTTTATGAAGTAAATGATGATGTTTTGCAACAATTAGATGAGCTCGAAGAATATACAGGTAATGCAGAGACTGATTTATACGACAGAATCACGCAAACAGTGTATGCTGCTGATAGGGAAATACAAGCCTATGTGTATATTGCTCAGGATAAAAAGATGTTAAAGAAAGTTATTAATTCTGGGGATTGGGTTGTATATCAAAAGTAAAATAAAAGTAGCTATGAAAAATCGGAAAGCAGATAATGGAATAATTCATTATCTGCTTTTTATTATGTGTTCAATTGAACTTCTCAAATTAATAAAGATTAGATTTCGCTTGAACATTCTGTTTATTTTGACGGTATAGGTAATAATTAAGGGTGATCTTTTATGGGTATCAGAAACTTAGTTTCTCACCTGTAGTAGAAAAAACTATTGCAGGAGGCGAATAATAATAAATGAATTTAATGTGAAGGAATTTTACAAAAAACAATTTGAACCGTCGAATTATGATATAAATAAGGAAAGCTGGCTAGAGCAAGTTGCTAAAGATGGACAGGAACAAGTTGGTCACTCATTTCCAACGATGTTCGAACTTGGTGCTGGAAATGGTGGATTTGCGCAAGAGCAATGTCAAGGTTAAATGTAACAATGACAACTGTGGAGCTTGTATCTGAATTAGTTGAATTTGCAAAGAAGCATTCTGTGAGTTTTATTCACATATTAGTTAAATGAGCCAGATCATTTAACTAATCATTCCAAAGTATTAAGTGACATATATCATTGCAATTTTCTAGAAACTAATTCTATTTCATCAGAAATTGATAAATTTATATTAAAAACGCCATCCTTTTTTGTATATTTCTATAAAATGAATGGCGTTTTTCGTTATGTGGATACAAGTTACTATTATCTTGATAATGGTAATGGAACGAGAATTTATTATGTTTAATCAATAATAAAAAGATAAAATTGACAAAATATATACCGGTGTTATAATGTTACTTTGTTATAAAGGTAACAAAGTAACATTATATGGTGAGGGTGTGTAATTATGAAACAAAATACTGAACAAATAAATGAAAAAAATACAAAAATTAAAGTTGAACGTGTGCAAACTGGAATTAGGATGGAAAAAAGAATGGTAAAAGTTTTGAAAGCGATGGCAGAATATCATGATATTTCACTAGGTGTTCTTCTTGAAAGAATCGTTCTACATTCATTTGAAAATAAACCTGTGTTTAGCGATGAAAGTCTTGAAAAAGTTAAAGCTATAAAAGAAGTTTACGACATGGATTATGGCCTTGAAATAAGTCGTCAGTGGAATGATTCGGATAACTAGAATGATTATTTTCAAATACAGTACCATCTAGGTTTTTTGTAAGCAATCTATGAAGTGAAGAAAATAAAGAGAGAGAAAATTTTGTTTTAAGGATACTTCAAAACTTAGATAAATAGGTGTGTTTTTTGTATATTACTTCATTTCAGAAAATTCTCGATCGAACTATTGACTTTACGAATGGATTTTTAATACAATTGTATCTCGACTGAAAAATTAGAACGGACAGGAGGGAATCATCAAATGAATAACATTTTTGACAAAGAGTTACAAAGAATGAAAGATACATTAAGTACGATGGATGATCAATTAGAGCAGCTTGAAAAAATCCCAGTTTATTATGGAGAAGATTTTAAAGAGCAAATTCTTGAAAGTATGAGGGAGTCTAATAGACAAAACTTACGTATCGGTGTGCAAGAGCCGTACTTTGGAAGACTAGACTTTCAAGAGGATGGAAAAGAAGAAGTTATGCCGATTTACATTGGTAAAGTAGGTGTTTCAGATAAGGACACGATGAAACCAATTGTTATAGATTGGCGAGCGCCTGTCGCAAGTATGTTTTATTCATTTACCGGTGGTGAAGAATTAGCATTTTATCAATCACCAGATGGGTTAGTCGAAGGTGATGTTTATTTAAAACGAAACATTTCCATTCGAAAAAGAGAACTTGAACGTGTTGTTGATACATATGTGAAAGGAAATGAAGATGTATCGCATGCCGATGATTTTCTTCTATATCGATTAGGGGAGAATAAAGATAATAAACTAAAGGATATTGTTTCAACGATTCAATCGGAACAAAATGATATTATTCGAGCGGAAAGAAATTTACCATTACTTATTCAAGGGGTTGCAGGGAGCGGAAAGACAACGATCGCTTTACATCGCCTTGCTTTTTTAATTTATGAATACCGTGAACAGTTAGAAGCAGAAAGAATGATCGTATTTGCTCCGAATAGCTTGTTTTTAGACTATATTTCGAGTGTGCTTCCGGAGCTAGGTGTAGGGAATATTAGTCAAACAACGTTTCCGGATTGGGTATTGCGCACGTTAGATGATTCGGTGAAACTAAAGCAGACAGAAGAAAAATTGAAAGAAGCATTTTCAATGAATCGTGATGAAAACAAGGTAATGCTCGGGAAATTAAAGGGTACGTTGGAATTTAAGTCGTTTATTGAAGAGAGAATGCTTCAATTCGAAAAAGATTTAGTGCCGACAAAAGATTTTGAGGCGTGGGATAAAGCAATTATTTCGGTAGAAGACATTAAAAAGTGGATGCAAGTTGAATATAAACATTATCCATTAAAGAAAAGAAGAGAACGATTAGTCGGCCGTATGAAGCGCTGGATTGAAATTGAACTTAAAAAGTTCGGGGAAACAAACGAGAAAAAACTACTCAAAAAAGAAGCAACTAAGAGATTGAACGCATATATGAAGTTTTGGCCAAAAATGAGCGCTCTTTCACTATATAGTTCAATATTAAAAAGTAAAGAAATACTCGAAGTATTACCTGAAGAACTTGTTCAAGAAACAGAAAAGAATTGCCGTAAAAAAGAAGTGTATGTAGAAGATTTACCAGCTTTAATATATATACATCATCGCATAACAGGTATTGAAATCGGGCAGAAGTTTCATCATGTCGTTATTGATGAAGCGCAAGACTTTTCACCTTTTCAAGTATATGTATTAAAAGAAATTACACTAGGTAATTCTTTCACTATATTAGGTGATTTATCTCAAGCAATTTATGATTACCAAGGAATTGAAGACTGGAATGCTTTTAAGGAAGTGTTCCAAGAAACAGGTTATTTTGAATTGACAAGAAGTTATCGTTCCACAAAAGAAATTATTGAATTCGCAAATGAAATAATTAAAAATGCAGAAATACCAGTGGGGCTTGCAACACCAGTTTTCCGTAGCGGTGAAGACGTAAAAGTGATTCATACAGAAGACCAATTCACTGAAATTGTGAAAACATTAAAACATCTACAAAATGAAGATGTGAAAACAATTGCGGTAATAGGAAGAACAGATGATGAGTGCCGCGATATGTATGAGAAATTAGCAAATGCAGGATTAACTGTAAACGTCATTGAAGCAGATCAAAGCAAATATGAAGGCGGTATTTCAGTGGTACCTGTATATTTAGCGAAGGGTTTAGAATTTGACGCTGTAATTCTAATGGATGTTGATGAAGAACATTATAAAAATACAAAACATGATGCGAAGTTATTGTATGTCGCATGTACGAGATCGCTTCATGATTTATGGGTTTTCCATGGTGGGCAAGCATCTCCGTTAATTAAAAGATAAAAATAAATAAAAAATGCAAGAGGCTTTTCTAGTAATGAACAGAAAACCTCTTGTTTTTCTGTATAAAGATACGTGGGGAGAAGATAGGAATGATTATAAAAATAATAACAAAAAGAAATTGGGATATCGCAAAAACAACTGGAGAAATTAATGAAGCGTCACTTATAGAAGAGGGATTTATTCATTGTTCATTATTAGACCAAGCTTTAAAGGTTGCTCAGAAACATTTCAGTCACGAAGAAGAGGTTTTATTACTTACAATTAATCCATCCCTGGTAAAAGCAGAAATAAAATATGAACTTGCTTCAAACGGTCAAGAATACCCGCATGTATATGGAGTAATCAATGTTGAGTCGATTGTGGAGGTTATCCCATTTCCTAAAGAAAAAGAAGAGTTTATATTACCAGAGGTACAAAGTTAAGAGTGTTATAGATATATAAGTTAGCTAAAAAAGCACAAATCATATAGTTTGTGCTTTTTATTATCTATTTTTTGGTGAAAAAATCAATAATTTTGTCACACTAATACTGTACGATACATAGTATAAAACACATACTGTATGACATATAGTAATAAAAATGAGGTGGGTGAATGGATACTTTATTAAATTCATTAATTACTGAGTTAAGAAGAGGGACATTGACATTAGCGGTTTTAAGCCAATTAAGAACGCCGCAGTATGGATATTCACTTGTCCAATTATTGGAGCAATCAGGGATTACAATTGATCAAAGCACCTTATATCCACTACTTCGTCGATTAGAAAAGCAGGAGCTAGTGACGAGTAGTTGGGATAAAACGGAGAGTAGACCTCGTAAGTATTATGTTTTAAGTGGATATGGACTAGAGATATTTTTACAATTGAAAAAGGAGTGGATAAAGGATTCGAAAGAACTTTATAACCTATTAAAGGAGGAGGACGAGAATGAGTTTGATTGATATGTACGTCCAAGAAGTTGCGAAGAGATTACCTGAAAAAAATCGTGAAGATATTACGCTTGAGCTACGGTCAACAATAGAGGATATGTTACCAGACGATTATAATGAGGATGATGTGAAGAGCGTACTCGAAAAATTGGGGAGTCCGGTTTCATTGGCTAATGGGTATTTGGATAGACCGATGCATTTAATTGGACCACGTTATTTTGATGTATATACGACGTTATTAAAAATGATTATACCAATTGCAGCTGTTATCGCACTCATTGCAATGGTTGCAGAAAATTTTATAGGCTATACTGGTGATCAAGCAGTATTAGATGTTATTTTAAAATTGATAGGTAAAGGCATTGGGGAAATTGTCGAAGTAGGCCTCCATGTATTTTTCTGGTTGACACTTGTATTTGCTATTTTAGAAAGAACAGATAAAGACAAAGGTACCCAACCGTTGACGACAAGGTTAAAAAAATGGACTCCTGATGATTTGAAAAATATTTCGTATGTTCCAAAGAAAAAGGCGATCTCGAAGTTTGAAGTTTTTGGAGGTTTAATGTGGACAGCAATATGGGCTACACTTTATTTTTATGCGAATCATCTTGTAGGCGTATATAATGGTACGGAAAACGGACTGAAGTTTATCGCGCCAACGTTTAATCAAGATGTTTTACTTCAATATTGGCCAATTATTTTGCTTATGATCGTTTTCGAAGTAGTTATATCTCTTTATAAGTTAGTACAAGGACAATGGACGAAAAGATTGGCAATCGGAAATGCTATTCTTCAAGTAGCCGGAACAATAGTATTCATTGTAATTGTAGTAAATCCGCATTTATTTAACGAAGGATTTATTACGTATATGGCAAATGTGTTTACTATTTCCCC
Organism: Bacillus sp. NPDC094077; assembly: GCF_050279465.1. Taxonomy (NCBI): domain Bacteria; kingdom Bacillati; phylum Bacillota; class Bacilli; order Caryophanales; family Bacillaceae; genus Bacillus; species Bacillus sp. NPDC094077. The sequence continues at coordinate 535,093 of NZ_JBNNUF010000002.1, read as the reverse complement.
AGAGGGGTTTAAAACGTGGTTTGTTGGCGGTGGAATTATCTTTTATACGTTGTCCGCTGCGTTTAATATATTTGATGGTTTCCGAAAAGCTAGTATTCGTATGTGGAAATAAAACAGAAATTTCGGTAAAATAAAATTGTTAAAAAAATAGTGAAAGAAGATTAACATTATGAAAGGAAGAAAACAATGATAAGGGAAGCAACTAAAAGAGATGTAGCATATATTTTAGACATTTATAATGATGCAATACTTTATACAACAGCTGTATATGCGTATAAACCTGTAACCCTTGAAAATAGAATAGATTGGTTTGAACAAAAAAAGGCTGATGGCTATCCAATTTTCGTATACGAACTAGATAATAAAGTAGTAGGATTTGCGACATTCGGCCCATTTAGAGCGTGGCCTGCCTACAAATATTCAATTGAACATTCTGTGTATGTTGATAAGGAATATAGAAAAAACGGTATTGGGTCCTCTTTGATGGAAGAATTAATCGCAATTGCAAAAGAAAGAGAATATATGACCTTAATTGCTGGAATTGATGCGGAAAACGAGAAAAGTATTGCCTTGCATCAAAATTATGGATTTGTTCATGCCGGAACAATAAAAAAAGCTGGTTATAAGTTTAATAGATGGCTGGATTTAGCTTTTTATCAATTGGAACTTAATGGTCCTGGAAATCCTATAGAAGAATAGCAGTTTTTCGTGAAAATTTATGTTTTTTAGGTAGCAAGGAGTAATTCATGCTACCTTTTTCTTATTGTCATAACAAATATAATTTGCCAAAAAAGGTTTTTTATATTCTATATTGAATTATTAGAAGGTGATATAACGATGTGAAAAGAGGAATGGAAACTGTCATTCAAAAAATGAAAGAGATACAAGTTGGTCATGTAGGAGTAGCTATTTATTCTACAAAAAACGAACGTATAGTTGCTTCATATAATAGTGAATTATATATTCCATTAGCATCGGCAGCAAAAGTAGTAATTGGATTTGTAGCAGCACAAATGGTGAAGGAAAATAAACTTAATTGGAATGATATACTTCATCACATTAAATTTAATCCGGATGAAGATAGTGCACAGTTATATCCACACCTACAAGGAAGAAGTACTTTAACACTTAGTAAAGCAGTAGAAGTGATGATAGCTTGTCACGACAGTTATATCGCTCACTCGGTTGTAAAGCACTGCGGTGGATGGGATGCTGTGAAAATAAATGCCCAAACGTACTTTTCAAAAATTTATATACAAGAGAATGCTAGAGATGAGAAAAATGTTGGAGAATTAAATCAAGTTCTTTCGCTTTTAGTACATATTTTTCAAGGCTATAAATTAGAACCAGCAGTATGGGAACCAATTATTAATGGAATGGTTAGACAACAAGGTGTTTATGAAAGTATACCGTATTATCATTTAGCTCATATGACAGGTGGATTGCCCACAGCTACAATAAATATTGGTATAATGGGAATGTTTAATGAATTTCCGTTTCTTTATGTTATTGGGGGTAAAGATTTACCTGATCGATTTCATAATAAAGAGGTTGATGAAACCGTTACAACAGCTTTTAAATACATATACAAAGCATATAGTGAAAGCATGCTAGGAGTGAGCGATTGAAAAGAAACTTAAGGACTTCAACAATCATCATTTTAATTTTTACGATTATTGCTCTTGAAGTTGGAATCGCACTATACGATCACAATTTGTCAATAGATACAATTTACTTTGCAGCGATTCTTATTTGTATTGTATTGCTTTTTGGCACTCGTGTTTCTGAAGAGAAAGAAAGTACATCGAAACAGAGACGAAGAAAAACGGCTCTTATATTTTGGCCATCTATTTTATTATTAATCGCTAGTTTTGCAGTTATAAGTTATGTAAGAACAGGCGATGTCTCTATACCAGGGATAATTGGATTTTCATGCTTTGTTACATATGGCGGGTTTATATTCATTAGTCTTTTAAAGAGAAGAAATAAAAATTAAATGTAGTTTACGAACTTGAAAGGAAGAAATATATATGAAACGTATAGAGAACGGTACTCGCACTGAAGGAGAATACGTTAAAAATAAAGTAATTCAATATAATATGTCCATCTTAAAAGATGAAGTAAAACAGCCGATGGAACAAGTAAATTTCGTAGTGAAAGACGAGGATGGAAAAATCTTTGGCGGAGTGACAGGAACGATGTATTTTTATCATCTTCATATTGACTTTTTATGGGTTGACGAATCGGTGCGTCATGATGGTTATGGAAGTCAATTGTTACATAAAATCGAAGAAATTGCGAAGGAAAAAGGGTGTAGGTTAATATTGCTAGATTCATTTAGTTTCCAAGCACCAGAATTTTATAAAAAGCACGGATATCGAGAATATGGTGTTGTTGAAGATCACCCTAAAGGGCATAGTCAACATTTTTTAGAAAAGAGATTATAATAATATTATGTAGACTAAATGACGGGAGTAATAAAATGTACACGTATAAATTTCAACATGAATAACCAATCTGTGCAGGAAAAATAAAGAAGTTATACGATTCTGTCGGTTGGTGGCCAGAAAGAAAAGAAGTCGATATTGAAAAAATGTTAAATAATAGTATAGCAATTGGAGTATGGGCAGAAAACAAATTAATTGGATTTGCTAGAGTCGTTTCTGACGGTGTTTTTCGCGCGTACATAGAAGATGTTGTCGTACATGAGAGTGTAAGAAATACAGGTATTGGAGAGAATATGCTTACAATGTTACTTCGAGAAATAGCTCATATTGATATTGTTAGTCTATTTTGCGGAGAAAAACTCATAAAGTTTTATGGTGAACAGCAATTTAAAGCGACGAAGCAAATTGTGATGCATCGCAATCAAATAGTGAAAGAATAAGAGGTGGCATTTAAAATGAATGCAACGAGAGCATATTGTTTATCAAAAAGAAAAGCGACAGAAGATTCTCCAGATGGCTGGAGTGCAACATGTATGAGACTTAATAATAAAATATTTGCAATTGTAAACCATGAAGAAGGTGAAAAAGCTGCGATTACATTAAAATGTGATCCAGAGCTCGCTTTACGAATAAGAGAAGATTACCCAGAAACAATAATTCCAGGGTATCATATGAATAAAAAACATTGGAATACAGTGTATATACATAAGGGAGTAGAACAGGAGCAAATTAATAAAATGATCGATTGGTCGTATGATTTAGTACTACAATCATTTTCAAAGAAAAAGCAGCAAGAGTTAATGGATTAATATGTATTAGGAGTGGATGTAATGAAAGAATCGATCAAAGATACGTATGATAAATTAGCAAGTACATATAAAAAGAATCTAGATTTGGCAAATCCATATAATAGTTATTATGAAAGACCTGCGATGATGGAGATTATTCCAAAGGAACTTGAAGGGAAGAGAATACTAGATGCTGGATGTGCAGCTGGATGGTATACTTCTCAATTCGTAGGAAGAGGAGCAAACGTTACTGCAATTGATATAAGTTCTGAAATGGTAAAAGCAGCAAAGGAAAGCATAGGTGATAAAGCAATATTTCTTTGTCATGATCTGCAAGAAACATTGCCATTTGAAGATAATACATATGATGTTATTGTAAGTTCGTTAACCCTTCATTACCTAGAAAATTGGAATCAAGTATTTCAAGAATTTCGTCGTGTATTGAAGCCAGGTGGAGAACTTATATATTCTATTCATCATCCTTTTATGGATTTCACAAAGTTCACATGTGAAAATTATTTTGAAAAACAGTTATTAGTAGATACTTGGGTTAAACCAAACATTACAATTGAAGTTAAGTTTTTCAGAAGGTCACTTCAAGACATAATAAATGAAACTACAAATTATTTTATATTAGAAAAGGTAGTGGAACCGAAGGCCGTTGAAAAAATGAGAGAAGTAAACGAAAAATCTTACCACTATTTAAATACAAATCCACATTTTCTTATTATTAAAGCAACTAATAAATAGCTAGTAAAATGACTATATTTTACTAGCTATTTGCAGTTTTACATTATATATTAGGAGATTTTGAAATGAATACGAAACGAAATAGATTATTATATGCAGTGTTTACTATAGTTGTTATTATTTTAGGTCTTAGTTCAAGAAAATTTGCTTTTGCGTTACCTAATTTATTAAATGATTACTTAGGTGATGCTTTATGGGCATTAATGATTTTTACTGGATTCGGATTTTTGTTTCCTAAAATAGAAACGAAGAAATTAGCTTGTATTAGTTTGCTATTTTGCTACGGGATTGAAATTAGCCAATTGTACCATGTACCTTGGATTGATAGTATTCGTGCAACGACTTTAGGTGGACTCGTATTAGGTTACGGTTTTTTGTGGAGTGATTTAGTTGCTTATACAATTGGTGTGGGGATAGGAATACTGTTTGAGTTTATGTTACGTAAGAAGTAAGAATTTTTAAAGGGGGTATTTGTATATGGAGGATGCATTAATTGCACAGTTTTGGTTTCAAAATGAACATGTGACAGCTACGGTCATTCAATTGAAAGTCACGAAGGTTACTTGTAATAATAAAGCGTATATTTTAAAGGAAAAAGGCTCAATAAAGCAGCTTCTAAATGAATTAAATATATTAGAACAGCTTGATGAAAAAGGGATTAAAGTGCAAAGAGTAATAAAAACGAGAAATAATGAAAGGTATGTATTGTATAAAGAAAAATATTATTGTTTGTACGAATATATTTCAGGTAACGTTATTGAAATAAAGGATACCGACAAGCTGAATAGACTAGCAAGCACTATTGGAGAAGCAATATCTAATCTACATCAAACTCTTAATTTGGTGGATAATTCCAACGAGTTAATTGAAAGAGATCTGTATAAAGTGGTATACGAGTGGGCTATGCCGATTTTAGAAAAGAAAAAGCATGTTCATCGGGATGTAATTCAAAAAATGGATCAAATACATACAGTTTTCAAAGAAACGGTTCAAGTATTACCGAAACAAATTATTCATCGTGATATGCATTTATCGAATGTAATCTTTAAAGATGATGAATTGGAAGGATTTATAGATTTTGAGCTTTTAGAAAGCAATGTAAGAGTATTTGATTTATGCTATTGCTGTACGAGTATTTTAAGTGAGCTATATAGTGATGAAACTCTAAAAGGGAAATGGCTACATATCGTCAGCAAAGTCTTTGAAGGATATTATAAACAAAACATTTTAATGAGGGAAGAACTAAAATCCATTTGGTATGTTATGCTTTCAATTCAAGTTATCTTTATTACTTATTTTGTCCAGTTACCAGATTTATTAAAGCTAAATGAAGAGATGTTCTTCTGGATTTTTGCTAATAAGAAAGATATAGAAGAAGCTATAGAAGGTAACGTAAAGATATGAAAAAAATAATAATAATTGGTTCTGGTGGTTCAGGAAAATCAACATTAGCAAAACAGTTAGGAAATAAACTAAATATTAAGGTGCACCATCTTGATGCATTATTTTGGAAGCCGAATTGGGAAGGTGTTCCAAGAGAGGAACAAAGAACAGTTCAAAATAACTTAATTAAAAATGAGAATTGGATTATTGATGGGAATTACGGGGGGACAATGGATATAAGACTTAATGCAGCTGACACAATTATCTTCCTTGATATACATAGAACGATTTGCGTTTATCGTGTTTTTAAAAGAATTGTACAATTTCGAAATAAAACTAGACCGGACATAGGTGCTGGCTGCGAGGAAAGGTTCGACTTACAATTCTTCAAATGGATATGGGAGTATCCTAAGACGAAAAAACCTACAATTTTAAAAAGACTAGATCAATTAAGTAAAGATAAAAAAGTAATTATTTTAAAATCTCCACATGAAGTGCAACGATTTTTAAAAGAAATACGATAAGTATAAATAGCTAGATGAAAAGTTGGATTTTTGAAAAAGGTGTAAAATGGAGGGATAGTATTGAATAAATTCATTCGCTCGATTGATTCTTATATGGTGAAAATACCAGCTGGAGAGGTAGTATTAAGAGATGATCGTATAAAAAAAGAATGGAAAGTTCAAATTAAACCATTTCTTCTTGCAAAGTATGCTGTAACGATGGAAATATATTACGCTATTACGAATAGTACAGCGAATAATTATAAAGGAAATCATAAACCAGTTGTAAATATTTCATGGAACGATGTGATTGCTTTTTGTAATTTACTTTCAAAAAAAGCGGGATTAACAGAGTATTATTCTATTAGTGATGACGGCCAAAAGGTTAGTTGTAATTTAGGGTCCAACGGCTATCGATTACCATCTGAGGCAGAGTGGCAATACGCATGTAAAGCAGGTACGTCGGGATATACATATGGGGAACTTCATGATATAGCATGGTATAATGAAAATTCAAGTGGACAAATTCATGACGTCGGTAAAAAAGAACCGAATGCATGGGGACTTTATGATATGTTAGGGAACGTTTGGGAATGGTGCTATGATCTGTATGATGAAAAAGTGTACGGATCGTACCGAATTTTTCGTGGTGGCAGTTGGGCTGAAGCAGCTAGAGGTTGCGGGGCTACTTGTCGCCGTCGTAGCCACCCTACATTTCATATAGATGATCTTGGTTTTAGGCTTGCTAGGTCAATTTAATAAAAGATGATGCAGGTAACAAAGCACAGGGTACGGAGAGTAACCATACTCTTAACAATACAGAAATGATTTAACTTAAGGAGTGTGTTTATAATGGCGCGTGTTTTATTTATTAACGCTGGATCAGAAGGACATATAAATCCAACATTGCAAGTTGTAGAAGATCTGATTTCCCGAGGTGAAGAGGTCGTTTATTTTTCAATAGAAGCTTTCAGAGAGCGGATTGAGAAGACAGGTGCTACTGTACGAACGATTGATGATCAAAAATTTTTAAAAGCTTTTCTTTCCGGTGGACGAAATTACTTGCATGAAAGAATAAACGGTCTATTACATACAGCGGATGTTGTAATACCTAGTGTTCTAGAACAAATTGAAGGTGAACATTTTGATTACATCATTCACGATTCCATGTTTGGTTGTGGCCATTTCATTGCTCAAATTCTTAAGCTTCCAGCAATTAATTCATGTACATCTTTTGCACAGGATGAAAAATCATTTAAACAAATGTTAGACCATCTTTCGAGAAACATCCCAGTGGAAGTTCATGATAGTATACATAATGATTTTCAAAACTTAACAAAGGGAATTGCAGAAAAATATGGTGTTGAAATAAAATCACCATATGAAGTTTTTTGTAATCCAGCACCACTTACTATTGTGTATACAATTAAGGAGTTTCAACCTATTGAGGATACGTTCGATGAAACATTTAAATTTGTAGGACCATCAATCTCTTCACCAATAGGAAAAGATAGTTTTGATTTTAATTTAATTAAAGAGCAGAGCCTGATTTATATTTCGCTAGGTACTGTTTTTAATGAAGCAATTGATTTTTATAAACTTTGTTTTAAGGCATTTGAAAATAGTGAGCATACAATTGTGATGTCTATTGGGAGTAAAATGAAAATAAGTGATTTAGGGGATATTCCGAAAAACTGCATTGTGAAAAATTATGTACCACAAACTGAAATTCTTGCATATACGAAATTATTTATTACACACGGGGGAATGAACAGTACGCATGAAGGACTCTATAACGGGGTTCCACTCGTTGTAATTCCACAAAGTGCAGATCAGCCAGTAATCGCAAAACAAGTGGAGAATCTCGGGGCAGGAGTTAAGCTGCATATGAAAGAATTAAGCGAGGATCAATTACGTGAAAGTGTAGAGTTAGTATTACATAATCCGTCGTTTAAAGAATCTGCATTGAATATGAAGGAGTCTTTCCGAAAATCAGGTGGGTATAAGCAAGCAGTTGATGAAATTCTTACATTTATAAATCGTTAAAATTTCAAATATAAAAAGTGTCTATATAAGATATTATAGGTACTTTTGTGTTATATAAAGCGAGGAATTGATTATATATAAGTAGAAAGCAGCACCTATACCTTAAGGTGCTGCTTTCTACTTAAATTCGTTCAAGTAAATCTAACTCTTCTTCTACAAATGCCATTAATTCTTTAATAGTTTTACCAGAAAAATCGAAGCGAATGTCAGCTGTTTCATATACTTCTTTTATAGATTTTGAGCTACCTAGAGATAGAGCCTTTTTATAATTTTCTAGTGCTTGTTTAGGATTATCCTTATATTGTTTATACATTTGTAGTGCACCAAGTTGTGCGATTGCATATTCGATATAATAGAATGGTACTTCAAAAATATGAAGTACTGGTAGCCAACTCGTTGCTATCCAGTCTTCGTAACCATCAATATGTAATACGCTGGACTGATAAGTTTTTTGAAGTTGTAAATATTTATTATTTCTTTCCTCAGAAGTATGATTAGGATTCTCATATAGCCAGTGCTGGAACTGATCTACGATAAGCATGCCTGGTAAATATGAAATAACATCCTTAAAGTAGTTGATTTTTGCTTGTTTTAAATCTTTTTTGTCTGTATAGAAAGTATCCCAGTAGTCAATTGAGAATAATTCCATTGTCATACTAGCTAGTTCAGCCGTTTCAGCGGGAATTTCTACATACTGGTGCAATTTTAATGGTTTTATGAGCTTGTTATGAATGCTATGACCCATTTCATGTATGAAAGTGATAATATCATCTTGTGTATAGTTAAGGTTCATAAAAATAAAGGATAATTGAGAAGCAGGTAAATATTCACAAAAACCGCCAGCTGCTTTTCCTTTGCGGCTTCCTAAATCTAAGCAATCATGTTCATGCATTCGTTTTAATAGTGCTGAAAATTCAACATCTAGTTTATTGAAGATGTGAGTGCTCTTTTCAATTAACTCTTTTTCATTTGCAATAGGCTTAAGTACTTTTTGATTAGGTGCTACTGCGGTTACATCCCATGGACGAAGCGTATCCACTTGCAGTTTCTCTTTTTTCTCTTGTAATATTTTATCTTTAAGTGGCACAACGTACTTGCGTATTGACTCAGCCAGTTCATAGCAATCTGCTGCTGTATAATCAAAACGCTCGTATTTTTTGAACATATAATCACGATAATTCTCTACTTGAATGTTTTTTGCCTTTTGATGGCGAATTTTAATTAATTTATTTAAGATGCTTTGGAGTTCTTTTTCAACAGATAAAAACTGTTCAGAAATAATTGTTTTTGCCTTTTTACGGATGTCACGATTCGAATCTTGTAAATAGGATTTTAATTCTGTTATCGTTTTTTCTTCATTATCCCAAGTTCCACTTAAACTTCCTGTAATTTCAAAGTACTCTGTGACTAATTTATCTTCTTTAATTTCTAATTCAATGTTTTCCTCACAAAATAAAGTTTGAGCATTTTTAATTTTTGTATCCAATAAACTATAGTCTTTAGAATCTAATTCCATTCGAAAAGGCGATTCTAAATATACGTTATTAAATAAATTTTGATAACGTTTTAAAAGGGGTTTTACAAATTGCTGATCATGTTCAAAAGTATTTTTTATTTCTTTATTATCTGTATTGCATTGAAAGGCGATATAGTGTGATCGTAATTGTTCTTCGATTTCCCAAGTTAATGTAGATTGCTCTTTTAACCAATTTTCAAGGTCTTGTTTTGAAGAAATCACTTTATTTAATAAAGTAGAAAGAGCTTTTTCTAATTCTAGTACGTTACTAATATCAATCGTATTTAAGCGCTGCATTATATATCCCTCACTTTTTATTTGCTTAAGGAAGTATTCTTCTTCTTTATTACAATCCCTTTTTTACCTAAAAAGTTTGTGCCCACTACTCCAAGAACAATCAGAATTGTGCCGATGATGTGATAGTATGCGATTTGTTCATGTAAGAATACAACGCCCGCGATAATGGTAATAAGTATAGATAAGTTGCTGAAAACACTTATTTTAGCTGCTTCAATATAAGATAATGAATAGTTTAATAACGATGCGGTCAGTAAAGAAGATAGTAATCCTAAATATAAAATGGAAATAAGAAATGTTCCGTTCATAAATGGCCTAAAGTATATAGTTAATGTGCCTTTGTTTATATGGCTGGCGATAGCAATTAAATTAAAACTAATAAAACCAATCGCTGTCATTGTGTAAGTTAGATCCATTAGTTTGAAATTCTTTGTCATTTTTCGTGCTAATACATTATAGCAAGCAGATGATAATGCCGATAACAAAATAAGAATAACACCGATAAAACTAGTTTCATGAGTCCCTAAACCATTCATGATAAATATATAAATGACACCGATGACAGAAATGAGTACAGAGATTTTTTGCGATGTATTCGTATACTCTTTTAAAAAATAGGAAGCTAAGATCATCGTAAATATAGGAATCGCCGCTTGTATAATTCCTGCTTCAGATGAACTTGTATACACTAAGCCAAACGCTTGAAAAGCAAAAAATAGTGCTGGATAAAAGATTGCAATTGGTAAAAGGGAAAGTATGTTTTTGAATGATATATTTAACTTTACGAATCCGAAAATAATGGGAATATTTGCTGCTATGAAAGCAACTGTAAAACGATGAGCCAGAGTATCAAGAGGGCTTGTAATGGTTAGTGCTAGTTTCACAAACATAAAGGAGAATCCAATAATAAATGAATAGAGTAATGCTGATATATATGCTTTTGTTGTATTTTTCATAATTTCACCTCATAGTAGTTGATTTCTTACTGGCCAGTATACGTACATAGTAATCTTTTTGATCTAGTGCTACAATGTGAATAAATACAAACTGTACCGGTACAAAATAAACGTAAGAGGTGTCATAATGTATAAGTACTTACATGTTTTAAACAACCTAGAAAATATGATTCAAAATGGAGAGATAAAAGAAGGGAAGAAATTACCGTCTATTCGGACACTTGTTACGCAATATGAATGCAATAAGGCGACAGTTATACGTGCGTTACAGGAATTAGAGAAACGCCATATTATTTATTCTGTACCTCAAAGTGGATATTACGTTGTTAAAAAATCAGGGAGTTATATAGAATATAATGAGATAATTGATTTCGCTTCCTCAGCACCAGATCCAGATGTTTTCCCGTATTTAGATTTTCAACATTGCATTAATAAGGCCATTGACACATATAAAAATGACTTGTTCGTATACGGAACGCCAAAAGGTTTACCAACATTAATTCCAGTTATTCAAAAACAACTGGCAAACTATCAAGTCTTTACAAAAGAAGAAAATATTTTTATAACGTCAGGTGTGCAGCAGGCGCTTGCTATACTAACTTCTATACCATTTCCGAATGAAAATGAAACGATATTAATTGAACAGCCAACATATCATTTATATATTGAATATCTAGAAATAAATAAAATTCCTGTAATCGGTATTAAACGTACGAATGAAGGCATCGATTTGAATGAATTGGAACGTATATTTCGAACTGAAAAAATAAAATTCTTTTATACGATACCGAGATATCATCATCCGCTTGGGACTTCTTATTCTAAGGATGAGAAAGAAAAAATCGTGCTACTGGCCAAGAAATATAATGTATTTATAGTGGAAGATGATTATTTAGCAGACTTAGAAAATGATTCAAAAGCAGATCCGTTATATAGCTTTGATAATTGTAATCATGTAATATATTTGAAAAGTTACTCAAAGATTATTTTTCCAGGTTTACGAGTCGGTGTGGCAGTTATTCCACCGACTATTGCAAATGCTTTTCATAAATATAAAAAGATTTTAGATATCGATAGTCCAATGATATCTCAAGCTGCTTTAGAAATTTATATAAAGAGCGGCATGTTCGAACGCCATAAAAATAAAATTAAATCTTCCTATTACAATCGATCAAAAAAACTAGCAGAAACATTAGAAAAAGTGCATAATGAAAACCCATTTTTATTTACATATAAAAGGAAAAATACAATAGGAATCCATACTTGTTTAGAAGTACAGAAAACCATTGTTTCGGAAATGTTTTTACAAAAATTGAGTGACATTCAAATAAATATTGATTCTATTGATAAAAATTATGTAAGGGGTTTTCCTAAAGAAAGACTGTTAAAGTTAAACGTATCGAATGTAAAAGTAGATCAGATAGAAGAAGGCATACGCAAGGTAATTGAGGAAATCAAACAATCGGAACGTCTAAATTTTCAATTTAAAAAAGAATAATATAAATAAGGAGGTTTGTTGTGAGAAGCAAAATAATAGCCTTGTTTATATGTATTGCTATAGTAATTGGAGCGGTGGTAGTTACTAAAAATTATAAAGAAGATGATCAATGCATAGCGGTTGCAATGTATTCAAGAGGTATTATCGTAGATCATAATAACGAACCTATATCTAATGTGAAAATTTATGAAGATTCTATCGAGAGTAAGGAACGTAGTATTTCAAATGCACAAGGTGAATTTGAAATTGCAAATGGCGTATGTGGTGAAATTACGTTACAATTGGTTACTCCAGATAGCGAAATTTATACGAGAAAATATGATAGTGAAAATATACCAGAAGTAATCAAGCTGAACTATAAAAAGTAAGGAGAATCACATGAAACCATTACAAGGAAAAGTAGCAGTTGTAGCCGGAGCAACAAGAGGCGCTGGAAGAGGTATTGCGATGATGCTTGGTGAAGCAGGTGCAACTGTATATGTAACGGGAAGAAGTACAAAAGGTAATTTATCCTGTATGGGGAGAACTGAAACGATCGAAGAAACTGCAGAGCTTGTTACAAAGCAAGGCGGAATCGGAATAGCAGTTCGTGTTGACCATACGGTAGAAGAAGAGATAAAAGCGTTATTTAAAAAGGTTCAAGAAGAACAAAATGGACAGCTTGATATTTTAGTAAATGACGTTTGGGGTGGCGATCCTTTAACGGAATGGGAAAAACCTTTCTGGGAACACAACCTACATAACGGGCTACTTATGCAACAAAGGGCGGTTCATTCTCATATAATGACAAGTCATTACGGTGTACCTTTAATGGTGAAAAATAAAAAAGGACTTGTAATAGAAATTACGGACGGTGTCGATTATCAGTATCGCGGAAATTTATACTATAGTTTAGCAAAAATCTCAACAACTCATTTAGCAGAAGCAATGGCGAAAGATTTAGAGCAACACAACATTACAGTAGTCGCAGTCAGTCCAGGGTTCCTTCGTTCAGAAGCGATGTTAGATATATTTGGTGTAACAGAGGAGAATTGGCAAGAAGGGGCTAAGCAAGACCCGCACTTTATCGCATCAGAAACTCCATTCTTCGTTGGGAGAGCAATTGCAGCTTTAGCAAGTGATACAAATGTTCATGAAAAAACTGGTCGAGCGCTAAGTTCATGGGAATTAGGAAGAGTGTATGGATTTACAGATATGGATGGAAGACGACCGGATTGGGGAAAATATTTTGAGGAGAACGTTTTAAATCAAAATTAAGGCAGTATAATATTTTTAAGAGCGCTCTTAGAGAAGAGTGCTCTTTTTTATTAATGTAAATATTTACTTAGCATCTTGTTAAAGTGATTTTTATCGTAATTTACATATTGGGTAGCATAAGTAATTGTCACAAACCTCACATATGTTTCGTCACAATTATGATAACAGAATGAGGAGGAACATATATGAAAATTTTTGTAGCTGGTGCAACGGGTGTAATAGGACGTTCTTTATTGCCAATGTTAATAAAAGAAGGTCATGCGGTGTATGCAATGATTCGTAATGAATCGCAAGTAGAAGCAATGAAGAAGTTGGGTGCTATACCAGTAATAGCCGATGTATTTAATCGTAATGCTGTATTTTCTGTATTAGAAGAAACAAATCCTGATGTAGTTATTCATCAATTAACGTCATTGTCTTTATGGAATTTTGAGGATAATGCAAAAATTAGAATTGAAGGCACTCGTAATCTTGTTGATGCCGCTAAAAATGTAGATGTAAAGAAAATAATTGCTCAAAGTATTTCATGGGCATATGAGCCAGGAGAGACATTTGCAACAGAAAAAGATTCATTAGATATCACTTCTCCTATGCCCCGACAAATTACAATTAATGGCATATTGAAATTAGAAGAAGCAGTTTCTGAGTTACCCGAAACGGTTATACTTCGTTACGGTATGTTATATGGACCAGGAACTTGGTATGCAGAAAATGGGGTGATTGCGAATCGAGTTCGTAATAATGAAATTATCGCAACAGATGGTATAAGTTCGTTTATACATGTGGAGGATGCCGCTAGAGCAGCTATGTTAGCTCTTAATTGGCCTTCAGGAATCGTAAATATTGTAGATGATTCCCCAGCCACTAGTAAAGAGTGGTTACCAATATATGCAGCTACAATAGGAGCACCTGAACCTAAAGTTCAAGTTGGGAAAAATAGTTGGGAGAGAGGGGCTTCAAATAATAAAGCACGTAAAGAGTATGGATGGACGCCTTTATTTCTATCATGGTCTGAAGGATTTAAGAACTTGATAAGTATGTAAAACATTATAAAAGTAACCCTTTAATGGGAATGCTAGTAACATTCACTATTAAAGGGTTGGGCTGTAATGAATATTCTTTTTGAAAGTATTATTTTAATCCTAACGGGGATTATTGTTTTAAAAATGACAGGTAGTAAGTCCGTTAGCCAAATGACCAGAGCTGAAATTATAATCGTTGTTTCTATTGGACGCATTATTGTAGAACCTGTATTAAGTAGGAAAGTAGTCCCATCTATTTTTGCAGCTATAATATTTTCAAGTATACTACTTATTATTCATTTCTTAGAATTGAAATCACGGAAGGTGGAACAATTCTTAAATGGAAGTAGTATTGTAATTGTTGAAAACGGAGAAATTGTAAAAGAGAATTTGATGCAGGCAAAAATGTCAGAACAACAACTATATATGCAATTAAGAGAAAAAGGGATTCATGATTTAAAGAGCTTACAGCAAGTTACAGCGGAACCGAATGGGCGTATTGGTTATCAACTTATTACTAAAGCGCGACCAGTCACTTTGGATACGTTAGAAAAGATATTAGATCAGTACAATATGAAAAGATGATTTATTATGAGAAAAGCCAATACTTCAATTCAAGTATTGGCTTTTCTCATGTTTACAAATAATTTAGTCTCAAACTTAAGGATTCATAAAAAAAGGCTAAGTCTTAAACCAATCTTTTAATTAGATATACTCTTAGTGATATGCTATATTCAATGGAGCTAAGGTGACAGTATGTATAAAAGAGAAAATTACCCTTATAGTAACAATGCACAGGGATTTTTAAATTTAGATTTGCAAAAAGACTGCACTTATTGCAGCGTTAAAATCGGATTAGGAATAAGGAGATAGAAACATAATGGAGTTTTGGGAATTAAGTTTTATAGAAAAACAAACAATGTGGGGATTTGAACCTACAGAATCTGCAATCTTGATAAAGAACTTTTTTCTTGAAAAGAACGTTAAGGACATATTGCTACCAGGTATTGGGTATGGTAGGAATGCAAAGGTTTTTATTGAGAATGAAATACATGTAACCGGTATTGAAATTTCGAAAACAGCTATTGATTTGGCGAAGCAAAATGGAATGGATATTAGCATTTTTCATGGCTCGGTAACTGACATGCCTTTTGATAACAAACTTTATGATGGTATATTTTGCTATGCACTTATTCATTTGTTGAATAAGCAAGAGCGAGAGAAATTTATTAAAGATTGTTATAATCAGCTAAAACCCGGTGGATATATGGTTTTTACAACGGTTTCTAAAAAAGCTCCGATGTTCGGAAAAGGGAAACAATTGGATAAAGACTATTTTGAGATAATGGAAGGCGTAAAAATGTTTTTCTATGATTCTGAATCCATAAAACAAGAATTTGAAGAATATGGACTTGTACAGTTTTCAGAAATTGAAGAGCCAAATAAGAACGCGAAAAATAAACCTTCCATACATTTTTCAATTATAAAATGTAAGAAACAACTGTAAAGATAAGTTTGGAGATGCTAATTACAATCTTTATGTATAAATTATGCACAAATAAAAAGGACAAGCATATATTAAAAATACCCCATTAACTTTAAGTAACCTTAACTTTTGTTATTTGGGTATCTCAAAATCCCTGAAAAGAGCACTTGCGGAAACAAGTGTTCTTTTATTTTTCATGTATATTAAAGGTAGTTTTAAATATTTTTGTTCAGTTAATTTGGAATTTTAAACCATAAATATAATTTAAAATGTTAAACTTAATGTACAGACTTGTTGAAAGCTTGTTGAAATTAATAGTTATATTGTAATAGAGGATATAAGGTATGATTGGAGTGTTAATCAATGGAAACAAAAAAGCTTATCTATATGTATTTCATACAATGTCAGATTGGGAATACGGATATTTAATTGCTGAATTAAACACAGGAAGATACTTCAAAAAAGATGTAACGCCTTTAAAAGTAGTTACAGTCGGAGCAAATAAAGAAACGATTACTTCGATGGGAGGATTAAGTATAAAACCAGATATTTCTCTTGATGAATGTACATTTGAGAGTAAAGATCTATTAATTTTACCCGGTGGGAATACTTGGAGTGAAAATATGCATGAACCTATCTTGAAAAAAGTTGGTAAGGCCTTGAATATTGGTACTACCGTTGCTGCAATTTGTGGTGCAAATGTAGGTCTTGCAAATTTCGGATACTTAAATTCTAGAAAGCATACTAGCAAAAGCTTAGAGTATATTAAAATGGTTTGTCCTAATTATAAAGGAGAAAATTTTTATGAAATGGGGCCTGTAGCGTCTGGTGAGAATTTAGTTACTGCATCAGGAGTAGCTCCTCTGGAATTTGCGATGGAAGTACTGAAAAAATTAGATGTCTTTACACCAGATACACTTCATTCATGGTATAACCTAAATAAGACTAACCCTGAATACTTCTTTCAGTTAATGAATTCAATACATGGCTGCGTTAACAAATTAGTTTGAATAAAAACCATGCTTTAGATGATATCAAAGTTACAAATTACTACATTAGCAATTTTAAAATACCCCAAAACAAAGAGAGTGTACATTTTCCTTGTTTTGGGGTATTTGTTTTTCTTAGCATGTTATAACATGTAAGGGCTATATAAATTTTTTTATTGTATCATGTAATTTCTTTAATCCAATCGACATATCTTTGTCATTCAACATAGAATAGCTAATTCGTAATTGATTAGTTTCTGCTTCATTGTTTAATAGACAAGCTGTGCCAGGTAGAAAAGAAACATCTACTTCATTAGCTTTTTGTAATAATGTAAAAGGATCGATTGACTTAGGGAGTGTTATCCATAAATTAAATCCGCCATTAGGTATTTCAAATTGTATTTCTTTTAATGGCGATAATGTATCAATTGTTATATCGCGTCTAATTTGTAAAGCTGTACGTAATTTTTCTAAATGGTTTTTCATACGCTCTGCACGTAAAAAAGGAAGGAGTGCTTTTTGTGTTAATAAAGGACTGCCGATATCCATCGAACCCTTTACTGCGTATAGCCATTCAAAAATAGGACCTTCAGCTGCGAGTGCCGCAATCCGAAGTCCAGGTGCTAATGTTTTACTAAATCCTTTTAAATATAAAACATGCCCATTCATATCAAAGCTTTTTATGGGAGGAGGTATTATAGCGTCCTCAAAATAGATTTCTCCAAAAGAGTCATCTTCAATGATGAAAAAGTCGTATAACTCTGCTAGTTCTACAAGTTCCATTCTTCTTTCTTTACTCATCACAGTACCTGTCGGGTTCTGAAAAGTTGGATTCACATATAACAATAAGGGATTCTTTCTTTGACAAATATCATCGATTAAATCTGAGCGAATACCATGCTTATCAAGAGAGACAGGAATAATTTGAACTCCTTTATTAACAAAAACATCAAGTGCAGCGCCATAACATGGGCTTTCTACCAATACAATATCCCCGGGCTTTAATAATGTTTGAGCAATTAAATTAATTCCTTGTTGGGCACCACTTGTAATTAATAATTGAGATGGATCAGTAACTAATTGTTGGTGCTCTTTTAAATAATGTGCTATTTCCACTCGAAGTTCTTTATCGCCTTGAACAGGTCCGTAAGTCGCTAGTATCATCCGATCTTTATTAAGTAATTTGTTCATTTCATCTGATAAAAATGGGTTTGGCAATAAACGTGGATATAGGATAGCTTGTGAAAAATCAAAGTATTTTCGGTGTTGATTCATTACATATTGAGAGCGCATAACATTAATGGACTTCGTTTGTTGCCATTGATACGGCATTGGTTTGAAATCTTTTTTTATACGTCTATGAATATAGGCGCCTTTCCCTTGCTCAATCCGAATATAATTTTTTGATTCTAACTGTTTATAAGCTTTACGAACAGTTAATAAACTAATTTGTAAATCATCAGCCATGGTACGTAAAGAAGGGAGGGAATCACCATGTGAAAGCATTCCGTTTTGCACTCTCTCAACGATTTGCATATAAATTTGTTGGTAGTACGGTATATTGGATTCTTTGCGTAGTACAAACTTCATGGCATCACCTATTTTTCTTTTTAATTTAATTAAAGCGAAAAAATTGCGTGCAATCAACAATAACTTTGGGCAACTGTTATATTCGCTAATACACTGTTATACACCGTATCCTCTATACTCATTTCAAGAGTAAAAAGGAGGAAGCTAAATGGTTATTTTCAATTACATTTTAGTATGTATTATTTTTGGAACAACATTTTTAACGATAAAGCTCGGAATAGAAGCTGGGGCACCACCTTTGTTTTCAGCAGGAATTCGTTTCTTTTTAGCGGGTGTCATTCTTATTGTTATATTTAAGTTGAAGAGAAAAGAAATTATACCACATTTATTTTCAAAGCGTATTATGTACGCAGGCTTTTGTCTAACATTTATGACATTCGCAACATTATACTGGGCTGAACAACATATTTCTTCTGGCTTAGCTGCTGTTCTTTCTGCAACGGGACCAATGATGATTTTGTTATTGCAATCAAGACGAAATAAAACGAAATTACAAAAAGAGCAACTTGTTGCTTTAGTTATAGCACTTGTAGGTGTTTTTTGTATTTCTTTACCTGGAATGCATCAAGAACTAACATTTATATGGAGTATCGCTTGCTTCGTTATATTAGTAGGAGAGTTATTTTACGGAATTGGTTCTGTTCATTCAAAAGAAATACTTTCAGATTTACCAGATGTATCACCATTTCTCATTAATGGTATTCAAATGTTTTATGGAGGAATCTTGCTATTAATCGTATCTATTGTATTTGAACAGCCAAATCTAACAATCCTAACATCTTGGGATGTACAATGGCCAATTCTATATCTTATATTTATAGGATCTATTGGTGGACATGGTTTATATTACTGGCTCTTATCAAAAACAAATCCAGTATTTCCATCAACGTGGTTATATGTATCACCATTAATCGCTGTTGTTGTGGGGTATCTCATTTTAGGGGAGCCTTTAAATCCTGCAATGGGTATTGGAGCTTGTTTAATCTTGATTGGTGTATTTTTAGCAAATCGTTCTACGCTGGGTGTTTACTTTAAGCAAGGGAAGTTATTGAAGAAAGAGATGTAAATACTTTATTAACTGAAAAAAGCATGCTACTACTAACTTGTAACATGCTTTTTATTATTAGTTGTATTATGAGCAAACAGCTCACAAAGAAAAAGGTACCACTCTTGATGCAATTCGTGATTCGTATGAGACTTTAGATATAGCAAGGTATCCGATGATTGTAAGTCTAAAAGAAGATATGTTATCGGGTGGAGAAGAAAGATTTCGCTGGGGATTAGAAGTTGTTTTGCAAGAAATCCTGCAATCTGAAAAATAAACGTATCTTGAATAAAAACAGATTGCTATTCAGTTGGCACTCTGTTTTTATTGTTTTGATAGATTATTTTTATAATAAAAAACACACTAGGTCTTTATTGTGACTTCTAGTGTGTTTTTGTCATTAATTTACTTTTTTAATAAACCCTTTATAATGACGCTTCACAAGTTGGGTTTCTAACGTTTTCATCGTTTCTAATGCTACACCAACGATAATTAGTAAGCTTGTACCACCAATTTGAGCTGAAGGTGGTAATGTAGCAACTTTTGTAAATACGAGCGGTAATATAGAAATTGCACCTAAGAAAATTGCGCCGATAAATGTTAAACGATATAAAATTTTGGTTACATATTGTTCTGTTGCTTTGCCAGGGCGTATACCTGGAACATAACCGTTTTGCTTCTTCAAATTCTCGGCCATTTGTTCAGGGTTTACTTGAACGAATGCGTAGAAGTATGTGAAAGCAACGATAAGGCCAACATAAAGCGCCATTCCGATTGGATGTGCGAAATCAAGATTTGAAATTAACCATTTTGATACGCTTGAATCAGGGAAGAGCTGCGCAATTGTACGCGGCGTCATTAAAAATGCGGAAGCAAAGATAACTGGAATTACACCAGCACTATTTACTTTAAGAGGTAAATGAGTGTTTTTTGCTCCCTGATATTGATTGTTTCCTGATACAGCTTTAGCATATTGAATCGGAATTTTACGAACTGCTTGTTGAATGTAAATAACACCAACAATGATTGCTAAAATTACGAGTCCAATTAAAACCATTTTTACGATGTGCATAAATAACTGATCGCCTGCGTTTTGGAATTGTTGTAAATAAATTTGATTTGCAACATTCGGAATCGCAGCAACAAGTCCTGCGAAGATAATCATTGAGATACCATTACCAACGCCTTTAGCAGTGATTTGTTCACCTAACCAAAGTAAAAATGCAGTACCCGCGGTTAAAACTGTCGCAATAAATAAGTATGTAGTCCAGCTTTGATCTGAAATTAATTGTCCACCTGCTATATTATTAAAGCCATAAGACATCCCAATAGCTTGTATGAATGCGAGAATGATTGTAAAGTATCGAGTAAATTGAGCGGATTTCTTTCGACCCATTTCTCCTTGCTTTGCCCATTCTGTAAACTTAGGTACAACGTCCATTTGTAGTAATTGTACAATAATAGAAGCTGTAATATATGGTGTGATACCAACAGCAAAGATTGAGAAGTGTTGCAGTGCTCCTCCGCCAAATACGTTTAACATACCTAAAACGTTGGCTTGATCTTGTACTTTTAATACCTCTGCGTTAGTATGAGGAACTGGAATAAACGTGCCAATTCGAAAAACAATTAGCATCGCTAGTGTAAAAAGAATTTTGTTTCTTATCTCAGCTACTCTCATGAAATTTGAAATCGTACGAAACATTATGTCGCCTCCTATATTTTTATCAGTTCAAAACTGATTATTATATCCCGATGAAGTAACCACAAACCTCCTTCCACATTAAATTCATTTGACAAATGGATGTTTATACACTTTGTAGTTTTCATGGATATAAAAATATAAGGTGTTATACAAACGGCTTATAAACTTTTCGTAATCATTCAATACCCATAATATATCGAATAAATTAACAAATGTACATACATACGCATGAAAAATGAATAAATAGGGTGATTTTTCACATTTATTTAATGTTAGATTGATAGTTAGGAACGTTTTATGCAGTTGTATTTAAAGGCTTCCGGGGAAAGCATTATAATGAGGTTTTTACAATTTGGGAATTCGTTTTATTTGTGAAGGAATAAGTATTGATAAACGCTAAATAAATAAAGTAGATATTTATAGGGAGGATGACGTAAATGAAAGTTGTAATAAAAAATTTGCCACAATTCGAAGTGGCATTTATAAGACGAATTGGAAGTTACTTTGAACCGCAAGATCACTGGGGAAAATTACTGAATTGGGCAAATGAAAATAAACTTTATCCACCAAAGCAATCATTTATCGGAATTTCACTAGATAATCCTGAACTTATTGAAGGGTGTAAGTGCCGACATGACGCTTGCGTTACTATACCTGAAAACTTTGACAAAGAAAGGCATCATGATGTGCAATTTAAAAGATTAGATGGCGGTCAATACGCTCTATACCATTTTTATGATAAGCCACATAAATTGAATATAGCGTATCAATATGTATATGAAGAGTGGCTACCGAATAATGAGTATAATGCAGATTATGATAGAGATAATCTAGAATTTTGTATGAATAATGTAACCGAAGATTTAGAAGGGAATTTAAAGGTTGACTTATTTGTGCCGATTAAAAATATACAAAAAAACAAATAACTTCATGTGTGGCTTTAAAACAAAGATTGATAATTTATAAAAAAAGCAAGATTTCCTTTCAACATTGGTTTAGATGAACATGGAAAACCACTCTTTGAGGACTTAACAGATACTTTGCACATGTTAATAGCCGAGGTAACTGGAAGTGGAAAAACTTATGTTTTAATTGGAGTAATTTTGTCCTTAAGTTTATTGAAAACGTCTTATGATTTGCATTTTTATATTATAGATCCAAAGCGTATTGATTTTAAGAAGTTTAAAGATTTCCTTCATGTCCAAAAAATAGTTACTGAAAGAGAGTTTGTAGTACATGAGTAAAGGATGTTGAACAAGCTAATACATTTCGTTATGAATTAGAGAAACTCCTAAAGCAAGAAAAAATTTGATTGAAATAGTAGTGAAGGAAAATCTTTTTTCTGTAGAGAATATTTCTAGCGTAGGAATCTAAGTATGTAGGTTCAAATGAAAGGAGAATTCTCATGAATACAGTTGTAAATGACAAGTTTTATGAAACGAGAAATCAATTGTTTGAGGAAATTACTTTGTTGAGTGATGCTCAATTTAATAGGAAACCAGATAAGGATAAATGGAGTATAGCACAAGTTTGTCACCACGTAGTTTTATTAGATGAGAGAGTTATAACAGTAATTTCGACAGGATTAAAAAAGATGGATAGTGCCCAAAATGAGCGTAAAGAGATTCAATCTATACTTTTAGATAGATCAATAAAATTTATAGCCCCAGAAATGATTGAACCAAGCCTAGAACCATTTGAAGTGCAGCAAATGATTACTTTGTTAAATGAATCGAGAAAAGAATTGATGCGTTTCCTGAGCACAATAGAAGATGAATCTATATTAACGAAAAAATCTGTGATGCATCCTGCTCTTGGAGAATTACTTCTTGATCAGTGGATAGAACTGATCTATTTGCATGAACAGCGTCATATAGAACAAATCAAAGAAATAAAATTGCTTTGTGAAGTTGAAAAGTAAAAATCATTTTCTATTTTTGGAGCAATGTGTTCTATCAAATTCTATAGAAAAGAATTCAAACAATTTAAATAAAAAAACAGTAGTGTTAAATCACTACTGTTTTTTTATTTCCCTTAAACGTGTAAAGATAGCGTTTTGTGACGTCTGTACACATAAAAGAGAGCCCTTGATACTCGCTTACAATCACTTCGTCGTATTCAAATCAATATAAACAAGTTTATTTTCATCATCAAATTTTTGAACTAGTTTAAATGGATATAACTTTACAATAAATTACAATTTTGGTCAAATGTATTTTTATTATTCCGAAAATATGTAGTGATAGTTAAAAGAAGATGGATTCCGTTTAATTAGTTATATTGTTTATAAAATAGTAATTTATTAGTAGATTTTAAAAGTCTATTGTGTTAAATATACTAATTTCTAATGGTATAGTACAATGGTTCATATGATTGATACAATTTTTTACATATAGGGTTTAATAGGGGATGGAGTAATGACAAAGATGTTGTATAAGGTGGCGTCGATAGTTTCGCTTCTCATTTTTTTTACGCTACTATAAGCTTTGCTGGGGTGATTTTTTGGATAAATGATATGGTAATGGATAAGTTGGTAGCTGCAGTCGGTGTTTTTACTTTTCCATTCTGTGCATATCATTTTCTAATGAGGTAAGAAGTAGACAAACACTTTATTAAAAAGGTCTGTATAGTGAGTGCTAGCTGGTGCGAATATAGTATGGTTTTTATGGTCGCCATGACCGAATGATAAATACTTTATTCATATTAAAAAAGACAAACTACTACCTACTGAATATGTAATACAGGAGACGCCTAATCATGATACACCTATTTATGCCCATGAGGAGATTGATACGGAATATACTTTTTATAGAGAGGTAAACAAGTGTTACATTTTTAAAGTTCAAGCAACTTTATGACAGTACAAAAAGGGGAGAAATATTGTTATTATGCAAAAAATGAAATGGAAGAACTATGTATGTTATTTTGTCATTCTTATACTTCTTGGAACAGCAGTAACAGTCAAACCAGCTATCTCTAAAGCTGAGGAATCTGAAGTTAATATTACATTGTTAGGTACTGCAGATATTCATGGTAGATTTATGCCTTGGGATTATGCGCTTGATGGAGCAAATATGAGTGGAAGTTTGACGCAGCTTTATACGGTTATAAAGAAGGTACGTCAAGAAAATCCAAATACCATATTAGTAGATGCCGGGGATACAATTCAAGGAAACTCAGTAGAATTATTCAACGATAAGCCACAATCGCCAATGATGGTAGCGATGAATACAATGGGATATGACGCCTGGGCATTTGGAAATCATGAATTCAACTTTGGATTAGATACATTGAAAAAAGTTAGTGAGCAATATAAGGGAAAGACGTTAGCAGGAAATATTTACAAGGGAAATGGAGAGCGTTTTCTTCCTGCGTATACAATTGTTGAAAAAAGTGGAATTAAAGTTGGGATTATTGGTATGAATACACCAATGATTAGTGATTTTGAAAAAGGGACAGATCATTTGGATGGTTTAGTGGTGAAAAATCCAGTAGAAGAGACAAAAAAGGCGATTAAAGAATTAGAAGGTAAAGTAGATGTAATGGTAGGGGTTATGCATATGGGACTAGAAAATGAGAATGGCATCCCTGGTACTGGGGTTCAAGATATTGCGAATGCTTGTCCGGAACTAAGCGCTATTTTTGCGGCTCATATGCATAAACTTGTAAAAAAAGAAGTTGTAAATGGTGTTGTTATTACAGAACCAGATAAATATGGAACACATATCTCACGTATTGACCTTACTTTTACAAAGCAAGATGGAAAGATGGTTTTAAAAGATAAAACTGCTACCGCTATACCTGTAAAAAATACTGATGGAACAACGGTATTATCTGATCCTACACTTGAAGAAACACTAACACCTTTTCACGAGTATGCAAGAGGAGATGCAAATGTTGTAGTCGCTCAATTAAAGGGGAGAAATCTTGTTCCGGAAAATGAAATAAAGGGTATTCCAAGTGTGCAAATTCAAGAGACACCATTATCAGATTTCTTCCATGAAGTCATGCTCTACTACAGCAAAGCGGATGTAGTAGCCCATCAAATTGATAATGATTATGCCCGTTTGGATATAGGTCCTATTAAGAAGAAAGATATTGCGTATAATTACCAATATGCTTTGGGAGAAATTACAGTATATAAGATAACTGGAAAAGATTTAAAAGATTATATGGAATGGGCAGCAGGATATTTTAACTCATCTCGTGCCGGAGATGTAACAGTTAGCTTTGATAGAAACCGTCGTGCGTCTAAATATAGTACGAACGATTTCTTTGGAGGCGTAAAATACGAAATTGACTTAACAAAACCATATGGAAGTAGAATTACAAATTTACGCTCTATTCGTACAAATAAACCAATCAAAATGAGCGATGTTATGACGTTGGGAATGAATGCATATAGAATGGAGGCTCTTCAGGCAAAAGGGGGAGCTTTAGAGGGACGTAAGTTTGAACAAATTTGGTCATCTAAACAAGAGAATGCATTCGGAGAAACAGGTGGAACCATTCGTAACCTTGCTATTACATATTTAAAAGAGGTAAAGAATGGTGTGTACACACCAAAAGTTATGCATAATTGGAAAATTACTGGTGTAGACACACATTCTTCAGAGCATAAGGCTGTAGTTGATCTTGTAAATAAAGGGATTTTAGAAATTCCCAAAACAGAAGATGGGAAATATACAAATATAGCATCTATAAATACTAAAGATTCAATTACAAAAGAAGAGATTGTAGCACTTTCACAAAAAGCTAATATTAATCCAAATCAATTTAATCATGTAAAAACAAAAGGTGAATTCTACAAAAAACTTAGTAGGATTATTAAAAAAATATAAGAAAAATGACTCTGATGCAAAAATCTATCAAACTTGGACATACTATTCTCCTAAAAAAGTTTGTGATTGATATGGAAATATAGAGAATTATAGATAAAAAAATCCCCCGTATCTGTTTAATGATCCGGGGGATTTTTTATTTGAATAATTATTGTTTCATTTCTTACTATGTATATTTATAATATGCTTTAAAAGAACATATCTTAAGCTAATAACATGCAATAGATGTGTCTTTTTCTATATTTAAATGGGGAGAAAAATTTATCTTTAAGAGATATTTTTGACAAGATAAAAAAGCCTGAAACTCATATAAGACTTCAGCTATCTCATAACGTTACAATCCATGCAGCTATAGACATAAATAACAAAATTACATTGAGAAATCTAACTTGTAGATACGCTGCCTCACCAAAGTATTTACCTACTATATACACCATAATACAAAACGCTCACTTTCTTTTTTCTTGTTTATCAAGGCCATTAGTATTAATTTGATCAATCTTTATTCTAAACCAACTTCATGTCCGAAATATAAGTTTAAATAAATAATTCAAATTATAAGATGTCCTATAATAATTGTTATTTTAATAGTATTAAACCCACTCTTAAAATAGTTAAGAGTGGGTTTTTATGTTGTTATTCAGATGTAAGTGTACTTTGATTAGAATAAATACAGTTAATTAACAACTAACCAAATGGATGAGCGCATAATAGGGCTCTTTTTTTAGTGAAATTAATGCACTTATATGAGTTGTTCTTTATTTATATCATCGACCACATATTATGTAATTTTGCATAATGTTACATAAATTTTGTATTTTCCCTTTTTTCTGACATAAATAGACAGTATACTTTGTACAAGCTTTCTATTTTAAAAATTATACGAGGTGAAAAAATGAAAAACACAAAGACATTAACTAAGGTAGCATTAACAACAGGACTAGCTTTAACAGCTGTCGCACCATACGGAATAGGTCATGCAGAGGAAACAGATCAACTACAAGTTCAAATTCAAGAGGAATCGTTCCGTTCGGGTGAACTTACACAACCGTCACAAAAGGCACCAGAGAATGTAGTAAAAGATGCACTTAAGGAGAAAACAGAACAAGCTCTTTCTCCAAAACAAGTCAATGGAGAAACAGGGGTAGATTATAAAGTTCTTCAAAAACGTGGTTCGTATGATGGGACTACACTTGTACGTATGCAGCAAACATATGAAGGAAAAGAAGTATATGGCCACCAATTAACTGCACACGTAGATAATAAGGGTGTTATTAAAAGTGTTTCAGGCGATAGCGCGCAAAATTTAAAACAAGAAGATTTGAAAAAGCCTATTAAGCTATCAAAAGAAGAAGCCAAACAACATATTTATACGAAGTACGGGAACGATATCAAGTTTATTTCTGAACCAGAAGTTAAGGAAGTTATTTTTGTTGATGAAAATAATGGACAAGCTTCAAATGCATACCAAGTTACATTTGAAGCGGCAACACCAAACTATATTTCTGGAACTTATTTAGTAAATGCCCAAAATGGGGATATGTTAAAAAATATGGTACAAGAATCTAACTTAAAAGCAAGTGAAAAACTAGTTGGAGCTTTAAAGGAAAGTAAAAAAAGCAGTCTTACATCATTAACTGGAACTGGAAAAGATGATTTAGGTATTTCTCGTTCATTTGGTATCTCTAAACAAAGCAATGGCAAATATGCACTTGCTGATTATACAAGAGGGCAAGGAATTGAAACATATGATGTGAATTACAGAGATATTACTAAAGAAGAAAGCTATTATCCTGGTACATTAGCAACTAGTACTTCAACAACATTTAACGATCCAAAAGCAGTAAGTGCTCATTACTTAGCAACAAAGGTATTTGATTTTTATAAAGATAAATACAAGCGTAATAGTTTTGATAATAAGGGACAAAAGGTAGTTTCAGTTGTACATGCTTGGGATTCTGAAGATACGAACGATCCGAAAAATTGGCAAAATGCATTAAGTGCTAATAATGGAAGTATGCTTGTATATGGAGATCCTATTGTCAAGGCATATGACGTAGCTGGACATGAATTTACACATGCTGTTACTTCTAGCGAATCTAATCTTGAATATTACGGTGAATCTGGTGCAATTAATGAGGCGTTATCTGATATTATGGGAACATCTATTGAGAAATACGTAAATAATGGAACATTTAACTGGACAATGGGAGAACAAACTGGATCTGTTTTCCGTGATATGGAAAACCCAGCTTCCGTTCCATCTTCACTTGGAGTACCTTATCCAGATGATTACAGTGAATTTAACGATTTTAATGGATGGGATCAAGGCGGTGTTCATTTTAACTCAAGCATTATTAATAAAGTTGCGTATCTCATTGCAAAAGGCGGAACTCATAACGGAGTAACTGTTAAAGGAATTGGTGAAGATAAAATGTTTGATATTTTCTATTATGCAAATACAGATGAATTAAACATGACTTCTAATTTCAAAGAATTGAAATCAGCATGTATTCGAGTGGCAACTAATAAATATGGAGCGAATACAGCTGAAGTTCAAGCAGTGCAAAAGGCATTTGATGCAGCAAAAATTAAGTAAGTTAGAAATATAGTTCTTATTCATATATTAATACGTTACAAAAAAACAGCTAATATCATATTAAGATATTAGCTGTTTTTTTGTAACGTAGCAATGCATTAGTGGAAATAAACTTATTAAGCGATATTCATGCTGTCTATCTTCAATAAGTTGCAACAAATATATAAAATTTAAAGTGTGTAAAAACAGAAAATTAATAATATATTGACCTCTTAATAGTAAGTGCTATAGAATGAAAGCGATAACAAACGATTGCTTTAAAATGATTTCCCTGATCTTTTATTATTTACAAATATAAGAAGGCATAAACAAATCTATTTTTTTAAGTTTTAATGCAAACGCTTTCGTATTAAGAGATCATTGAAATACATACGTGAAAATAGCCAATATGGAGGTGAAGTAAAAGAGATTTCTAGATTAATTTAAGCAGTGTTATTTAGTATGAGCATAATAAATCGCTTGTAATATTTAAAGAAAGGGTGTATGTGGTGCAAATTACAAAAAGATTAATTAACAAATCATTTTTATTCCTTACCATAATCGTTATGTTATCATCTGTTTTCTCTTTTCAGAGTGTGAAGGCAGTTTCAAATTCGAAAACAACTGAAATTATCATTCATTACAAAGAGAAATCTGGAAATACAAAAGACTGGAATCTTTGGATATGGGGAGAAAATGCAAATGGTAAATCTTATGAATTTACTGGTGAAGATGAATTTGGAAAGTACGCTAAGATAAAAATAGATGGTGACTATAATCGCGTAGGATTTATCATTCGTACGAATGAGTGGGAAAAAGATGGTGGTGATCGTTGGATTGAAAATATAAAGGACGGTCGTGCTGAAGTATGGATTCTTTCGGGTGATGAAAAAGTATATGATTCTAAGCCCTCTTCTGAACTCTCTATTCAAAAAGCAACTATTGATAGTTTCAATGAAATCACTGTAACTACTAATGTCCCGTTTAATATCCAAGAGCAGAAAATTGAAATTGAAGGCGTTAAAATTAAGGGAATTAGTCCTTATGATACAAATAGTGGAGATATTACTAATAAGGTGAAAATAATTACGGAACAGAAAATTGATTTAAAACAAACATACAAAGTTAAAATAGCAAACTTAGCAGATGTGAATACTGAAATCGGTAAAGTCATCCGTAGCGAGGAATTTGATAATTTATTTTATTATGGTGGTAATGATTTAGGGAATATATATACTCCGCAACATACAAAGTTCCGTTTATGGGCTCCTACTGCAAGTGAAGCGAAGTTAGTTACATATAAAAAATGGAACGATAAAATAGGTACTGAAATAAACATGCAACAAGGTGAAAAGGGAACTTGGATAGCAGAACTTAAAGGGAACCAAAAGGGTCTCTTTTATACGTATAAGGTGAAAATTGGTGATAAGTGGACTGAAGCGGTCGATCCGTATGTGCGTGCTGCTTCTGTAAATGGAGATAAAGGTGCAGTTGTTGATTTAGAAGAAACAAATCCGAAAAAATGGAAAGTGAATAAAAAGCCGAAAATTAAAAATCCGGAAGATGCTATTATTTATGAATTGCATGTACGCGATCTTTCCATCCAACCTGAAAGTGGTATTAAGCAGAAAGGGAAATATTTAGGTGTAACAGAAAAAGGAACCAAAGGGCCTGAAGGTGTAAAAACAGGACTTGATCATATTAAAGATCTTGGTGTTACTCACGTTCAGTTTTTACCGATATTTGATTATGCTTCAGTAAATGAAGAGAATTTAAATGAACCACAATATAACTGGGGATATGACCCGAAAAATTTCAACGTCCCAGAGGGCTCCTATTCTACAAATGCATATGAGCCGACTGTTCGAATAACTGAATTAAAGCAAATGATTCAAACACTGCATGATAATAATCTTCGTGTTGTAATGGATGTAGTATATAACCATATGTATAATGCCACTGAATCTAATTTTCATAAGCTAGTTCCTGGTTATTATTATCGTTACAATGAAGATGGGACATTTGCAAATGGAACTGGAGTAGGAAATGATACTGCTTCAGAACGAAAAATGATGAGGAAATTCATGGTGGATTCCGTCACATACTGGGCAAAAGAATACAATTTAGATGGGTTCCGTTTTGATTTAATGGGTATTCATGATTTTGAAACGATGAATGAGATACGTAAAGGTGTTAATCAAATCGATCCTTCTATTATTCTGCATGGAGAAGGCTGGGATTTAAATACCCCTCTTGCAGCTGAGTTGAAAGCAAATCAAAAAAATGCGGAGAAAATGACAGGGATTGCTCATTTTAACGATAATATACGCGACGGATTGAAAGGCAGTGTATTTGAGGATAAAGATAATGGTTTTGTAAATGGAAAGCAAAACATGGAAGACCGCATTAAAAAAGGCATTACGGCAGGTATTGACTACGATACAAATTCGTCTACCTATCAAGATCCAGAGCAGGTGCTAACTTATGTGGAAGCACATGATAATCATACATTATGGGATAAACTTGAGCTAACTAATTCAGGTGAAAGCGAAGAAGTGCGAAAACAAATGCATAAATTGTCTTCTTCTATTTTATTAACATCGCAAGGTATTCCATTTTTACATGCAGGACAAGAGTTTATGCGCACAAAGTATGGTGATCATAATAGTTACAAATCTCCTGATTCAATTAACCAAATGGATTGGTTGCGCCGTGCAGCGTTTAATAATGAAGTAGATTATATGAAGGGCTTAATAGATTTACGCAAAAAGTACTCAGCTTTTCGAATGACATCTGTAGAACAAATTAAAAAACATGTCTCTTTTATTGATGCTCAAAAAAATGTTGTAGCTTATACAATAGATGGGAAGGGCAATGGGAATAAAAGCGAATACTTTACAGTGGCTCACAATGCAAATAGAGAATCCGTTGACATAACGCTTCCATCGAAAGGTCCTTGGAAAGTACTAGTAGATGGTAAACAAGCGGGAAGTAAAACACTTTATGTTGTCCATGACAATAAAATTAAAGTTCCTGCATTAAGTTCATTTGTTTTAAAAACAGAGAAACCGATTAAATAAAAGAAAATAATGTGAAAGTGTATACTGAATTAAGTAAATTGAATAAGGATTGCAAATGAAAAAAGCGAAGTGAAAGTTGTTTTCACTTCGCTTTTTAAAGTTAATGTAATATAATTTCACATACTGTAATTATATTACAATTTAATTAAAGAAATAGACAAGAGATTATTGCTATTGTAACAGTATGGCGAGGAGATATCTTTGCATTTATTTATAAAATTATCTGAAATACATTCTTAATTTATATAATTTTTATTATACATTCGAACATCGGCGTAAAAGTATATGGAATTAAAATAGAGAAAAGACACCATTCAAGGTGTCTTTTCTCTATTTTAATTACGATATGTTAGTAACTCACTTGTATGTAATAGTATGTTACATTTTACACTAACTTCTAAAGAAAAATTTAAAATTCTTTTCTTAATCTATATGTAATAAATCTCATTAGAAAATTTTATCGCTATAACAAATAAAACTTTCTCAATATTATTTTGTTTAATAACTATATCCATCTGCTTTCCAATCCATTACAATAATTTCACATTGGAAATACATGAATATTCCTAATGTTCTAAAAGGTTTATACCTTATAGGATTACTATGGGAAAGGATGTGAAATGTCTAATGAAAAATCATTTTTTATGATGAAATAAAAAAATTTAATGAAGAAAAAATTATTTCATTATTCTCAAGCTTCGTTGAAGTACATGTGCTTATAATCACTATGAGACAAGGGGTAGAATCTAAAAATTATTTTTTGTAGATTAGAAAATTGTATTTCAAAAATAAGTTAAACGTTTATGGAGGGTTATATGAGCGAGCAAATTTATTACTGGTCTCCTATTAAGCATTGGGAGATGTTGCATAATGAAGTTTTGATAGGAGAAACGAAATTTACAGGTGTTCTATCTGGGTGGTTTCCTGAGTTTTATTTTTTGACTCAAAAAGGTGTGACGATTAATGAACTAGTAGACCGCTTTTCGTTAGGTAATGAGGAAGAAACAAAAAAAATAATAGAGCTTATGATAAAAAATCGTGTGTTAGTAAGTAACATATTACACCCAGGAGAAATATTTTCTACACAAGAAAAGATTTTTCCGAATCCATATAGCGACCAGATTCGCTTTTCTAAAGAAGATTTAGATATGTATATGAGTGAACAATTGAATCGAACGCACCATGCTGTGCGGTCAACCGAAATTCAACTTGAAACAACAAATGAGCTACCTACTATAATCAAGGAGCGTAGGTCTTGTCGCCAATTTGATATGAAAAAACATATTAGTTTTTTAGAATTTTCCCAATTCATATCAACTCTAAAACAGGTTGAGGAAGAAAAAATATACTATCATTACGCAAGTGCAGGCGGACTATACCCAATTGATATCTTTATTTATATAAAACCAAAACGTATAGAAGGTATGAAAGCTGGTTTTTATTATTATAACCCATCGAAAAATAGTCTGGTGGTTGTTAACAATATTGATCAAGTAATCAAAAGTGATCATGAGCTAATTAACCAAGATTTATTTACTCAGTCTGCCTTTTCAGTTTATTTAGTCTATAATGCGAACGCTTCCATCCCGAAATACGGTTCAGATGGATATTTATTTGCTTGTATTGAGTCAGGCATCATCACCGCTACCTTAAATATGGTGGCTGAGACATTAAATTTAGGAGTTTGTTCAGTTGGTCATATGAAATTTGAAGAGATTCAGCAATTTTTATGTTTGGATAACCATCAAGTATTTCTCCATGGGCTTGAAGTTGGCATGAAAATTAACGAATAGATGAAATGAATATTAGGGGGATAAAGATAAAAATGCACATTAAAGATCGAAGTTCGATTCATGAAAATAAAGGGGTAGAGGCGTTTTGGAAGGAGCAATTATCTTCCGAGGTTCTCGATTTTTCTGTATTTAATAGCGGTTACCAACTAAATAAAGAAAATCCTTGCGAGCACGTTCAAGTCATAATGAATGCAGAGTTTAGTAAAAGTATACAAAAAGTAAATAAGTCTCAAGATTTATTATTATTTAGCTGGTTACAGGCCGCGTTAAGGATTTGTTTGACACACTATACAGATCAAGAAAGAATTACTATTGGTATTCCTGTAATCGAAAAAAATCTTGAACAAAGCGAGAATCTTAATAAATTGATCCCTTTAGGAAGTGAAATCCATCCGCATCACAGCTTTAAACAAGTAGTAAATCAGATTGAACAAACGACTTTATTCGGATATGACAATCAGGGGTATCCACTTTCTGAGTTATTAGCGAAACACCATTTAACTCCTTTTCAAATTGTTTTTGGGATGGAAGGATTACATAATAAAAATTCGATAGAAGAATATGCAGAGAATAATTTAGCCATCTGGATACAAAGAAAATGGAATGAAATACATAATGAATTTGAATTTCAAATTTCTTTCAAGTCTCATTCATTCTCTTCTTTGCAACAGTTTGCAAATTCATATCTTTATGTTTTAAAGCAAGTGTCAAGAAATTCGAATTTAGCTGTGAAAGATATTTGTATCATTTCAGAAGAAGAGAAAGAGCTGCTAGAAGAATTGAATAACACTCAAACGGGCATAGACTTGTCTCAAACATTTCAAGATTTGTTTGAAGCGCAAGTGTTAAAAACCCCAGATCAAATTGCGGTTGTTTGTAATGATCAATCTTTGACATATAGAGAATTGAATAAGAAAGCAAATCAATTGGCTTCTATTCTTCAAAGTAAAGGTGTTTCGAAAGAAAGTATTATTGGAGTTATGGTAGACCGGTCATTGGAAATGATCATTGGTATGATGGGGATTTTAAAAGCAGGAGCAGCGTATTTACCAATCGATCCTAATTATCCAACTGAACGAATTGAATATATGTTACAAGATAGTCAAGCAAAATGTTTACTTAGCAAGCGAACCGAAGTAGAATTTCCACAATTTGCTGGTGAAGTGCTATATCTTGATGAGGAATATCTCTTCCAAGGTGAAGAAAGTAATTTAGTGCGAGAAAGTGATCCTAATGATTTGGCTTATGTTATTTACACATCAGGATCGACAGGAAATCCAAAAGGTGTAATGGTGGAGCAGAAATCTCTTGTCCATTTTTTAAGTGTAATGAGAGAAAAAGTAAAAGATAATCAGTCATTCTTGTTTCTTGCTAGTGTATCTTTTGATATTTCCTTGTTAGAAATATGTCTTCCTTTAACGCAAGGTTCGAAAGTAGTCATTGCTACAGAGGACCAGTTTGCAACAAAAGAATTGGCACATTTGGTCAAAGAACATAAGGTGGATTTATGGGAATCAACGCCATCGCGAATGGAAGTGATTTTGAGTGATCCAGAAGGGGCGAATTTTCTAAAAAATTTAAAATCTATTTTGTTAGCAGGAGAAGCATTTTCCATTGATTTGATTGAAAAAATTCGATGTATCAGTGAAGCGACAATTTTAAATATTTATGGTCCTACAGAAACAACCATTTGTGCAACAGTAAAGGATTTGAGCTCCGCCAAAGAAGTTACGATTGGAAATCCCAACCCGAATTATCATTCCTATATATTGAATAAGTATGGCCAATTAAAACCATTTGGCATTCCGGGTGAACTCTGCATTGCTGGCGTGGCGGTAGCACGAGGGTATCTTGGTAAACCTAAACTGACAGATGAAAAGTTTGTACCGAGTCCTTTTACGGCAGGAGAAATGATGTATCATACGGGTGATCTCGTTCGTTGGTTGCCTAATGGAGAACTTGAATATCTAGGTCGAATGGATCATCAAGTAAAAATTCGGGGGTATCGAATTGAATTAAGAGAAATCGAAACCCAGTTAAGGGAACATCCAGAAATAAACCAAGCTATCGTTGTTGATCAAGTATATGGAAATAGGAAATTATTAGCTGCTTACTATGTATCGGATAATAAGGTCCCTTTTGGTGAAATCAGAAAATATTTAAGTGATAAATTACCTGAGTTTATGATTCCTGAAAAAATGATTCAGGTGGAAGAGATTCCATTGAATCCAAATGGGAAAGTAGATAGGAAAAGGTTATTGGATATAACACAAACGGATTATGTATCAATTCCATACGTTGCTCCGCGCAATGAAATTGAACAAAAATTGGTGCATGCATGGGAAAAAGTTATGGAGATTGAGGGAATCGGTATTTATGATAATTTTTTTGCTTTAAAAGGAGAATCGATTAAAGCACTACAAATAATTAATTTATTAAGAAAAGACTGTTTGAAAATAAGTACAACAGATTTTTTTAAACATCCTACGATTGCTCAACTTAGTTCTTGTGTAGAGGTAGAGCATAAAGAGGAAAACTTTGAAAATAGACCAACTCATGTTAAAGATTTGTCTAAGCCATTTCCCTTAACAGAGGTTCAGACAGCGTACATGTTAGGACGGAATTCACAGTTTGAATTAAGTGGTATTTCACCTCAAACATATTTTGAATATGAATCAAAATTGGATATCAATCGTCTTTCAAAAAGTTTTCAAAAGGTAATTCATCGTCATCCAATGTTGCGAGCTGTAATTTTACCAGAAGGAAAACAGCAAATATTACAAAGCGTTCCTGATTACGAGATTGAAATAGTGAGTCTCATAGATTTAGATGGTGTGAAACAAAATGCTCGCTTGCAAGAAGAACGTTCTCGAATGACTAACCATGTATTCCCTTTGGGGCAATGGCCTTTGTTTGAATTAAAAGCCTTTCTTTTAAAAGAAGACACGTATTTATTATGTTTTCGATATGATGCTTTATTAATGGATGGAGCTAGTATGAACATTGTTGGACAGGATTTGTTTCATTATTATTATAAACCAGAGCAAAGATTAGAACCTCTATCTTTTGATTTTCAAGATTACATGTTTATCTATGATGAAATGGAACAAAGTACAGAATATAAAACAGCAAAAGATTATTGGACAAGTAAGCTTCCTGACTTTCCGTTTGCGCCTTCTTTGCTGTTAAAAAAGAATCCGGCAGAGATTGCTACTCCTAAATTCCAATCACTTACTAAGATCGTGGACAATGAAAAATGGACAAAGCTACGAAAGTTAGCACAGGAGAAAGAGGTAACTCCTTCCGCTCTACTTTGTACAATATATGGTGATGTGTTGGCATATTGGAGTAATCAACGTCGATTGGCAATTAATTTGACTGTATTTAACCGTTATCCTGTTCATGAAGAAGTAGAACAAATTGTGGGAGATTTCACCTCACTTATCTTGTTGGATGTTGATGTGAATCCAGATCAATCTTTCTTTACGAGAGTCAAACAAACGCAATCTACTTTATTAGATGGTCTTGAACATCGGCATTACGATGGAGTTAACTTTATTCGAGATTTTACTCGATATCACCAAATGACTCCAAAAGCAGTTATGCCAATTGTTTTCACCTCGATGCTAGCAGGTGCAGGTGCTTTTGCTTGGGAACAGCTTGGTTCTCTTCGCCATATTCATGCTCGGACTCCACAAGTTTATTTGGATAATGTGGTAATTGAAAAAAATGGAGAGTTATTAATTAGCTGGAACTATGTTGAAGAGTTGTTTGATGTTGAGGTGATAGAAGTAATGTTTTCTCAATTTGTTGAATTGTTAGAACAATTGATGAAACGAAGTGATGTAACATCTTTGCAGATGAAAGAATCGGATCAAACTTTAATTGCGCAATACAATGAGACAACAGAAAAAATATCTTCAACTACTCTGTATCAATTATTTACAGACCAAGTAAAACGTACACCGGATGAAGTAGCAGTGGTTTTTGAACGAGACTGGTTAACATATTCAGAGCTCCATAAGCGCTCCAATCAAGTTGCGCACTTTTTAAAAGAACAAGGAATTGGTCTAGGTGACAAAGTTGGTCTTTTAGCACAAAGACGAGTTGACACAATTGCTAATATGATAGGTATTTTAAAAGCAGGTGCCGCTTATGTTCCAATTGATCCCGACCATCCTTTAGATCGCCAAACATATATTTTAGAAAATAGCTCATGCAAACTTTTATTAGAATCGAGTCTTTATAAAGAAAAACATTTGTCATTATATACAACAGAAGATATGCCTGCTATTGCTGGTCCAGAAGATCTTGCCTATATTATCTACACTTCAGGAAGTACAGGAAAACCAAAAGGAGTAATTATTACTCACCAAGCGGTTGCAAATACCATTCAAGATATTAATCAAAAATATCAGGTAAATGAAGATGATCGTATTATTGGTATTTCTTCCATGTGTTTTGACCTATCTGTATACGATATTTTCGGAACGTTAAGCACAGGTGCAATGTTGGTAATGATTCGTGACCCAAGAGACATGAAAGAATTAATCCGTACCGTCGAACGTAGAGGAATTACAATTTGGAATACAGTGCCTGCAATCATGGATTTGGCATTGGAGCAAGTAGGTTCTCATTTTGAACATTCTTCCTTGCGTTTAGTTTTACATAGTGGAGATTGGATTCCACTTTCTTTACCCGAAAAAATAAAACGACATTTTCCGATTGCAGAAGTAATTTCACTAGGAGGAGCAACAGAAGCATCGATTTGGTCAATTTATTATCCGGTCAAACAGGTGAAATCACATTGGAATAGTATTCCATATGGGATGCCTTTGGCAAACCAAACGTATTATGTGTTGAACTATGAAAAGAAAATGTGTCCTGTTGGTGTAATTGGGGATTTATATATCGGGGGAGCGGGCCTTGCTAAAGGATATTTAAATGATGAACAAAAAACGAATGAAGCATTTGTGTCACATCCTGTTTTTGGTCTTATATACAAGACAGGAGACTGTGGAAAAATGCATCCTGAGGGATATATTGAATTTTTAGGACGCCAAGATTATCAAGTGAAAATTCAAGGATATCGAGTAGAATTAGAAGAAATCGCCCATTGTCTTCTCACTTACAAACAAGTCGAACATGCTGTAGTGATTGATCAGACAGATGAGAATGGAATAAAATTTTTAGTCGCATATGTGGTAACTGAGCAAAATATTAGCACAACAGAACTACGAAAGCATTTGCGAGATCACTTGCCAGATTATATGATTCCTTCTTATTTTGTTTATTTGGAACAATTACCCTTGACTCCAAACGGGAAATTAGATAGAAAAGCGCTCCCTACTCCGGAGAAACAAAAAAATGAAGTATTTATTGCTCCAAAAACTGAAATGGAAAAAATATTAACTAGTGTTTGGCAAGAAGTACTCAAAGTAGATCGGGTTGGAGTAAATGATCATTTCTTTGCCTTAGGTGGAGATTCGATAAAAGCGATTCAAGTTTCCGTCAGACTGTATAGACAAGGATTTGAGCTAGAGCCAAAAAATCTATTTTCATTTCCTATATTAGGAGACATGGCTCGATTTGTTAAAAAGCTTGACCATCTTTCAAGTTCACAAACAAGTGGTGTAAACAAAATGAATGATAATCAAGTTACATCACTAAATGTTAAAGATAAACAACTTAATCAGCATACACTGCCCAAAATACAAGAAAAAATGCCGGAAATAAAAATAGAACGTATTTACCCATTGGCACCTTTCCAGGAAGTTATTTATGAACATGCTGCAACTGAGCCTGATACAAATGCATATTTTGAACAAACAATTTGGACACTTGAGGGGGAGCTGGATATTAATCTCTTTATTCAGTGTTTCCAACAATTAGTTGATCGTCATGATTCTTTAAGAACGATAATTGTACAAGATGAACAAGCACAACCTTGGCAAGCTGTTCTACATGATGTTCAAATGATTTCAGAGATAAAAAGCTTGATTGAGATGACGAAACAAGAACAGCAAGAATTCCTAGATCAGTGGATAAATGAAAATTTAAGTCAAGGATTCAAAAATGATGAACTCATGACCCGTCTCTGTATATTCCAACTAGGTAATAACGAGCATAAGGTAGTTTGGAGTTCCCATCATCTATTATGTGATGGATGGAGCGTCAGCATTTTGATAGACGAATTATTCCAGCTCTATGAAACAATAAATGCGGGAACTACGGTGGAGTTACCTATGGTAAAACCTTTTGAGACATTCATAGATTGGACTATAGCACGAGATCATGAGAAAGCACGTCATTTTTGGCGGGATTATTTATCAGGATACAATCGAAAAATTAGTATTCCTAAAAAGAAAGTACCAACTCAAAGTGAAGGGTTAAACTTTACATTTATGGATTTAACA
This sequence comes from Bacillus sp. NPDC094077, assembly GCF_050279465.1. Lineage (NCBI taxonomy): Bacteria > Bacillati > Bacillota > Bacilli > Caryophanales > Bacillaceae > Bacillus > Bacillus sp. NPDC094077. The sequence goes on along the minus strand of NZ_JBNNUF010000002.1, from coordinate 495,107 downwards.
TTGGATAAGGATTTGACTAATCAGTTACAGACATTTGTAACTAAAAACAATATAACTATGAATTCGGCATTACTAGCTGTATGGGGAATATTGTTTGGCAAATACAACGGAATGAGAGAAGTAGTATTACCTAATCTAGTATCAGTCAGACCTCCCGAAGTAGAAGGGATTGAAAATATGTTCGGTCTGTTCACAAATATTTTGCCTATCCGACTAGCATGGACAGAAACGCAATCTTTTGTGGACTTCCTGCAAAAAGTACAACTAGAAACATTGAAATGTAATGAGTATGCATACTATTCATTTGTTGATATACAAAAACAAAGTGAATTAAAAAATCAGTTGACTGATCATCTTTGGGTTTTTGAAAACTACCCAACTAACCCAGCTATCTTTTCTTCAAATGAAAACAGAAATTTTGCCATCACAGATTACGAAGTTGTTGATGAGCCGCATGTAAAGTATGGAATTATGTGCTTCCCTGAAGAGAAACTTACAATAAAGTTTGGATATGATCAAACCGTATATGAAGCGGAGAAAATACAGGAAATATTGAATCACATCCATCAGTTAATCAAAATGATTCTTCAAAATCCAATACAGGCAATCGGTGATTACAAATTATAAAAAATGAAAAGGCGAGCAAGAACTCGCCTTTTTAAATAGAATAGGAGTAAACCAAATGACAAAAAACCTGCAATTATCAGCCGAAGAGATGCGTCAGTTAGGATATCAAGCGGTTGATTTGATTGTTGATCATATGAATCATTTAAAAAGTAAACCAGTTTCGGAAACGATTGATAGTAATATTTTTAGAGACAAGCTAATTGAAACGATTCCAGAAAACGGATCCAATCCAAAAGAATTACTTCATTTTCTTAATAACAATGTGTTTAATCAAATTACTCATGTGGATCATCCTCATTTTATGGCTTTTGTGCCAGGTCCTAATAATTATGTTGGTGTAGTAGCAGATTTTTTAGCAAGTGGGTTTAATGTATTTCCTACAGCTTGGATGGTAGGTGCAGGTGCTGAACAAATTGAATTAACGACAATCAATTGGTTAAAATCAATGATAGGATTCCCTGATTCAGCTGAAGGGCTATTTGTCAGTGGCGGTTCCATGGCTAATTTGACTGCACTTACTGTAGCGAGACAGGTCAAGCTGAATAATGACATAGAAAATGCGGTTGTGTATTTCTCTAACCAAACTCATTTTTCTGTAGATCGAGCACTTAAAGTATTAGGGTTTAAACATCATCAAATTTGCCGAATTGAAACGGATGAAGATTTAAGAATTTCAGTTAGTACTTTAAAAAAGAAAATAAAAGAAGATCGATTAAAAGGGAAAAAACCATTCTGTATTATTGCTAATGCAGGGACAACGAATTGTGGGGCGGTTGATTCCCTCAATGAATTGGCTGATCTTTGTAATGATGAAGATGTATGGCTACACGCGGATGGGGCTTATGGGGCTGCAGCAATTCTCAGTGAAAAAGGAAGTGAGTTGTTAAGAGGAATTCATCGTGCGGATTCTTTGACGTTAGACCCGCACAAATGGCTTTTTCAGCCTTATGATGTTGGTTGTGTACTCATTCGAAATAGCCAATATTTAAGTAAAACGTTCCGTATGATCCCTGAGTATATTAAGGATACGGAAACTAATATAGAAGAAAAAGTGAATTTTGGGGAGCGTGGAATTGAACTTTCTCGTAGATTTAGGGCATTAAAGGTATGGCTTTCTTTTAAAGTATTTGGAGTTACAGCTTTTCGTGAGGCAATTGATCATGGCATTATGTTGGCTGAACAAGTTGAAGAGTTTTTAAGGAAAGAAAAAGATTGGGAAGTGGTAACACCTGCCCAATTAGGAATTGTTACTTTTCGTTATATTCCTTGTAAGCTAACGTCTACAGATACAATTCATGAAATAAACAAAAAACTGGTGGAAGAAATTAATCAAAGAGGATTTGCTATGCTAAGTACGACTAGATTGAAAGAAAAAGTAGTAATTCGACTTTGCTCTATCAATCCGAGGACAACAACAGAAGAAATACTTCAAATCATGATGAACATTAAGGCATTGGCAGAGGAAATAAACACGTCGCCTAAACACCTTATTTCTGTTTCTCAATCTTGATATATTAGGTGGATTTTACATATTAATAGCCGATTCTAAACGAGAATCGGCTATTATATTTAAATGATAATAACACTCTATACTATTTATGAGTGTTTCTCTTGTAAAGGGATTAAGCCTCAACCTTAGATACTCTTTTGAAACCAGTCTTTACTGCTTGTACCATTTCGTTCACAGCGTAAATAGATACATCGGCATTTGGATTTAATCCTTCAAACCAGTGATAGGCATTTGGATATAAATGAAATTCGACATCAACACCAGCTTGCGCTAGTTTGCTTACATAGGTTAATGTTTCACTGCGGAATGGATCTAATTGACCAACAAATGTGTAAGTATATGGCAAATCACTATAATCCTCTGCTCGAGAAGGCGCTGCATAGGCTGGGATTTGATCCGTTCCATACATTTCTCCTAAATACATTTTCCAACCAGCTTCATTTGCCTTTTGATTCCAAACAAATCCCTCTTTAATTTCATTCGTTGAAGGTGTATTATTTCGGTCATCAATCATTGGATAGAGTGGCATTTGTAAACAAATCGAAGGATATTTTCGATCTCGGGCTAATAATGATAATGCTGCTGTTAGTCCACCACCAGCGCTTGCTCCTGCAACCCCAATTCGATTTGAATCAATGTTTAATGATTCTGCATTATCAGCAATCCACTTTAAAGCTGAATAACAATCCTCAATTGCTGCTGGGTAAGGATGTTCAGGAGCTAAGCGGTAGTCTACAGACACGACCACACAGCCAGCTTCTTTTGCAAACCTCATACAAGTATCATCGTTATCATCTATAGACCCTAACATATAACCACCACCGTGTATCCATAATAAGACAGGTGAAGATTCATTATTTGACTTTGGACTATAAATTCTTAATGGTAACGGATTAGCATCTGGTCCAACAATGACTTCATCTGTTAACGAAAGGGATTCATCAACAACTGCAGGTGGTCTCATTTGAGCTATTCCTTCTCTGATTGATTGCAAGTTTTCTGGGCGTAAATCGAGATCTGGAAACATCTCTAACCCTTGTAATAACTCTGGATTTACTCTTTTTTTCATTTTAGCACCTCTATTTGTAATTGTTTTCAAATAAATGAAGTGTATTCTAAGTAGTTTAATTGTGAAAAAACATCACAATTAAATTGTAAATTGGATATGTTATAACAGTCAACAGAATGTTCGGAAATTAAAACCTCTCTCAAAAAGGAGTTTCATAATAATACAGGTAGTTGATTTAGGAGCAAAGTGTTTTCATGTCGTTTTATTTATTTACACTTAGTTTTCTAATTGAACCAAGTGATGATCCGTTTTATTTTAATGACATATTGCAAGTGATACCTGTTCGAATTCATACTCGGAAAGGATTAAAACATTTGTATTCTTTAAAAGAAGGTTAATTAATTGGGGAATTGTATAAGAGTTAGGTCTTATTTTATTAACAGTCTCTTTAAAGGTGTTATAAATGGGGAATTCATACAGCTATTAATTCTTGAATAGCTGTATGAATTCCATCCGCTGAACCCTCTTTATTTCCAGCTACATGTTACATTGCATTCTTCCTATAACATGTTTTCGCAATTTCTTCACCTGTATTGATGATACAAAACTTTGGAACAGGCGTTGCAAGAAATATATACATAACTAACTACATATAAACTCCAGATAGCTCTAGATAAACTACCGATTAGCTCCATATAGACTCTTGATAACTTATATAGAATACAAGTTATCAAGGAGGTAAGAAAAAAATGAATTTTATTAAACGTGCAATTCTCAGTATGAAAAAAAGAGTAGGAACATCATTAATTTTGATGGCAGTCTTCCTAATTGTTACAAATTTAGTGTTGGCAGGATTCACAATCCAAAATGCATCAAAAAAAGCTGCTGATGCAGCAAGAAAAAAACTGGGTGCAGATGTTACTTTAGGTCTTGATTTTGACAAATTAGGTCAACAAGCTAGGGAAACTGGAGAGATGCCTAATCCGCCGCAGCTCAATACAAAAGAAGCAGATCAATTAGCGAAGTCAAAGTATGTAAAAGACTATAATTACATAACCAATACTTTCGGAATTTCTGATGGGTTGAAACTAGTAGGAGTTTCAGAAGGAGAAAAAGAAGGAAAAGGTAAAGCGGGAATGGCGGGTGTACGCGGCGGTTCAAGCTCAGGTACAGAAATAGATATGAATTCTTCTTTTATGATAGAGGGAGTTCGCAAGACTGCATTACAAGAAAGCTTTAAAAACGGAAAAAGTAAAATCATTGATGGGAAACCAATTACAGAACAGATGAAAGATCAGAATGTAGCTTTAATGGAAAAACGATTAGCGGAACTAAACAATTTGAAAGTAGGAGACAAAGTTAAAATTCAATCAGGGGATAAGAAGGAAACTCTTGAAGTTGAAATTATCGGTATTTACGAAACGAATGAACAAGCACTGGGTCAACAGGCCCCTCCTATAATGGATCCAGCTAATAAGCTATATATGCCGCACTCTACTATGAAAAAATTAGAAGCAGATCAAGGTATGAGTAGCATTCAAGTCGTGTATTTCTTGAAAGATCCACAAGACATTGATTCATTTAAAAAAGAAGCAAAAAAATCTGATATTGATTTTAATTATTTTAAGTTAGATGCACATGATTCATTGTACAAACAAATGATTGGCCCTATCGAAAATATCTCATCTACTTCTCAAGTGATTATTTATATTGTATCTATTGCAGGTGCGATTATCTTAGGGTTAATCATTATGTTATCGATTAAAGCACGCCGTAAGGAAATGGGGATTTTACTGTCCATTGGAGAAAAGAAATGGAAACTGATGGCGCAGTTCGTAGTAGAAGTCGTATGCATTGCTATTTTAGCATTTGGATTATCCGTAACAACAGGAGCTAAAGTTTCTCAAATCATAGGGGATAATTTACTTTCTAATGAAATTGCTACAGCAAGCGAAGAAAAAGAAACCCCACAAAGTAGTACTGTAATGGTGTCTGGACCTGGCGGTGCTATACAAAACCAGACAGAGGAACCAATTGATAAGATTGATGTAAGTGTAACGGGAGAGGATGTAGGAAAAATGGGAGGGATTGGGCTAGCTATTGCTATAATAGCAACGCTTCTTCCAGCATTATCTATTCTACGCTTAAACCCAAAACAAATTCTTTTAAAAGATGAATGAGGAGGCTCGATATGGAGACGATTTTACAATTTAAAAATCTGGATTATTATTATGAAAGTAATGGGAAAAATGTAGCGATACTAGATAACGTTAACTTTTCTTTTCAAAAAGGGCATTTCTACACGATTTTAGGACCATCTGGATCTGGAAAAACCACAACTCTTAGTTTAGGTTGTGGGCTGGATGTCCCTAAAAATGGTTATGTACTGTACAATGGCAAGGATATTCGAAAAATTGGTTTGGATCGATACCGTAATCAAAATGTATCTGTAATTTTCCAATCGTATAATTTAATTACCTATATGACTGCTCTTCAAAATGTCCTAACAGCAATGGAAATTACAGGTGTTAAAGTGCAAAATAAGACGGCAAAGGCATTAGAATTATTAGAGAAGGTAGGACTCACAGAAGTAGAAGCGAAAAGAAACGTCCTGCAACTAAGTGGCGGACAACAGCAACGTGTAGCAATTGCTCGAGCGCTATCTTGTAATGTTGATTTATTGATTGCGGATGAGCCAACAGGAAACCTCGACGAAGAAACGGCAATGGATATAATAGAACTGTTTCAAGAACTTGCACATAAAGAGAATAAATGTATTATTGTTGTGACGCATTCACAGGAAGTTGCAAAAAAATCGGATCGTGCAGTGTATTTAAGTAAGAAGAAGTTGGTAGTAAACGAAATTAATAATACCTAAACACCATAGCTCTTGAATTCACATAATTTTCGAAAATCAATTTCTTCAAATGTTTATATTTGATATATAATAAAACCAAGCCATAATCAAAATGGTCTCCCTGTTTTGAATGTTAAGATAGTTTGTTGTTCCCTTTTTAACAATTTTAAAAAAAGAACTTGTAGGATTTTCTACAAGTTCTTTTTGTTGCTCTTTCAATTTCAAGTCGAATTATGTTTTGAACAACTATTCCTGTTAAGGATTTTAGATTATCGTTTTCAGATGACCAATACTGTTTTTCAGTACAGCATACTATATTTCAAAAAGCTAAAATTCGATTACTCAAAAGCTATGTATTCTAAAGTCTATGCTCATATAAAACATAGTAAATCTTTATCAAGGGATGCTTTTAATTGGTGATTGAACAATTGTAGATAAATATACCCGGGGACGGACTAACTTACATCTTATGTGATAGATATTATAAGTAAGGGCGTTTGATTTTCCATGGTTCTAAGCACTAACCATTTGGAATAAAGAAGTAATGTATCAGTTATACTATGTAATATTTCTTCATTACAAAATATGGTGGTAAGTATGACTAAGCAAACAATTACTTTATTTCAAGTTTCTATGATACTCATTGGTAGTATTGGGATAATTAATCATGTCATTATGATTCCTATGTTATTAGATAGCTCGGGTAGAGATTCGTGGATTTCAATCTTATTAGTAAGCGTTATATACTTGATTTGGATTTCATTAATATTCATCATTTATAAAAACATAAAAAATGAACATTTGTTTTTGTGGTTAAAAATTAATTTTGGGAAATTCATTATATATCCAATAATATTCATAGTTGTACTTTATTTGATAACAATTGGTGTCGTTGCACTAAAAGAAACATTAACCTTTTTCTCTTTTTATTTACCAGAAACACCTCGGTTTGTATTAGGAATACTTTTTTCAATGATTTGTTTCTACAATGCTGAAAGAGGAATTCAATCTATTGCACTTACAACAGGTGTTTTGTTACCTATTGTATTTCTACTTGGTTTTTTTGTAATGTTTGCAAATATTCCACATAAAGATTATTCTTTACTTCAGCCAATGATGGAAAATGGAATGAACCCAGTATTTAAGGGGATGGTTTATCCTGCAGCAGGATTTCTAGAGTTAATTTTTATTCTTTTTTTACAACATCACATTTGTTCAAAAGTCAAATTATATCAACTGATAGCTTTGGGTATTGTTATTATTGGTATTACAATAGGCCCAGTTATGGCAGCTATTATAGAATTTGGTCCTTTCGTAGCAGCAAACCAACGATATCCAGCATTTGAAGAATGGAGACTTGTGTCAATAGGAAGGTATATTGAAAATTTAGACTTTCTCTCCGTGTATCAGTGGCTTGTAGGGATCTTTATTCGTCTGTCACTTGTTGTTTTTCTTATTCCAGATTTGTTATCAATTACAAAGCGGAAAATGAAAAATGGGGTTATGCTTGCAATACTTTCATGTATTTTATTAATAAGTATACTACCCATCAGTGACTCTAGTTTCTATTGGTTTGTATCTCAAATTGTTTTACCAGTTTCAGCATTAGGGCTATTTTTGTTTTCTATCTTACTAATAGTGTTTGTATGGGTTGTTACATATAAGAAAAGCTCTTGAAAGAGTATGAGAATGTATTTTATATAAGGTTGCTGAGTTTGAAGGAGACAACGTAGATGAACAAACGAGTAGAATTAAACGAGAAGATAATACTAGAGTGGTTTGAAGGATGCAACGATGTAAAAGTAATAAAGCGTGAATTGGATGAGAAAGAAAAAACGAGGTCAGTATTGTTTATGTATTGTCAAAACTTAATTGACAATACAAAATTAAAACAAGCCACATCATCTCAAGTTTGCAAAGAGCTTTTAAGTAATTCGATAGAAGAATTTAACCTTTCAACATTAATTCCCCAGTTATCAGTAAAGAAATTAGATATAGTAAATTCGAATGAAACTATCTCTCAGATTATATTTGAAGGTAACCTCCTCATTATTTTTGAAGAATCTAAACAAGGATATATAGTTGATATTGCCCAAATACCTACAAGATCCGTTGAACAAACAAATACAGAGATGACCATTCGTGGTGGACGTGATGGATTTGTTGAAGAGTTAAACACAAATATAGGATTAATTAGAAAAAGACTAAAAACGAGTTCTCTTAGTTATGAAGAATTTATTATTGGAGAAAGAACACAAACTAAAGTAGCACTCTTGTATTTAAAAGATATCGCATCCCAAGATATCATTAATCAAGTTCGATTAAAATTAAGACAAATTAAAATAGACGGGATTGTTTCAAGTGCACAAATTGAAGAATTAATCACAAACAATCAATTTAGTGTATTTCCTTTAGTTGAATATACAGGGCGGCCTGATTATGCTGTGAATTGTTTGTTGTATGGGCGTTTTATTTTACTAGTTGAAGGGTCACCAACAGCTACTATTGCACCAGTTACATTTCCTTTTTTTGTGAATACATCTGAAGATCAAGACTTTTTCTATATATTCGGTAGCTTTGTACGACTTGTAAGTCTTTTGGGGATAGCAATTTCTATATTTCTTCCAGGAATTTGGATAGCACTAATTACATATCATCCAGATCAGATTCCCTATACATTGTTAGCTACATTAAGTTTATCAAGAGAAGGGATTCCTTTTCCTGCTCCTTTAGAAGGGCTAATTATGATGACCTTATTTGAAGTTTTGAGGCAAGCAGGATTGCGTGTTCCTGCTGTATTTGGTCAAACATTATCTGTTGTAGGGGGATTAATTATTGGACAAGCTGCTATTAGTGCAGGAATTGTTTCAGCATCTATGGTCATTATAATAGCAATCTCGGTTGTTTCGACATTTGCTTTAACTAATCAGTCAGTAACAGGGATAATAAGCATATTGCGATATGTAGTATTCTTGATATCTTCTTTATTAGGCATAGTAGGATTTATATTCTGTATCTTTGTGATTGTGATACATGTAGTAAATTTACGTTCTTTTGGAGTTCCTTTCTTTACACCATATTCTCCCCCTGTGTTTAAAAGTATGCTAGCAGCCACATTTAGAATTCCTTTCACGTATATGAATAGAAGACCTAAAGAATTGCATACTCAAGATAATACAAGGAAAAGAGAGAGTACTGATGAAAAAAAATAAAAGAATTGTTTTATTTCTTTTTATGTTGTGTACGTTTCTAACAGGGTGTTGGGATCAAAGAGAGTTGCATCACGTCTTGTATATAAATAGTCTAGGCATCGATTTTAAAGATAATAATTATATCATCCGTCCACAATTTATTAATTTTTCTAACATAGCTAAACAAGAAGGGAGCACTACCCGTAATTATAGCCCGGCTTATATTGGAAAGGGAAAAGGACTTATTTTAGATGAGGCAACATTTGATTTTTATAAGAGTGCTCAACAAGAGATCTCATGGGAACATATCAAAACGATTGTTGTAACAGAGAGATTTCTAAAACATGGTGATTTTAATCAATTTAATGATTTTTTCTCTCGTTTTTTTCAGTTTCGAGATACTATGTGGATATTTGGAACTAAGGAGCCTTTAGAAAATATATTAGCGAGCAATAATATTTTAAATATTTCTCAATTATATACAATTATTAATTTGCCACAAGAAATAACCAAGCAATATTCAATTATAGATCCTTTACCTTTATATAAATTCCAAAGAAATTATTATGAACCCGGGATGACAACTCGAATTCCTTTCTTAGCTACGACTAAAACAAATTGGAAAAAAGGGCATACATCATTTCCGATGTTAAAATTTAATGGTTATGGTTTTATAAGTGATAAATCCTATATAAATCATTTAAATAGCCACGATATTGCTGGGGTTCGATGGACGGATGAAAATACGAAACGAGCTCCATTACTATTAAAATTTAATAAAAAAATAATTGGACAAATAATATTAAAAAATCCAAAGATAGATACAAATTTTTTTGCGAAAAAAGGGAAGTTGCACATACTTATGAACATCCATTTTGATGCTGATATTTATCAATTAATAAATTCTATGCCTGTAAATAATTTAAAAAAAATTGCAGAGGACCAAGTTGAAAAAGAAATTAAAAAAACGTACCGAAAAGGAATCGAAAAAGGGATTGACACGTATCAGTTATCACAAACATTATATCGTCAGAATTTTAATTTGTGGAAAAAATATAAAAAAGAGGGGAGAATATCCCTTCAAAATAAAGAAATAGATTTTAATGTCTCGATTAATATAGCTACAAATGGAAAATCTAAAAATATGCGTAATATCATCGAGCATTAGAATAGTTGAAAATGAAAGGAACGTATAATATTAACCCTAAATAGGAGATTCGAACGTGAAAAGCCACTACGATGCGGCGACACCTTCTTTAGAACTGGAGATGAGAGTTCGGTCAGATCAGAGGAGGCTTTTGCCTCCTTAGTTGCCTGATAACACGCTTATAATTCTTAGCGTTTAGATAAGTACAAATCTTTAAAACTATATGTGCTGTAAAATAGGAGCAGTTCTATGATTTATTATTCTTTAATCTTTATTCGTTACTTTTAAAGCATCTAACGTTATTTTAGTTGCATCTGCAATAAGCTTATCATCGTATTTCGCATCCTCTTTAGCATGATTAGAAAGTATCGCAAGAATAATTGGCTTTTTATTTGGTGGCCAAATGATTGCGATATCATTCCTTGTTCCATAAGACCCAGAGCCAGTCTTATCGGCTACTTCCCATTCTCCTGGAACTCCAGCACGAATTAAGTTGTCCCCCGTAGTATTTCTTTTCATCAAATCTATTAAAAAGTTCCGTTTCTCAATTGAAAGTATATCGCCTAGCGCGTAAGCTTGAAGACTAGTAGCTAATGCCTTTGGGGTACTAGTATCACGAGTGTCTCCTGGCTGTACTTCGTTTAATTCTGGTTCAAAACGTTCAGGATTTGTGACAGTATCTCCTATTGCTCTCAGTGATTTTTTGAATTCACTTGGCCCACCTAACTGCTTAAGAATAAGATTTTGTGCAGTATTATCGCTATATCGAATGGAAGCATCCGCAAGTTCTTTCAGAGTCATACCTGTATCTACATATTTTTCAGTAATTGGATTGTAATTCACAAGATCTTTGCTAGTATACTTAATTCTTTGATCTAAATCTTCTATTGATTTCTTTTGTAACAGTGCTCCAACAGCAAGGGCTTTGTGGGTAGATGCGTATGCAAAACGTTCATTTGAACGATAAGTAACAGTTTGATTCGTACTTGTGTCCAATGCATAAATACCAAGTTTAGCATCATATTCTTTTTCAAGTTTAACAAAAGAATGATTACTTGTATTTTCTTGTTTGGTTTGTTTCGGTGGTTCGGATTGAATACTACTATTGGAACAGCCTATAAGCGTTACACATGAAAGTAATACTACAGGTAGCATCTTTTTATAATGTGCAATGTGAAAAAACTTCTTTGAAACTATCATACATTTTCAACCTCTTTCAAGAAATTATGGATTTTGTATAGGTATTTTACATACCGATACAATTAACAAATGTACAGGATAGGACTCATCTTGTATTTCTTGCATTACAAAAGGAGAGAACTACCAAGAACACCTTTTTTATACGTAATAGACAATCTAAGTAACGCATTTGTTCCATTTATGAGTAAGGTTTTTAATATATTCATTAACTTTGTTTTTAAGAATCGCAAAATTCACCTTTCAAACAATTCATCCATTGAATAAAGACAAATCCACTATACTTATCGCGTGGCATTAAACCTTCCCAACACTATTTGGAATATTTTTCAAGTTAATCCTAATACTAAAACAGATTAATAATTTCTCTACTGGAGGTATATGATGACATATCCATTTCGTAATTTAGTATTTGAAGGAGGCGGGGTAAAGGGGAGCGCTTATATTGGTGCAATCCGCGCACTAAGTGAAGAAGGGATTTTACCAGAAATACAACGATTTGGGGGGACTTCAGCAGGAGCTATTACTGCATTACTTTTAGGTCTTTCCATTCCATTCGCAGATATCGTAAAAATCCACAAAGACATGAATTTCAAAGCGTTTAAAGATGATGACTTTTTGCTTATACGAGATAACATTCGTCTGTTTTTTGATGGTTTTGGCATCTATAAAGGTGATTTCTTTACTGAGTGGGTAGGGAAGATAGTTGAAAAGTGGACAGGGAGTAAGGACACAACCTTTCAGCAGTTGTATGACAAAACAGGAAAAGACGTGTTTTTCCAAGGAACAAACGTTTCTACACATCAGCTTCGCACGTTCTCTCGTGAGACTACACCTGATGTCCCGTTAGTAGTCGCCGTGCGTATTTCGATGTCCATTCCATTCTTTTTTAAATCTGTGGAATGGGATAAAGATTATTATGTAGACGGAGGTGTACTGGATAACTACCCAATCCGTTTATTTGATCGGAAAAGTTTTGTGAGTAAAGAAGAACACTTCACGACTACAGACACGATTGATGAGGTTAATAAACTGATAAGTAATACGGATCATCATTTTGCACTAAGAAGCTTACATACGAAATACAATATATCTTTCCTTGATCCTGCAGATGAAATTGTCTACAACAAAGAAACACTAGGTTTCCGTTTAGAATCTCAGGCTGAGATTGCCATGTTGAAACATATAGCAAGTCCAAAAGAACATCATATTGGCCATTCTCTTATTGATTTTGCATGGAATTTGTCTCAAACCATGATCAAAGGTCATGAGAGTGGAAAAACAACAAGAGAAGATGCCGCCCGTACTGTATTTATCAATACGTTCTTTACGTCTTCGATTAATTTTGATATCACAGAAAAAGAAAAGAAAACACTCATTGATTCAGGCTATACTTGTACAAAGGACTATCTTGCTCAGTTCAATACATCTGAAGTTGAATTGTTTAATCGACCCTAAAGACAAGTGCAATGCACGTGGCTTTTTTCAATCACCCTGTAAATTTGTTATTTTTTAGTAGGCAATACTCGAGTGATAGAAAATGTAAAGCAATAATCCGATATTAGGCCAACTGCTGGTGCGTTTTCTATCGTCCTTTCTCAACCCTAGTAATACTATGGTATAAATACCATAATAAAAAAGGAAAGCTAGTTGTTCACTAGTTTTCAATACAATATATGTTTCATTCGCTGCCTTGTTGCCATATACTAATAGTAACATCAGCAGCTATTACATGTTCGTAGCAAGGTAGTAATATTCATTCTCCTCTTGTAAGTCTACAAATATGTCATCTTTTTGCTGTTATAGTAGGGGAAAATATTTAAGTTGGATACAGTGGATTGGGAGAGCCTTAATTGTTATCGCTACTTATTGCGGTCGCCATTTAGAACATAGCATACGTCATAAAACAAAAATCCACCCTATTGATTCCTAATAAGTTTATACTTACCACAAAAACAAACAAACTCGTCCTACTAAGAGGGGAGTTTGTTTGTTTCTTGTTTAGATAATGGAATGTTCATGCAAAATTGTACACTATGTTCCATATTTTTTATAGAATACTTTATATCTAGTGTTTCAAGAATTTGTTTAACAATATATAAACCTAAACCACTTCCTCCAGTATTTCGATTTCTTGATTTTTCAATTCGATAAAATGGTTTGAAAATTTGTTGTATATCTTCATCTTTAATATTGACACCTGTATTTAAAATTTGCATTTTGATTTGACCTTGTTTAGAATCCTCACTTAACTTTATATAGACTTTTTCATTATGTGGTGAATACATAACCGCATTATGGATAATATTTTTACATGCTTTTTCAAAAAGAACACGATCTGTATAAACAGAAAGGTCAGAATCAATTTCTTTTATTATTTGGATGCTTTTTTGAGAAGCGAAAAATTCGAGATCTTTTGTGATTGTACCTATCAACTTTGAAAGATTAATTTCTTCTACTTTTAGTTTAAAGGTGTGTTGTTCTAATTTCGACATGCTTAAAATTTCACGAACTAATTGTTCCATACTTTCAATAATTTGATGATTTTTCTTTAAATATTGATCACGATTTTGATAAGGGCCTATATTGTATATCATCCCTTCTAAGTATCCTTTCATTACAGTAAGAGGGGACTTTAATTCATGTGCTACAATCGCAAAAAACTCTCTGCGTTTTGTTTCTATTTCTCTTTCTTTTTCAATATCATTTTTTAATTGTTGATTTGCTTTTTTTAAATCAAACATAGCTTGTTGTAAGTTAATAGACATGTCATTCAAACTATTGGATAATTCTCCCAACTCATCTGTAGAGCGAACCTCAATTTTTTCGGAGAAATCTAAATTTGCCATCTTTTGTGCACCTTCATTAATATAAATAAGTGGCTTTGTAATAAACCTAGAATAGAAATAAGCACTCCCTACACCAATTACGAGTACAATGATACTAATATAGGGGAGAAAGCGTACTAAAACCTGTGAAGCTTCATCAATCGGTTGAAATGTAGCAAAGACTACAAGCGTTAAACTACCATCTTGGAATTGAATTGGTTTCGTAACGTTATATGAATTGCTAAGTGTATCTGCATTCTCGAATCGTGTGGCTTTAGTAACCACTGTTGTTTGCATACCACTTTCAATAAAAGAAATTGAAGGAGAGTAAATAATTTTCCCCTCTTTATTTTGAAGCAAAAGCATCGCATTATTTTTTTTTGCGTATTCATCAAAAAGTGGTATCGCATCTTGAAACGTAAGATCTTTAGACTTATCAATTATTTCTTTTATCCCTGTTTGAAGTTGATCTGTTTTGTATTGTTCATAAAACGTAGGGAGAAAGAAATATAAAGTCAAATAAATCAATACTGCAAAGGATAACAAAATGAGAGATGTAGTCATAAAGAGTTTATAAGTAATTTGCTTCATCTTCATGATTTTTACAATTCTATTCATCAATTTTATAACCAATACCCTTTATTGTTTTAATGTAAGGGATAGCTAATTTTTTACGCAGGTTTTTAATATGTGTATCAATTATTCGTGTTTCTCCCAAATAATCGTATCCCCAAACTTTTTCTACGATATTTTCTCTTGTGAGTACTTTTCTCTCATTTTGAAATAGTAGTTGTAGAATTTCAAACTCTTTTGTCGTTAATAAAATTTCAATGTCATTTACATATACTTTATATGCATCAACATCGACACACACTTCTTTAAACACCAAATGATTATTTACATTGTTATCATAACTTCTTCTTAGTACAGCTTCGACTCGTCTAATCAAAACATGAAACGAAAAGGGTTTTGTTATATAATCATCGATTCCAAGATCAAATCCTTTCATTTGATCTTCTTCTTCCTCTAATGCAGTTAGCATAATAATTGGTACGTTCGACTGACTTCGAATCATCTTGGAAACTTCAAATCCATTAAGATTGGGCATCATTACATCTAGAAGAATTAAATCAAAGGATTGCTTATTAAATTGTGTCATACCCTCTAATCCATCTGATGCAACTACAACTGTATACTGTTGTGTCATTAAAAATTGTTTAATTAATTCCTGAATTTCTTGATCGTCCTCTACCACGAGAATATGATAGTTCCTCATAATATCACCTCTGGTAGTCATTATAGCCTTACTATCTGTAGTTTATGTGGAGATTCATTAGGAGACTTCATAGGAAGTTTATCGTGTTAACTCCACGTTCAAGATTGTGTGTTAGCAGCTAATAAATATAAATAGCCATATTACTTTTTTGGGGTGAATAATTGTGTGCTTAAAAATACTCATCGTATAAAAAAATGAACGATTAATATTTACGAAAAACTAATGTATAATAATGTAAATTGGATGTGATTTCTTAAACTGTATGAAAATATATTTTCGCTTCTTTACTAGAAGGTGAAAAGGAAATGAATTTCAATATAAAAGAAGCAACTGAAATTCTGGAGCGTGCGCCACAAACTGGGGAGTTTTTTATCTCATTTATCCGGCGAATGGCTATATTGTAATGAAGAGGAAGGAACTTGGAATACATTCAAAGTGGTTGAGCATCTAATTGATATGGAGAAAAACAATTGGATTCCAAGGCTAGAAATTATCCTCCGGGAAGGTGAAAATAAATCCTTTTCTCTGTTGGATCGTTATTCCCATTTAAATAACAACTCTCTTGGTAAACCAAAAGTTTGAAGGTACGAACTAGGGATTATTTATATCATGCGAGAAAGGTTGTGAAAATATTTGAGGGGTTATAAAGCAATGTTATTTGATTTAGATGATACGTTACTTGATAGGGATATGGCAGTAGATAAATTGTTTTCAATTATTTTAGAGAAGTTTTATGGAGATGTTAAACAACATTTAGTAAAAAACGAAATGTTACAGAAATTCAAGAAATATGATAAAAAAAGCTATGGCCACAATGACAAAGTAAAAGTCTTGGAATCATTTTTTGATGAATTCCCACCGAAATATAGATTACCACGCAATTACATTCAAGATTTTTGGAATAATAATTTCCCTTATTGTTTTTCTATAAACCAAAATACTATAAATATCTTAAATACTTTAAAGATGCATGTTAAAGTTGCAATTATTACAAACGGCTCAACGGAGAGGCAAAAAGCGAAAATTATAAATACTAATTTAAATAGTTGTTTTGATACGATAATTATTTCTGAAGAAGTGGGATGTAGTAAACCTGATAAACGCATATTTGAATTAGCATTAAATAAGCTAAATGTACAACCGGAAGATACATTGTTTGTAGGTGATGACCTAGAAAAAGATATTGGTGGCTGTCATAATGCAAATATAAAGGGTATATGGTTCAATCCTAATATGATTAAGAATAATACCGACAAAAAACCATATGCCGAGATTACTTCTTTTGATAGTTTATTAAGTTATTGTGGAGAGATACATTTTCAAAAATAGTGATAGATTACCCTTAATTTCATTGACCGTATGGGAAGTTTAACAATATTATTCATTTACAACGGCATAGGGAGAGTATTGAGCCAGGGCAAATCATTTATGTGTGTTAATGAAGAGCTGCAAAGCATGTTTAATATATGCCTTATAAATTATAGAGGAGTGAGACTGTGGAAATAAAGAAAGTAGTAATCAGCGAAATAAATATTGCGGTCATAAGAAATGATACGCTAGTGATATCCGACGTTCAATCTGCATTGGATCTTATGGCCACAGTTCAATATGAGGCAGATGCGAAACGTATTATTATCCACAAATCATTAATAAATGAAAGCTTCTTTGACTTAAAAACACGTCTTGCGGGTGAAATTCTTCAAAAGTTTATAAATTACAAGGTGAAGATTGCTATCATTGGGGATTTTTCTATGTACGCTAGCGAAAGCTTAAAGGACTTCATATATGAGTGTAATAAAGGAACTGATATTTTTTACTTAGCAACTGAAAAACAAGCAATTGAAAAATTAAGTACATTGAAGTAATAATCATATCCACTTAAATATCCCTCTTTTTCACGTCGTTTATTACTATAAGTTATCTATACAATATACGAGAACTAACGTTCGCGATAAACTAAGAGATGGATAAAGGGGGCGTTTACTTGAACAATTTTAATGATATAATCCAAAATTTAAATAACATAGTATATAAACCTAATAACTTAATGATCACTAATTTAAAAGAAGAAAAACAAAATTCTAAGTATGCAGGGTGGTTATTTCACTTAAATAACAAAACGATACGTTTTAGAGTATCAAAAATTACTCCTAATAAAATTGGTCAATTTGTTTCTTTTTGGGAGAAAAATGAAAACATGCAAAATCAAGCATTTTCTTATGACTCTGCTCCTGACTTATTAGTTATCACTTGTATTGACAATAATAAACTAGGGCAATTTATTTTCCCAAAAGGGATTCTTCTTAAAGAAAAAATATTGAAAACTCAAAGTCAAAAAGGAAAGATGGCTATGAGAATTTATCCTGTTTGGGATACCCCTGTTAGTAATCAAGCTAGAAAGAGCCAAATGTGGCAACTTCAATATTTTGTTGATTTAAGTGATACTAATAATTTATCCATAGACAAGCTATTAAATTTATATTCGTAGCTTCTTGTTTTAGTTTTGTATGCGGTTTCGAAAGAAGTAATCGTTGTCGTCCCAGAGTACAGAAGAGGCATTTGTAATGATGCCTCTTCTGTACTCTCCATATTAAGTTATCTTGTGAATTAGAATTTTTGTACCGGTACAGTTAAATGAAATGTACATTGTTACAGTACCCCATCAAATATACAATCAGCATATACTATTTTGACTAATAACTATTAAGGGGTGCTGAATATGACAAGTTTACAAGACCAACTCTTTACAAGATTGAACCTTGAAAAACGTACTGAAATAAAATTTGAAGAATTAAGTACAATACTTTTTGCATTTGCCCACACAATACCGTTTGAGAATTTAGATGTTATAGCAGGTAATACGAATAAAATCTCTATGGAAAACCTACAGGAAAAAATTTCAAGAAACTCCCGTGGCGGACTTTGTTATGAATTAAATACTCTTTTTTACTATTTTTTAAAAGATTGTGGTTATGATGTACAGCTAGCATTAGGTACTGTTTATAAAAATGATATAAACGCCTGGGCACTTGAGGACGGGCATATAACAATTATTTTAAATTATGATAACGTACTGCACTTAATTGATGTAGGTATTGCTTCATTAGTACCTCTTGTTCCTGTACCTTTTACTGGTGAGTCTGTTTCTTCAAAAAATGGTTCGTATCGAGTGAGACGAAAAGATACAAGTAAAGGAAATTATGTTCTAGAAAGAATAGATGTTGATGGAGACTGGAAAGTTTGTCATGCTTTTTATAATCATATTATTGATGAGTCAGTAGTAAACGATGTTCAAAGAAGAGTGGTAGAAGATGAGAAGTCTATTTTCAATAAAGGACCAATTGCAGTAAAGTTGACGAACGCTGGTCATGTCTCTTTAACGAATACTAGTTTAACTGAAATTATTTATGGAGCAAAAACTAAGCGTGAAATTACAGAAGATCAATATAGAGAGCTTTTATATACTTTATTTGCTATTGAGTTGTGAATAAACAAATAGCCGGGTCTTATTCGGAATCGGCTATTTCTATAATTATTGATTTGAAACTAATATGTTGTTAGAAATTTGGTATAGATAATGTTTTAAACGTTTCTGCCGCTTCTTCATATATTAAAAATGCGTTATTTCCCCTTAATTAAGAGGTACATACGGGTATAAAACCACTGAACTTTGTTCTTTCGAAACAGAATCATACCATTTAATGTTTGATTTTCTTAATAGATATAATACACTAGAACAGTATAAAAAGTATGTACAATTGAATGTAAAGGAAGATTATTATGTCAGTTATCGATAAATTGAAACTTAATAAGTATACAAATATGGTCGTTATTAACGAACCAAGTGATTATGACATTTTTGCAGGTAAAGAAACTGCATTTTCAAAAGAACACGATGCTATTTTTATTTTTGTTGAAACGCTTGATGAAATGGTGAAACAAACGAATTTTATTATTAGTAATGAAGAATTACTAATTGAAAAAGGTTATGTGTTTTTTGCATATCCGAAAAAAGGTAATTCTCGTTACAGTACTTTTATTCATCGTGATGAGATGTTTCCAGCATTACATGTTGGGGAAGATGGGTATGTAGGAAAGAGCGATATTAAATTCGCACGAATGGTAAGTATGGATGATGTCTTTACTGTTGTTGGTTTAAAACGTGAAAAGAAAAAAGCGAAGAAAACACCTGCTGCGAGTCAATGTGTGGCTGATTATGCAGATCGTATTCAAGATGTTGAAGCATTATTGGCTAATCATCCAACTGAACTTAAGTTTTATCAAAATTTAACTCCTGGATACCAAAAAGATTGGGCGCGTAATCTTTTTTCTGTAAAACAAGAAAAAACACGTGAAAAACGTCTTGAGAAAATGATTGAAATCCTTTCACAAGGTTATAAAACAATTGAATTATTCCGTAAGAAGAAAAAATAACGATTAGGAAAGTCACAATGATGCAACAATTAATTGCAATGCGTACATTGAAAAAAGTACTCCTTCCATTATACTAAGGAATGTTCTTATATTTATATAATTAGCAAAAGAGAAAAGGTGTTTGAAATGAAATCATATATTGTAGTTGGATCTGGAATTTTAGGAGCGTCTACTGCTTATCATCTTGCTAAGGATGGTGCGAACGTTACTATCGTGGATCGCCAACAATTAGGGCAAGCAACGGATGCAGCAGCAGGTATTGTCTGTCCATGGCTTTCACAACGTCGTAATAAAGCGTGGTACAAAATCGTTAAAGGCGGTGCACGTTACTATTCTTCGTTAATTCAGCAATTAGAAGAAGACGGTGAAACAGATACAGGTTACAACCGTGTAGGTGCAATTAGTTTACATACTGACGAGAAAAAACTAGATCAAATGGAAGAGCGAGCGTATAAACGCCGTGAAGATGCTCCGGAGATTGGTGAAATCACTCGCTTATCAGCTGAAGAAACGAAAAAATTATTCCCAGCATTATCAGAAGAATATAGTTCTGTTCATATAAGTGGTGCTGCACGAGTAAATGGAAGATTATTACGCAATGCTTTAATAAGCGCTGCGAAAAAACATGGTGCAACTTTTATAAAAGGAGATGCCATATTAGTACGTGAAGGAAATCATATTACTGGAGTTACAGTAAACGATGAAACAATTTTAGCAGAAAAGGTTATTGTAACTGCAGGCGCATGGGCGAACGAAATCTTGAATCCATTAGGAATTAATTTCTTAGTTACATTCCAAAAAGGACAAATTGTTCATTTACAAATTGAAAATACAGCAACAGGAAATATGCCAGTTGTTATGCCACCAAACGATCAATATATTTTAACGTTTGACAATGGTCATGTCGTAATTGGTGCAACACATGAGAATGATACTGGTTTCGATCACCGTGTAACGGCTGGTGGTTTACATGAAGTATTCCATAAAGCATTAACAGTTGCACCTGGCTTAGAAAATGCTACAATGCTTGAAACGAGAGTTGGATTCAGACCATTTACGCCAGGATTCTTACCTGTCATTGGACCGCTACCTAACTTTGAAGGTATCCTTATTGCAAATGGATTAGGAGCTTCTGGTCTAACTGCTGGTCCATACTTAGGATCAGAACTTGCTAAACTAGCGCTCGGACAACCTATTGAATTAGATTTAAATGATTATGATGTTGCTGGGGCAATAAAATAGCAAAAAAAGATTAGGATTTGCTCCTAATCTTTTTTGCTGTTTTTCCGGGCGTTTATATCACAATTAATTCCAAAACGGGACATTATGAATAAATGAAATGGTCAAAACTTCCCGACTTCCCGCCTTTAATTTTGATAATAATAGAACAACACACATCATATTCTTCTATTAAAAAAGAATTAAAAGGGGTGTAAAGTTAATTGACAAAAGTTAAGATTCGTTTACGACCCATTGTTCATAATATAAATTTACCAACTGTATTGAAAACAACTATACTTCCAGGTGAATCGACCGAAAGACTATTTATCGCAACGCAATTAGGAGAGATTTTTCACATAGGAGACGGAGCTATAAAGACATTTTTAGATATTCGTCAACGGATTATTAAATTAGGCACATCTGAAGAAGGTGTTTCTAGTAGTGGCTATGATGAACGAGGATTGCTTGGACTAGCGTTTCATCCACAATTTCATCAAAACGGTTTATTTTATCTTCATTATTCAGTAGCTGGAACTCAAGGGTCGGGTGCACTTTCTGAACAATTTAAACCGAATCCTTGTGACCCTAAAACGTTAAACTTAAAGTGGGTTAATAGAAATACGCAATATGATCATATTGATACAGTTGAAGAATGGGTTGTACAATCACATGGTCAACCTCAAAAACGACGAACATTACTGAACGTAAGAAGGCCATTTTTTAATCATAACGGCGTTAATAGTTTAAATTTTTCACCGGAGACTGGAAAACTTGTTTTTACAAATGGAGATGGTGGATCAGGTTATGATCCATTTAATTTAAGCCAATATGATTTAGAAATAGCAGGGAAAATAATTGAAATCGATGTAAGTAAAAATACATTCATAAATAATCCTCCAGTAGTTACGCGCTTTAATGAACTTCCTCTATCTATACAAGAAACACTTACAGTAATGGCGAAAGGGGTTCGTAATATTACCGGTATTTCATTCCAAAGGTTTTATAATCAATATATCAAATACACCGGAAATGTCGGGCAGGATATTGTAGAGTCTATTTTTTCATTTGTTCAATATAAACCAATACCGGTTACCGAACTTGTTCAAATGCATGTAATGAGATTCACTCCCAATCAAGATGGATTTATTAATTTTGGTTGGCGGGGATGGGAAGGAGAATTACCTACTTCTTTTATAAGGCACTGTTCTGAGAATCCTACTTTGGATGAGAGGACAATGGCTTATTATGATGAAACAATACAAACATCAGTAAAGCGAATTCAGCCTCTAATTAGTTATTTTCATAAAGACCCCAGACCGGATAAGTTTGGAGGAACTTCACTTACAGGAGTTCAGCCATATATGGGAACTGCAATCCCGAATTTAAATGGTAGTGTTGTATTTACTGACCTTGCTGAGAAAGAAGATTCTCGACCTCCCGTTAAAGGTGTGTTAGCGTATACTAGAGCAGGTACAGACGGTAAACATACTGACTTTCATGTTATTGAAACCGATTATGATTTTGGTACGCAAGCAGCTTATTATATGAGTTTAGGAACAAATTTGGATCAAACCAGGTTATATTTAGGAGTTTACGGTTCTATGAAAGTAACTGATTTTAACAAAGGTACCATTTTTGAAATTATTCCTTGATACGATATACACTCGCAGTTTAAAAATATAAGGAATTCATTTTGTTTCAAAAAACACAATTTGTCCACCTAAAAGTCTTCTATGTATAAACTTCTATTGTATAGTGATTCATAACAAGCAGAAAGTAACTCATAAACCGTAAGTGTAAGAATAATATAGAAAGTGATGAATGAGGTATCTTTAGGGGGGATTTTAATGAATCGCTTTAAAAGCTATTGGTGTCAACTTATGATAGAGAATGATGCGAACTTTGTTCATAAAAGAAAATTGTCCCTAGCAAATAAGTTAGTGATTACAGCTTTAATGAGTGCTTTGGCCACCATTTTTCAAGCAGCGGGGAACTTAATTCCTGGTATAGGGTTATTCATTAGTCCTTTTGCGACGTTACCGATTTTTTTGGCTATTTGCTACTCTATTCGTGAGGGAGTACTTTCTTATATTCTTACTATTTGCCTATTATTTATTATTGAGCCAAGTGAACTAATTGTTTTTCCCTTTACTACAGGCTTATTAGGTATAGCCTTAGGACTATCCTTTTTACAATTAAAGAGGAGAATTTGGGTTGTTTCATTTTCAGCGACATGTCTACTGATAGGTATTGTGATCGTTCTCGATATTTTCCGTTTTCCAGTACTTGGTCCTACTGTTCATACAACTTTGGATATAAAAGTTATTTTATTAATATTCATACTGAGCTTTCTATACTGCTGGATATATGCAGGTCTTTGTAGAATAATGATGAATAGATTATATAAAGTATTGTATTAATAATGTCATAAAATATTTTTGAACGAGTATATGCTGTGATGCGATATAAGTTCGAAAAGAATCAGTACATATGATAAGGCTACTGTTTAATACCAAAATAATTTACAATCTAAACTTTTCCCGGATATTTTCATAGATTGGAGAATTAATTCATGACTAACCTTGCGATTAGAAGGCCGAATTCGAATGATATAGATGAACTATACTTGTTTTTCCGTATAGTTATTACGAATACATATAAAAATGAAGGATTGTCACAATTATTGGATGACATAGAAAATGAAATTAACTCGAAAAAGCAATATTTGAAAAATGATTTTGATAGTAATGGAGAAAATCGTTACTTTTTATTAGCGATAGATACAAATAACGATAAAATCATCGGAACAATTGAAATTGGTCCAGCAAGTACGTTGATTAATAGTTGTACAGGCGGTGTACTTAAGGATTTGTATGAAATAGGAACTGTATTTATACTTCCGGAGTATCAAAGAAAGGGTATAGGGAGTTTACTACTAAATACAATGTTTCTTACATTACTTAGCAGAGGAATAACAGAATACTGTTTAGATAGTGGATACAAAAATGCACAAAGTATATGGACGAAGAAGTTTGGAGAACCTAGTTATGTACTAAGGGATTATTGGGGAGAATCAAGTGATCATATGATTTGGAAGAAGAGTTTACATGATACACCTATAATATTTGAATTATAAAATGAAATATGCCTCTGAACATAGCTTTTCTTACGTATGTATGCTATTATTTATCTTTATAATAAAAGAGGACGTGAATGAACTTGATTAAAATTAGTATCCCTGAAGTTGATGTTACAATTACTGAACGTAAACAAGTTATTAAAGGAGACGAGCCAAGAATTACTCCAATCAATGGTTTTATCGACTTCCACTTGTTCCCTAGAGATAAAGGCGGCATTTTTATGTTTTACAATATTAATGACGAACTTCTTTTCGTAGGTAAAGCTCGTAAAATTAGACAACGTATTAAAAAGCATTTTGAAGACAATGTTTCACCAATCAAAAACCATCGTGATGAAGTATACCGCATTGATGCATGTATCGTAGAAGATCCAACAGAAAGAGAAATTTACGAAACATATATCATTAATGAATACCAAGCGAAATATAACGTTGATAAAGTATTCTACAAATAATCAACATTAAATAAAAAACAATCCTAGCCAATACGCCAGGATTGTTTTTTATTTAGATTCATTCTTCATATTTTTCTCCTTTTTTTAAATGATTAGCAGCAATAAAACAGAATACACCTATAAATATAAGTACAATTCCAAGCGTTTTATGTTTCCCCTCAAAGAAAGGAATGTCTGAAATAACATTTGTCATACATAGTCCTAAAAACACAAGGATAGGCCCCACCCAAAGTAATACATTGCCGAATTTTGTATGCCTCCACATATTAACCCACCTCGACTCTCCTTACATATATATCCATAAAATAAAAGTAAATTCATAGAGAAATATAGTTTTTTTCATATCGAAAATTTAACCTTCATATATTGGTACAAGCAAACGAGAAAGGAGACCATCATGAATTGGTTAGAAGCTTTTATTTTAGGTATAATTCAAGGTTTAACAGAGTTTTTACCGATTAGTAGTACAGGGCATCTTTATTTGGGAAGGCATTTGTTTCAATTAGATGAAGCAGGATTGTTTTTAGATACGATGCTGCATATTGGGACTTTGCTTGCAGTATTTATTTATTACAAAAAAGAATTTATATATTTAATTAAAAATCCATTTTCAAAGCTAATGTTATTACTTATTGTTGGGACGATACCTGCGGTTGTAATCGGCTTACTATTTAAAGACTTCTTTGAAGATATTTCAAAAACAGGTATCACCATTGGTTGGGAGTTTTTAGTGACAGGTTTATTTCTATACATGGCCGATAAACACAAAAATGGTCGTAAAAAAATGGTCGACATTACATATAAAGATGCATTTATCATTGGTTCATTTCAAGCGGCTGCTATTTTCCCAGCAATTTCTCGTTCTGGTATGACGATTGTCGCTGCATTATGGAGAAAGCTAGACCGTGAAACAGCTGCTTATTTTTCTTTTTTATTATCAACGCCAGCCATTGTCGGAGCTATCATCTTGCAATTTGTAGATGTTTTTCAAGGAAAAGCAGAATCTATTTCTAGTACATCATTAATTGTTGGAACGTTATCAGCAGCTTTCTTTGGATATATAGCAGTTTCATGGATGATACAATATTTAAAACGTCATTCCTTAAAAGGATTCGCGTATTACGTATGGGGATTAGGTATTATAATTTTAACGTTGCAATTTACTCATGTGTTTTAATTATAATGATAAAGAAGCAATTTAGTTAAGATCCTGTTTCATTTATACACGACAGGATCTCTTTTCATTAAGGGGGAAAATATGTTTAATAAGGCTATTGTTATTGGTGGAAGTATGGCGGGAAAGTTTGCAGCAAAAGCATTATCAACTTCTTTTAAAGAAATAATCATTTTAGAATCTGGAGAAAGATGGGATGGAAAAGCTTCGAGAAAAAGAGTTCCACAAGGCAATCATCCTCATGTGTTATTAAAAGGCGGAGAAAAAGCAATTGAAGACTTGTTCCCAACTATTACTAATGAATTAATAGAAGCGGGCAGCATCGTAAATAACTTTACTCGTGATTTAAAATGGCATCAATTTGGTTTATGGAAACAGCCATTCATAGGAGAAGTACATATGATTCAACAAAGTCGTCCTTTACTTGAATGGCATATTCAAAAACGAATTGATCAAATTTCAAATATCACCATTAAATATGAAACATTGGTTAAAGGGTTATTAGTAGATGGAAAACTTAACAAAGTGTGCGGAGTAAAAGTTAAACGTTTAGAGACAAGTACGCAAGAAGAAATTCATGCAGATATTGTTGTTGATGCGAGTGGATTTGGTTCGAAAAGTATAGAGTGGCTACGAGAATACGAAATTGAAGTGCAAGAAGAGAAAGTTCGTATTGATTTATTTTACGCAACGAAAATGTTCAAACTTAAAGAAAATGAGGAGTTAGACTGTTGTAATATGCTAATGTCTCCAAGTTTTCCTGAAAATCCTTATGGTGTTCTTATTCAAACGATTGAAGATAATCGTTATTTTGTTACTTTCAGTGGATATGCAAATGAGAAGGCACCACAAACAGATGATGAGTTTTATGATTTCGCTGAAAATCTATCAATCCCTAATGTGACAGATTTTCTAAACAAAGCTGAGGGAATTACTGATATAAAGACATACAAAATTCCTTATCAAGTACGTCGGCGATTTGATTTAGTTAATAATTTACCAGAAGGATTGTTAGTAGTTGGAGATGCACAATGTCGTTTTGATCC
Organism: Bacillus sp. NPDC094077; assembly: GCF_050279465.1. Lineage (NCBI taxonomy): Bacteria > Bacillati > Bacillota > Bacilli > Caryophanales > Bacillaceae > Bacillus > Bacillus sp. NPDC094077. The sequence goes on along the minus strand of NZ_JBNNUF010000002.1, from coordinate 467,996 downwards.
CGTTTTCGGTCAAGGTGTTTCAGTTGCAGCTATGGAAGCTCACCAGTTGCAATTACTTCTGCAAGGTAGAAAACAGCTTGATAAAACATTTACACGACAATTTTATAAAAAGACAGCTAACATCATACAAACCCCTTGGGATATGACAACAACGGAAATATCGCGTCACCCACAGCTAAAGGGAGAGTTAACTACGAAACAAAAATTTCAGCTATGGTATACGAAACAAATATATCGACTATCTGCAAGTGATTCTGACGTTTATCTTCGATTAGTACGAGTGATGAATTTGATTCGTAGTCCATTTCATCTATTCCATCCGAAAGTGCTACTTGCTGTATTACTTAATCGAAAGAAATAGCAGGAAAATAATTGATTAACAAAGAATGTATTACAGTTAGTAAATTAAGAAGGAGTATACGTGATGGAGATATACATAGAACAACTAAAGAAACAAGATGCTGAGGAATTATTTGCGTTTGAACTTACGAATAAATCTTTTTTTGAAACAATGGTACCAAATCGTGGTTCGCAATATTTTGATTTTGAATATTTCCAAAAACTACTAGACGATTTATTAATAGAACAGGCGGATGGAAATTCTTATTTTTATTTAATTCGTAATGAAGAAAAAGAAATTGTAGGACGAATAAATTTAGTAGATATAGATACGGAAACTCGAATCAGTTCGTTAGGTTATCGAGTCGGAGAAAAGTTTACTAAAAAAGGGGTTGCAACAGCAGCTGTAAAATTAATTTTAGACGTAGCGAAAAATAATAAAATTAATGAGGTTCATGCTAAAACAACGACTAATAATCTCGCATCACAAATTGTACTAGAAAAAAGCGGATTTTCTTATAAAGACGAAGCAGATATAACTTCTGTAGAATTAAACGGAGAACGTGTAAATTTTGTACATTATATTTGGAGAACTACTTCGTGTTCAAAATAATAGGGGGGACTTATTCATGAATGATTTACGTTATCCAATTGGGCAATTTACATATAAACGTCCTATAACTGAAGAAATGATTGATACATGGATTCAAGAAATTGAAGATTTACCTAATGAACTAACAAAGGCAATTAAAGATTTAGATCAGAAGCAGTTAGACACACCGTATCGCGTTGGCGGATGGACGGTTCGCCAAGTTGTTCATCACGTTGTTGATAGCCATATGAATAGCTACATACGCTTTAAATTAGCACTAACAGAGAAGAACCCAACTATTAAACCGTATAAAGAAGAAAAGTGGGCAGAGTTACCTGATTCGAAATTACCAGTAGATGTTTCACTTGTTATGCTAGATTCATTACATAAAAGATGGGTTAACCTTTTATATTCTCTAGAACTTGAAGATTTAGAAAAGACATTTAATCATCCTGAATCTGGTGAAACAAAACTTGCTGTTGCAATTGGACTATACGCATGGCATGGCCGTCATCATACAGCTCATATAACTTCATTAAGAAAGCGTCTAAATTGGTAACATGGAGATTCAATTAGAGAAGGCGACAGAAACTGATGCAGAAGTTATATTTCAGATGCAAATAGATTCATTCAAACCCTTATTAAATAAATATAAGGACTATGAAACAAGTCCGGGAAATGAAGCAATCGAAAAAACTATTTTAAGAATAAATAATCCTGACGGTGGCTTCTATAAAATAATAGTGGATTCGAATCTTGTTGGAGCGCTATGCATATCACAAAAAGAAGTACCCTATAAATTTTGGATCAGTCCAATGTTTATTCATCCAAGTTATCAAGGAAAAGGAATTGCTCAAAAGATACTTATTTTAATCGAAGGAATGTTTCCTGAAGCAATGAGTTGGGAACTTGCTACTATTTTAGAAGAAGAGAGAAATTGTTTTTTATATGAAAAGATGGGTTATAAAAGAACACAATTAGAAAAGAAATTAAGTGAAAAAACTACACTTATTTATTACAAAAAAGAAAGGTAAAGCATTTGAAATACGCTTTACCTTTTTATGTTAATACAGATTAAACATGCAATAATAATGTATATTCTTCCAAAATACTCGGGTTATTATTTTCCTAAATGAATAAACATGCAAAAATCGCTATTTCGTTGTATATATTACTAGCGCTTTTTGAATGCTTAAAATACTATCGTCACCTTTAAATTCTTTCGTGATTGGATCCTCCATACTAGACACCCAAATTTTAAGTTCTGCATCTAAATCAAAATGCCCAGCTGTTTCGATGCTAAATTGTGTAATACTTTTATAAGGGATAGAATGGTATTCTGTTTTTTTGCCAGTTACCCCTTGTTTATCTACTAAAATAAGACGACGATTTGTAAATACAATTAAATCACGAATTAATTTATAAGCATGCTCAACTTTCTCATCGTCTAGCATAATCTTCTCTAAATCACGTTCTACACTTTCAGAACTTGTATTTGATGCATTTCCTAAAATACCGCTAAATAAACCCATTTGAAATACCTCCTTTATCATATGTGGAATGAGTTTCTTATATTGTAACATGCTATGCCTAAATACATTATGACATTGCATCTATAGTTTTTTCTGCTTATTGCAATTATTTTATATAACCTCATCCTAAAATCTTGTGCTAACATATAAGTAAGAAAAAAGAAGCAGAGGGATATAGCATGAAGAATATCGGTTTAGTATTAGAGGGCGGAGGAATGAAAGGTTTATATACTGCAGGAGTACTCGAATATTTTATGGAAAAGAACTTATTCTTTCCTTATGTAATCGGCGTATCGGCTGGGGCCTGTATGGGAGCAACCTATTTGTCACGTCAAAAAGGGAGAAATAAGAAAGTAAATACAGAGCTAGTTTCAGATCACAGATATATATCTTATAGAAATTTAATTCGAAAACGTGAATTATTTGGAATGGACTTTTTATTTGATGAAGTGCCGAACAAAATTGTCCCATTTGATTTTCAAACTTTCTTAAATTCAAATGAACAGTTTGTAATAGGAACGACTGATTGTCATTCGGGACAAACTGTTTATTACAATAAAATAGAACACGGAAATGATATTTTAAAAATCATTCGTGCATCAAGCTCAGTGCCTTTTATAGCACCTGCTGTAGAATATGATAATCGAAAATTGTTAGATGGAGGGATTATAGATCCTATTCCCATTTTTAAAGCACAAAAAGATGGTTATCAAAAGAACGTTGTTATTATGACAAAGCCAGATGGATACGAAAAGCAGCGTAATAAATTGTCTGGATTGGCTAAAATTTTATATAGAAAATATCCAAAAATAGCAGAGTCTTTAGTAGAACATTATCGTTTTTATAATGAAACGATATCTTATATGAATCATAAGGAACAAAAAGATAATTTTTATGTAATTCAGCCAAGTGTACAGCTTCCGATAAGTGGAATAGAAAGAAATAAGGAAAAGCTCGTTAATCTATATAACCTTGGGTATAACGATGCTCAACATCATTATAAGAACTTATTAAATTGGATGGAGAAATAAAGGGGTGGAAAGTTGATATTAGGAAAAGAAATTATTTTTAATGAATTGATGAAATTGCATAGGCCACTGCATAAACCGTTTCCTTATCGCGATACACGAAAATTGCAGCGAGACTTAAAAAGTAAATTTACAGAAGATGACGTGATAAATGCTGATTTTAATCATTATTGGATGCATACAGCAGCAACTTTAAATTCTGTATTAAATAAAAAAGAAAAGAATATTTCGTTTCAGCAAATAAAGTGGTTAAGGAAATCGTTTTTTGAATGGTTTCCGCAATATCGTTTTATAGAAACAGAAATTGTGAAGTATCCCATTTTGTATAGCGATTTCATGAATTATGAGAAGGCCCGGAAATTATTACTTTATTACCTTACTGAATAAAGATAAAAACGTACAGGTTACATTGCTTGTGCGTTTTTTTGTTCATAAAACATTCAATATTAATAACTTATTTATATAGGAATTCTAATGAAGAAAAAGAAGTACATATAGAATGATGTAGGGGAGGAGAGAGAAGTTTGGTAGCTGTTTTCCTTTAAATTAATGCCCAACTCAAATATTTCGAGTAAAATCCGCTTCTTAATGATATTATCAAATATCAAGAAAAATAATTTAAAAAACGAAGAAGGGACAGTTTTAACATGGAAAATGTATCAAATGTAGATAAAGTAGAATCAGTAAAATCTTTACAGTCAACAATCCGTAAACTTGAAAATGCCTTGTCACAGATGACTCAAAAAGGCTCAAACACTACTTTAGTGAAAAAAAGACTCAAAGCTGTTTGTATCGGCTTAGAGATGTTAGAAAGTGTTTGGAATCAAGAAACTCATCATTATACTCAGGAAGATTTAGCAGAAGCTCGAAATGTTCTTATTGGTTTGCTTCCATCAATCGAAAAGATTTATGATAAGTCAAGGGCTGGGAGTCCTCAAAGAACGCTTTTAGAAAGAAGAATAAAAGCGTTGGAACTTTCTATTCAAGCAATTGATAAACTTTCTAATAAATAACTCATTTAACTACATATATTTTATTAGTTCAATATGAATGAAATGAATTTAAAGAGCCTTATTACAAAAAAGTGTAGCAAGGCTCTTGGATAATAATATCGAAATTTAAATAATACACGTAAGATTCATATTTATATACCTCATGATTATTCTCACACTTCACACCTTCAAGAACTTCTCATTGTGTTTGATGGGGAGTCGTTTATTAAAAATCTTTCAATCGAAAGAACGCTCAATTATTTAATCTACGAAAAAGAAATTCCACCTTGTATTACTGTTGCTATAGATCATGTTAATCGGTTAGATGAGCTAACTTATAACGATAGAGCGAATGCATTTTTAACAGCTAGATTACTTCCATGGCTGCAAGCTAGATATCATGTATATCAAGAGGCGAAGCATACAACAATTGCTGGTTTCAGGCGTGGTGGTTTAGCAGCTTTTTATGCAGCACTTCGAAATCCTTATATTTTGGGCAATGTGTTGTCTCTGTCTGAATTCGTCCATTGGAAAAAGGATGGATTTGAAAAAGTTCCTTGGACTGAGCATCAGATTTTATCTAGTAATCTGAACGCATCTCATCTTAAATTTCATATGATAACAGGACAACTTGAAAATGAACCTCTTTTAACGGTTAATAAGCGTTTATATAGAGCTTTAAAAGATAAGGGATAACTAATCACTTATGAAGAGTTTCAAGGCGATCATGACAGTGTGTGGCGGCGAGAAAAGTTATTTGATGGATTAAGAGCTTTGAAACATACAAAAACCACACTATAAAATAAAAAGGGGCGAAAATCTATGAATCAAGAAGAACTAGATAAAAAATTAAAAAAACAAGAAATTTTAGTGAAAGATGAGAAAGTTTGGTCCTATACGTATGAGGATCATATTAGTTCTATCATTAAACAGGCAGAAAAGAAAGGGACTTTTGATAATTTACCTGGTAAAGGGAAACCTCTTAATCTTGATAAAGATCTTTCGTACAACCCTGAAAAGCAACTTTATAGAACATTGAAAAATAATCACGTTTTACCTAGGTGGATTGAGCTTTCAAAAGAAATTGATGATTTAAAAGAAAGACTAAAAGAAAATACAAATACAGCGGAAGCAGCGGATTTAATTCGAACTATAAATAAAAAGGTTTTAGAGCATAATTTACTTTGTCCGCCAAGTGCGCAAAAAACGAGGGTGAAAACGGATTTTTAACGATTTTCAATTAAGTTATCTCTTGCTATATAATTAAGTAAGGCGTTTTCAATTAGTTACTATAGGGAGGCAAAAGTGATGAAGGATACGTATCAACTTCAAATTCCGAAAGAACTAGAACAGTATCGTAGTATTTTAGAAGAAAGCGTGAAACCGTATATTAAAGTGTCTGGAACGCAAGCCGAGACAACTCTTTTTGAAAGTAAGTTTGGCGGCTATCCGTATTTACCTATAAATCAAGAACATCCTACAGACTCAAATGGACAACCTATGATGCTACTTGCGCAGTTAAACTTTGAAGAAATTCCGCATATTGAATATATACCTCAACACGGCATGTTACAGTTTTTCGTAAGTGCTGATGATGAGCTTTTTGGAGCAGATTTTGATCATCCAACAAGCCAAAAAGACTTTCGAATTATTTATCATTCTACAATTACAGAAGATTTAACTAAGGTTATTACTGATTTTAGTTATTTAAACACTTTAGAATTAGAGCATTTCATCATACCCCAAGTAGCGAAACTAAAGTTTGAATTGGATTATCAACCAGTAACATCAAGAGATTATCGATTTGAAAAGATTTTTAGTGATAACATTGATTGGGAAGAAATTGTTGATGAAGAGAACGAAACAGAATTAGGTGAACTATATGATGAACTATGTGAAGATCAAGGACATAAAATTGGCGGCTATCCGTTTTTCACTCAGACAGATCCAAGAGAATGGGAAGAAAAATACCAACAGCATGATATATTATTGTTACAAATTGATACAGACGATTCATTAAACATTATGTGGGGAGATTCCGGTGTTGCAAATTTCTTTGTACGCAAGGAAGATTTGTTAAATCTAGATTTTTCCAACGTCATTTACAATTGGGATTGTTACTAAAAGATATAAATAAAATAATAGCAAACTAAAAAATCTTCCTGAAGGTGGGGAGGATTTTTTTACGTTAAAAATAAACGTTATGTTAACTAAGATAACACATGCTATATAGACTAGAAGTCAAGTGTTTATGTAGAAAAATACGAAAAAAATGCACATTTGATAAAACGCATATAAATAGCAATAAAATTATAAAGTAACTCATAAAATACGTTTATAAATTAATTTATAAAGAAAAAATTTATTTCATATAAATAATTTTTATGCTGAAAAATTATTCGCGATTCATTATACAGATTTGATCAAAACTTTTTAAGTTTGAATTGCTATAAATGATTGATTGTAAAATTAACAATAAAAATAACAGAAATTCATGTAATAAAGAATTTGTATGAATCTCATTAAAAATCTCCGTTTCGTCTCATTAAGTATAGTTTACTTGGTTTTTGATACACGGGATTACTTTGTTTCTATAACTGCCTATAATATATATTATGTCAACTAGAAAAAAGTAATAAACTTATTATATATTAGTTGTTGTTGGTATACTCCCCTTTTCTTTGTTTGTATGTGGTTAGTTCGTTGTTTTTTGAATCGGTGTAATTTGATAACTTTGGTATTCATAATTTATATTCCCGTAAATGCTTTTTAATTAAAATAATAAAAAGCAACTTATTTAATCGTTAATTTTAAACAAGTTGCTTTGAGATTGATTAAATAATATGTTTATATATTAGTTTGCTACAGCAATTGCTTCGATTTCGATTAATAATTCGTCGTGAATTAGTTTGTTAACTTCTACAGCCGAACTTGCTGGTGGATTGTTTGTATTGATGTACTGATCACGGATATCTCTAACTATGGCCATTTGTGAAATGTCTGTTAAGAAAAATGTTAATTTTATAACATCATTAAAGTTTAGTTCTGAAGACTCTAAAGCAGCCTTTATATTTTCAAAAACTTGTCTTGTTTGTAAAGTTAAATCGTTAATTCCAACTATTCGACCATCAGTATTTATTGCGATTTGTCCAGATATATAGACCGTCCGTTTGGCGTTGCTAACCTCGACTATATGTGAGTATCCTAAAGTTACTGGCATGGTTTCTGGATTCAAAAATTTCTTTTGCAATGTATATTCCTCCTTTAATAATTTTATATGTGTATACTCAATTATCCAGTAAGTAATCTGAAGTTTCAAATGTTTTATACCATATATATTCTACCTACACTCTCTGTATTGTATATATATTTGAAATACCTTAAACTCTTACATATTCCTATACATTTATTCTTTTTCTTGAAAAACATTGTATTTACGCTTTAAATACAATCCTTTATCTTTATAAATCCACTTTGAAAATTTATTAACATTATCTTTACCACTTAGATATATGCGATATTGTTTTTCTTTGTCAACAAAACTCAATTGGAATTTATTACTCTCAAGGATGCCTTTAAAAAAGTTCATAAAACTATATGAGCCTCCAACAAAGCTAACAAAATATTTATAAGGGTTTACATGTCCATCCCCATCAAAATAACCACGAACAAAGTGATGTAAATATTCATCTGGGACGTATGGAAATTGTATATCGAATGATTTACAATGTTTAACATATATACACTTGTATTTTTATTTTGGTAAAGTGGCTGGTTTGTGTTTAGTTCTTTTTTATATCTTCTAAAATGTCACTTTCTTTTTGCGAGATACTGACACATTGATTTCCTTTTGATATAACGCCGTCAGCTGCTATAAATCCTAAAATATAAGCCATGTTATTTGACCAAGTTTTAAAATAATCTTCTTTTATGTCATACTTTCTCTTCCAACTACCTATAGCTCGCCTTGGAACGTTATTGTCTGTTAAAACCATACGGATGTATCTAGCTGACACGTTAGCAAGTAAGGCGATTTCTGAGGTACTCTTCCCTTCTGCATACAGATGAATTATTTCAGATTTTAATAGTTTACATTTTGACTTCTTTTTACTTTCCCTATACATTTACAAACTCTCCTTCCTTTAAATGATTAAATATCTACCTGCTTCTTTAATATAAAACGAAACGTATGTTCTTTGTTGATTGCGAGAAGGATTTTACTTAATTAAAACAATTTACATTTGCTTAAAATTTGTTTCAGCTGCTATATGGTTTACATTTTATAGATACAAATAATGAATTTGACGAATTTATGAAATGTACTGCATTTAAGATGAAAGGTAAAATGATATCGTTTAAACTACAAATAGCTACAATAACCACATACGTATATTGTTAAACGTAAAAAGGAGAACTAATGAAAAAGAAATATATAAATCAAATTCCTACTGATGTGAATTTTAAACCGAAAGATATTATAGGTTTAATGACTGATTACTTTAAAATGAAATCAAAGCTGCGGCCTATAAAGAATTTACCTATCGTTTTATCGAATAAAGATAATGAATCTTTAAAGAGTGTTACGTGGTTTGGCCATTCTGCTTCTCTTTTAAAAATAGAAGGTAAAAAGCTGTTGTTAGATCCTATGCTTGGAGATGCCTCTTCCCCATTCCCTGTCTTTACTAGTAAACGTTATAGTGGCGTTTTTTCTTTAGAACGTGAAGACCTTCAAGAAATTGATGCGATTATCATTTCTCATAACCATTATGATCATTTAAATTACAAAAGTATTATGGAATTAAAAGATCGCACGAAGCATTTTTACGTTCCGATGGGAGTTGCACGCTATCTTATTAAGTGGGGTGTTTCACCTAGTAAAATTAGTGAGCATAATTGGTGGGATGAAATTACGTTTGACACTATAAAGTTAGTATGTGCTCCTGCAAGACATTTTTCAGGACGAAGTATGACAGATAGAGATCGTTCGTTATGGTGTTCGTGGATTATCCTTGGTCAAGAAACTAAAATCTTCTTTAGTGGTGATAGCGGGTATGCGCCTCACTTTAAGGAGATTGGTGATAAATACGGTCCATTTGATCTTACATTAATGGAATGTGGACAATATGATACACGATGGTCTGCTATTCATATGTTGCCAGAAGAGACGGTACAAGCTCATATTGACGTTAAAGGAGAATTACTACTTCCGATTCATTGGGGTGCTTTTACATTAGCGTTACATGAATGGAGTGATCCTATTGAACGTGTTACGAAAGAAGCAAAGCGTTTAGGAGTTACAGTTGCAACGCCACAAATTGGTGAATCTATTACGTTAAAATCTACAGGTTATCCCTCATCAGCTTGGTGGCGAGAAGTTTAATAATCAATGTAATAAAGAGCGAACCTTCTTATAAGGGATTCGCTCTTTATTTGTATTTAAGTTTATTTCTCTACAGTGTGCTTGTACATAATGTACTTCCTTCTTTTATTCCTAATAAGCTCTAACTGGCGATATAAGATGTACTGCTGCAGATTGCTCTCCTGCTTCAATTAATATCGGTCTCATAGAACCACCAAAACTTAACGTAACCGTTTCTTCTTTTATTGCTCTTAAAGCATCTATCATAAATCGGCCATCGAAAGATATATTTAATTGTTTTTCGCCACGAATCACATCTATTTGTTGTGTCTCAGATATTTTACCAATCTGAGAAGCGTTAGAAGAAATTTTAATTGTGGATTTGTTGATGATTTCTAAGTTGACGTTGTTATTTGCCCATTCACTTGCTAATAAACTTGATCGATCTACCCCTTGTAAAATCTTTTTTCTATCTATGTTAATAACCGTTTGAAATTCATTTGGAATGAGACCAGATATATTAGGATATTTCCCTTCAATTAATCTTGAATATAACGTAGTTGTGCCGAATGTAAAAATAATGTGACTCTCTGAAAGATAGATGTATACGTATTCCGAATTGCTGTTCATTAGTTTTAGAAGTTCACTTATAGTTGCACTTGGTACTATACAATTTGCTTTTGCATCTGAAGAAATTAGCGTTTCACGTATAGCGAGTCTATGTGAGTCAGTTGCAGCACAAATTAATTTAGTATTATCTAACTCTATATGTACTCCAGTAAGAACAGGTCTAGATTCATTTTTAGCTACTGCAAAGACAGTTTGTTTAAACACTTCAAGCAATTGTTCTGTTTCTATTTGTATTTCTGCATGATTGTCTATACGTGGTACATTCGGAAACTCATTTACTGAAAAGCCATTTAAGTTTAAAATGATTTCTTCTGATTGTATGGTAATTATTTGCTCATTCTTACTTTTTATTATTATATCACTTGGCATTTTCTTTATAATTTCAATGAAATATTTTGCAGGTACAACAATAGTTCCTGTTTTTAAGATGGTCGCAATTTGTTTGTCTTCTATTGAAATAGGGATAAATTTCTCGATAAAAATATTCGAGTTACTTGCGATTAAAGTAATTCCAGATTGATCTGCTGTTATTTTGATACCGGATAAAATAGGAATTAAAGCTTTTGTCGATATGGCTTTACTTACTTCTGAAAGTGCTTGAGTGAAGTGTTTATGATTAACGATAAACTCCATTTTTCCCCCGCCTTATGTGAAATGATATTTTTATGAAGATTGATGAACGATTGTTCCATTAAAAATGTAAGGTACTGTTTCTTTTCTTTGTAAAATGTCTAGTAAATGTTTTGGTATACGTAAATACGGTGCTGCTACATGTAATTTCATCCAAGTAATTTCTTCAATTTCTTTTGGCCTTGATATAAATATATCTCCGCCGGTTATTTCGCCTAAAAAATTAAAGAAAATTGCATGATGTCCTCTTTCCTCAAAAAAAGCTTCGCTGATGAAACAAATCCCTTTTACAGATATACTTAGCCCTGTTTCTTCTTTCACTTCCCGAATTACTGCCTCTTCTAACGTTTCTCCAAATTTAACTGCACCGCCTGGTAACGTGTAATAAGAACCATTTTTCCCTTTGTTTTTTACCATTAAGATCTTTTCGTAAGTTTTGTCGTACAAAAGCGCGTATGTAACATTTACTTTTTTCATATGTACCCCCTTCAATTTTAATAAAAGGAATTTTCTGTCTTTATTTCATTCTAACATTAACTCGTTTTGATATATATATAAGTTAGTTGAGTATTTCATTTACTTGCTATTTCAATAGGTAATAAGCAATAGCTACTGATACATATAAAAGAACGCATTTTGAAAAAATGATTCAAAGTACGTTCCAATTATTTTTTTGATTCTAAATTCAATATGTTTTATAACCTTTTCTCTAAATAGTAATGATTGTGTCCTTTCGGATGATCCTCACTTACTCCGATTACTTTATATCCAAGCTTCGTATAAAAATCAGGGGCTTGGAAACTAAACGTATCTAAGTTGATCAGCCTACATTCTTTTTCAATTGCAAATTCTTCAATAAGCTTTATTAATTGGCTTCCGAATCCCGCTTGCCTATATTCTTCAGCAACCCACAGGAAATCAACATGTACATGGTGCCAAAATGTTATTGCCGTTATCCCACCTACTATTTCTTCTTTTTCGTTTCTTACTATAAAACTAACCTTTTCTGAAGGTGTTTTTTCTTCATCTGAAAGATATTTTTGATTATATTCAATTACTTTTTCTCTTATGTAATCACTATCTTTTTGTATCCATTGCTTTACTATTTTCATTTTAAGTATCACGCTCCTTTTATATTTTCTATTCAATTTCATAATTGTATTTTCCTGTCTTTACTGAGTAAGTAAAAAAGAGTCCTAGCATAAGGACTCTTTTTAGAATTAAGCTGTTTTTCGGTGTAACTGTTTTATTTCTTTTTTCTTCTCTACATCTGGTGGACGGATTAAAATAGAAATAACGAAAGATATAATACTTAATACACCAATTGTAATGAAGGTTGGTTGAAATCCACCAAGTAGTGCTCCAATGAATGCCCCTGCAAGTGCACCAAATCCGAAACCTTGATAAACAATTCCGTAATTTGTACTATGATTTTTTAAACCGAAGAAATCGCCGACAATAGCTGGAAATATTGTAATGTTACCGCCGAAACAAAAGGCGACACTTGCTACACAAGTGAAATATATCCCATAATTTAGTGGTATAAAACTTAAAGTAAAGACTGACAATCCAATAATAATAAACGTTGCAGATACAATTTTTAATCGACCTATTTTATCTGATAACGTTCCGAGAATGATTCTACCTATAGTATTAAAGACTGCAATCATTGCAACAGCGTTAGCTGCGGTTGCTGCACTAAGGCCAACGAGCTGTACCCCAATGTCTTTTACCATACCGATTAAATACAGACCACCCATACAGGATGTAAATAGCATAAAAAATAAGAGATATACTTGCTTCGTTCGCATCATTTCACGCGGAGTATAGTCATTGTGTAATGTTTCAGTTACGGTGTTACTTACAATTGCTTCACGTAAGAAGAACGATCCGATTAATACTAAAAGTAAAACGATAATACCCCAATATAAAAATGCTTGTGATACACCAAGAGTATCGATTAGATTTCCGTTTATATATCTAAAAATTAAGCTACCCATTCCATATGCTGAAACAGATATACCAGAAATAAGCCCTTTACGATTTGGAAACCATTTAATTAAATTGGATAGTGACGTAATATAAGCTGTTCCATCCGCATAACCAACAACAACACCAGCTAATAAATACAGTAATGGTAATGAAGAAACTTGTGAACTGAGTATTAAGCCGAGTCCCAATACAATACCTGCAGTAGCAATAAGTTTACGAAGTCCTAATTTTTGCTGCAACTTTCCTGCAAATAAGGTTGAAAATGATAAAGAAAAACTTGTTATGGAGAAAGTTATCGCAACGGAATTAAGGTTCCATCCAAACTTACTTACAAGGGGTTGATTAAATAAACTCCATGTATAAATTGTTCCAAGGCCAATTTGAATAATAATTGTACCTAGAACAATTAATAGCGGATTTATAGAAGTTTGTTTCATACTAACTGTCCCCTTCTTTTATCTAGATATGAATTTCACAGTTAGTATATCCATCATAAAATGCAGGATACAGTGCGAAAAATGGAAATTAAGTTCATATACACAAAAAGACACTTCATTAAGAAGTGCCTTTTTGCAGGTTATATCAGATATATTTAAAGAAAACTTTGTTAAGATAAGACATTTTCAAATGCTTATGTATATATGTTATCAAATGATTTCTAAAATGTGATGGGACTTAAGACGTATCTTTCTTTCATAAAATAGTCGGAGAAGAAATTAATATTCGATTTCCTCAAAATCTTTCGGCTGCGGTACAGTTTGCATATTAGCTGCATCTTTTGGATCACTGTAAATCGCATTTTGTTCTGTAATTGTATCTTTTATAGTTTCTTTTTCATTTTAGTTCACTCCTTTTTGTTATAGGAGTAATTATGCCCTAATCGTTTTATTTTTACTGCTGCTAAATGTATCTGCGACTAAATTGCTAAACTCACGTAAATAATATAAGTAATTATCACCGCCATAGTTGTATCTTTTATTATACATTTTTGCAACAACTACATTATATTCAGGAATTACTAAAATGGTTGGTCCAGTAATTCCTAATATTTGATATGACCCTTTTGGAACGCGTTCACCAAGTTCACTTAATCGTGCAGGTTCATTCTGAACGAACCAAAACACCCCATTTTGTGGCAGGTTATTATTTTTATACGCCGGACTTTGCAAACTCGTAGCAATTTCAAAAACTTCTTTTGGAACAATTTGTTTACTATTTATTATCCCTTGATTTAAATGAAGGTTACCCCAATAAGCAAATTCTCTAGCTGAGACGAACAGATTTTTTTCAGTACCGTCATCTACTGAACCGATTTTACTTATCGCGTCTTCATTTGGATTATCTACAACTTTAACTAAATTTTCATCTTGCTGAATTCTCCATCCGGTTTCTTGGAAATTAGCAGGTTTAAATACACGCTCTTTTAACAATTCAGAAAAACTTTTGTCATATAACTGATAAATAAGACGTGTCATCATTCGCACATTAATATCTCTATACGCCCAAGCTTGTCCAGGTTCAAATTCACGGAAAATTGTACCGTCATCCGTTTCTCCTAGACCGTGTGAATGAGTTACTAAATGTCTTATCGTTGTTTTACCGAGTAATAAAGGATCGAAGTCTTTAAAATACTTTATTGCCTCATCATCAATAGAGTTTATTTTCCCTTCATAAAGCGCATACGCTACCATTAATCCTAAATAACTTTTTCTCGCGGAAGCGACATTGAACTGTGAAGATGCTGTTACTTTTTTACTTGTAGCTGTATTAGAATGATATCCACTATAATGTTCTAGTACAATTTTGTTATCTTTTATAATACAAAGTGCCGCTGCTGAACTATAATTTTCTTTTTTAATATTCTCTACCCATGAAATTATTTTTTCATATTCGTACAAATACATACCCTCCCTTAAACTTTTTAAACATAACAACATGAAAGAAAAGTAGAAACAGTATTTATACCTTTCTTTCATGTGAAATATTAGTGATTTACTATACTTAAATAATCCACCAGTTCCAGCAATTAAAACAACCGAAACATCCAGCGCAACCGACACACCCGCCGCAACGACCTCCACAACCACCACATCTGCCGCCACAGCCGCCACAGCCACCACAGCGTCCACCACATCCGCCACAACGACGCGCATCGTCTTGAATGTAGTAATATGGATATTGATTTTGTTGTTGATCCCAATACACAACATTACCAGATTGATAATCATTAAGGTTTAACGATTGTAGTTCATGTTGAAATTGATCCATTTCGAAACCCTCCATTTATAAATATAAATTCCGGCCAAATTTTAAAGTTTAAATATTATTGTAAATAAAGTAGAAACGAGGCTATAGACTAAATGCGTACATCAACAAAATATGACTTTACATTAGGTGATGTACCTTGTTTTTTTGCCTATTTTCTTTATATCCTTTTGATGGACGTATTTACTATAAATAGAGTGACTTAAAAATTACTAATCCAACAATTTAATAGTTCATCACTTAATTTTCTTTCTAGTAATTCTTTAATTGAAGGCGTTGGCATGATTTTATAAGTATTTAAAGCCTCTTTATTATAATCTATCCAGTGAAACGCTAAATGAGACTCTCTAGACTTTGGTGTTATATCAATATACAACTCTTGTGAATCCACTTCAAAAATGTGGTTGATTTCATGATGAAGCACTTCTTTATCTTGCCATTGATTTTCTATGACTCCTAAAAATTGTTTTATACTGCATTTTACTCCTAGTTCTTCTCGTAGCTCCCTTATTAATGCGTTTCCTGCAGATTCCCCGATATCAACATGACCACCGGGTAAAAAATAGTGATGTCCTATGTATTCTGCAACTAGTATTTTTTCATCTTTTATCATGACAGCTCGTACAATATGATGGAATTTACTTTTCAATGAATATTCCTCCTAGTCATTCAATCTATACTTGCTCAAAATAGTCATTCAATATCGGGATAATATAGATCATAGGTGTTTCGTACGGATGGATTTCATTAATGACTTCAAGAGCAAGTTTTACAAGTTCTCGTTTACACTTTATTTCAATTTTACATTCTTGCCCTTCACATATTTGACCAATCTCCCCATTAAAAGGTGATGCCTCAGCTAATGGTCTCCAGTACCCTTTAACAGAGCCATAGGAAAGACAATTGTCATAATTCCCGGTTCTGCAAGCGCCAATTTTATTTAATTCATCTCGTAATAATACAATGTATTCTTCGGGAATAAACACTTCGATTTTTACTTCTGTAAATTGCATATTTCATTTCACACCTTTACTTAATAAAAATTAAACTAATAAACGATATACTTGCTCACCATCATAATCGTGTCCTAATGGTTGAAAACCATAACGTTCATAAAGTTTCTTTGCAGAGATGTTATCTTTATGTACAGTTAATCTAATTTCTTTACACTCTTTAAATCTATTTTGTATTACATTAATGATTTCCTTTAATGCTGCTTTACCATAACCATTTCCTTGCTGCTTTTGGTCAATGATAAATCCGTTAATCCAATACATGTCTGATGTCTCTCTTATATAAGCGTGCATAATAAAACCAACCATAAGATCACCATCATATATAGCAAATGGTATGTACCCAACATTCTCACCATCTGGCTTTATATATACTTTAGCAATTGAAACCGCTACAGATGGGACAAATTTCATTTGATTTTCTTTAACTTGCAACTTTAGTGCGTCTTCCCAATTTTCTCTTGTAACAACCTTTAACTGGACATTCAATATTTTAAGCTCCTTTATAAAGAGGATGTATTTTTATATTCAACATAGTGAAATAATTCCCTTTTTCGACAGTGATTTATAACATTATTTTTATAAAATCTTGAATAAATTTTTTTGCGTCTACATCTAAAGCTATTCGAGGTCCTTCAGATTTCGAGCTATGACGAAAATCGGCAAACGTTTGTCCTTTCGTATCTCCGAAAGTATCCACATTCACTATACGATGCACAAAATTAAAAAAATCCGGATTTACAAGTCCACTTATAGCGAGTACATCATGTAACAATGGCCCTTCAATAAATGGATTGAGTTTTTGGTATGCGAATAAATAGTAGTCATACATTGGTTTCATTATCGTTTGGAATGGATTCTTTGTATTAGCTTGGATATAGTTAAATACATCTGGTGTTAAAACAGCTTTGTTCGTTACATTTAAAGGGAATATGGATAAATTTCTAGACTGCTGAAAAACAATTTTACTAGCTATAGGATCTCCGTATACGTTTGCCTCTGCCAATGGAGTAACATTCCCTGCTTCTAAAAAGACACCACCCATGAAATATATTCCTTTTACATTTAACATTAATTCATTCCATAAATTAAAAGCAATCGCTAATGATGTAGACCTTCCTACATCGACAATCGTTAAATCTTTTCCGTACTTTACAAGAATCGCAGCAATACTCCCAAAATTGTATATTGGAATGGATAACACACTTTCTGGTACATGGATGGATCCCAATCCTTCTGGACCATGAATTTCAGGATAATACGTTGTAATTTCTTCTGTAAGTGGTTTTGTTGCACCGCTAATCACAGGCACATCTTGTCTGTTTGCTAACTGTAAAATATACGCAGCATTATGTGCGGCATGAGTATGCTGAACATTTCCATATCCCGTTACAATACCGACAATTTCAATTTCAGGATGCAGTAAACCATACATAATGGCAAATGAGTCATCAATTCCTGGGTCTCCGAAAAATAATACTTTTTCCAAAAGATGCTCTCCTCTCATAGGGAAAATAGAAGATGATAATCATGTATATGTAAAAATAAAATTAAACTATACAATTTTATACGAATATTGATAGTGAGCATTATATTAATAAAAAGAACTAGCATCAAACTAGTTCTTACTCAAATGAAAATGGTTCAATTAAACCTCTTGCAAAGACTAACAAATCTACCTAACCGTATTGCAGTACTTTTCACTTTCAATTTCTTTTTTAATTGTTAAATGTGCAATTAAAACTCCAAGCATAGTAATTCCCCCTCCAATTACCGAAACAAAAGTTGGCACTTCTCCTAACCATATCCAAGCGATAAAGCACGCAGTTACTGGCGTTAAATATAGAGAACTTGTTGCCTCAGAAGCACCAGCATGAGATATAATATATGCCAATGCAATATAAGGGAGTACTGTTGGAAAGACACCTAAATATATAACACTCAAATTCACTTCAATTGGAGCTGCTATAATTTCTTGATAAATTCCTGGTAAAAAAATTAGCATACATACAGTACTAGACAAAATTGTATATATCGTAAATGGCAAGAAGCCATACTTTTTTAAATACGATTTTTGAAAAACGAAAAATAAACTTTCTGAAACCGCTGCTAATAATATAAATAATCCCCCGCTATTCAATTGAATAGAATCTCCTTGACTTAATGATATTAAAGCAATTCCTACAAAACTAATTACACCACCGATCCAACCATTTAATTTCATTTTTTCATTCATAAAAACAGAAGCAAGAATTGCCGTTAGTATAGGAGTGACTGAAACAATTAAACTTGCAGATCCAGCATTTACAGTTTTTTCACCATAGTTTAATGCGATATGATAAATAGTAAATCCTAAAGCGCCAAATATAAAAATTACTGGAATATCTTTTAAATCAGGTAAACGTAATTTATATATAAACGAAAACAAAAGAAGTATGCTAGTAGCGATTAACAATCGTAGTAAAGTAAGATGTTCAGGCGTGTAAGATTCAAGTCCCATACGAATCGCTGGAAAAGCAGTTCCCCATATAAGAATCGTAAAAGCGTGAGCACATATAATTCGAAAATCCCATTTTTTATTATGCATAATTCCACTCCCTCTCCAATAAATCAACCATGTTCTTATTACCAATTATTTCTTTTCATCATATTTAATAGTTGATACAATGTCTTCAACCAGTTATTTAATGAAAAAACCAACCAGTTTGTATTTTTAAAATGAATGAGGGAGTTTTTTTATATGACAATCAATAAAAAACTGCCCAAATATCGGCAGATAATAGACTATATGAAAGAAAAAATTGAAAACGGAGAATGGCCAATTGGAAGTAAAATTCCTAGTCAGCGGCAATTAGCAAAATTATTCCAAGTAAATCGGAGCACTGTAATAACTGCGCTAGAAGAACTTATGGCAGACGGTTTAATTCAAGGACAAATGGGAGCAGGAACAATTGTAACGAATAATACATGGTCATTATTAGCGACGAATCCCCCGCCTGATTGGAGTGAATATGTGAAGGCTGGTATTCATAAACCAAGCAAGTTAATGGTACGAGAAATAAATGAAGCAGAAGTAAATAAAACACTTATTCATCTTAGTAAAGGTGAACTTTCACCTCAACTTTTTCCGTTAGAAACTATGCAGTCCCTGATGAAAAACGTATGTGAGGAATTAGATTATTTCGGATACGAGGAACAAAAGGGTTTTTTCCCTTTACGTGAAGCAATAAGTACATACGTAAAATCATTTGGAATTCACGCATCGCCCAATTCTATATTAATCGTCTCTGGTGCTTTACAAGCGTTACAATTAATATCAATTGGTCTTTTACATAGAAAATCAACAGTTTTACTTGAACAACCTTCTTACGTATATTCACTTCATGTATTTCAGTCAGCAAATATACACCTGTCTGGTATATCGATGGATCATAACGGTATTTTACCTAACGACCTAATAAAACGAACTAAATATAGTCAAAAGAAAAATATTTTATATTCGATTCCTTGTTTTCAAAATCCAACGGGCATATTAATGTCCAAAGAACGAAGAAAAGAGATATTAAAAATATGTGAAAAGGAACAGTTACCTATCATCGAGGACGATATTTACCGCGAGTTATGGATTGATGAACCACCACCAGCTCCTTTAAAATCGATAGATAAACATGGACATGTATTATATATTGGCAGTCTCTCTAAAACACTTACCCCTGGACTTAGAATAGGATGGATCATCGGACCAGAGCCTGTTATTGATAGATTGTCAGATATAAAAATGCAAACAGACTATGGATCGAGCTCTTTATCCCAAAGAGTTGCTGCAGAATGGATAAAGAAAGGTTTTTATGAGGATCATGTAGCGGATGTAAGAATTCACTTAAAAGAACGGAGACGAATGATGGTACAAGCTTTAAATAAGTATTGTGCAGATATTGCAGCGTGGGATATTCCTAGTGGCGGATTTTTTATATGGCTAAAGATTGTACCTCACATTCCGATGAAAAAATTATTTTCAGAGGCACTATCAAAAGGGGTCCTTTTAAACCCGGGACGTATTTATGAAGAAGAATCAGATCAATGTATACGTTTATCGTATGGGTATGCTTCTCCAGAACAAATCACTCGAGGAATTTATATATTGAGTGATTTGATTCGTAAGCTAATGACATAACAAAAAATCCTCTTTTATTTATAAGAGGATTTTTTATGTATACTATTTACCACAATCTCATTTCCTGCCCCATTAAGATAAGTTCTTCATAAGGGTCTCCGTCAATCTTTAATACGTGAGCAAAAGCCGGTTCTGTTTTTAAACCATTTTCTTTTAAGTGAATTACTTCTTCCCTTATATGTGGATACTGCATTAATAACATGTACTCTACAATCATATGTTTATATGCATTTTGGTTACGCACTGGCTTAGGTTGAGCGAATAATTCAAATTCAAAACCTTTGAATTTAAAATTCACCTTTATCGATTCGGTATTTTTAATTTTTTTCTTTTTTATTTTGAATCCTTCATAAGAACTATATAAAGATCTCATTTCCTGTTCAAAAGCATTAAAGTTATGTACTTCCATTACAATATCTAAGTCAGATTGAGGAGTATCAATTCTTAAAGGGATTGTCCCGCAAAGAACTGGACTATATAAAGATAAATCCTCCATTATGTTTAGTTTATTTAAAACATCATATACTTTTTGTTGCTTGTCATTCCCAGATTGTAAATATGTAATTGATGTAAACATTGAAGTCTCTCCTTCATTTCACGTAATACGTGTCTCACTAAATTTAAGAATAATTTGTTCTAGAAGTACCTTCATTTCAATATATTAAGCTGAACTAACTATATTTTTCAACTTTTCTCCTATACTGCAATACTATAAAAATAAAAAGGAGAAATTAATATGGGTATTTTTAATATTCTTTTGACCATCCACATATTATTTGGCACGATATGCTTAATTACTGGCATTATAGCGATGGTTGCTCCAAAAAAGAAAGGCAAACATACAGAATGGGGCGAAATATATCATGCATCCTACGTTGTTGTCACAATTACTGCGATAATACTATCCATTATGAACTGGGATAAAATCGCCTATTTATTTTATGTAGCAATTTTTTCTTATTCATTTGCGATTTATGGTTACCTTGCAAGAAAAAAGCGTTGGAAAAATTGGCTCCACCACCATATTAGGGGTATGTTAGGCTCCTATATCGGTGCTGTTACCGCACTATTAGTAAACATCGGCATTCATATTCCCATTATAAATTTACTTCCGCCAATATGGTTTTGGTTTTTACCAACCTTAATTGGTATTCCCCTCGTAGCCAGTGTATCAAAAAAATATAAAAAGCGTAGGTAAAATTAATTACATTTTGATTACTTTCTGACTAGTGTTATGAAAAATAATACGTACTAATATATATAAAGAAATTCATTATCATATTGTTTAAAGTTGGATGCATAGAACTAACTAAAAAGAATCCAATATGTTTATTGGATTCTTTTTAGTTTCTTTGCCGCATTTTATTTAAAATTCGGATCAATGTATCCAATGATGTTACCATCCGGGTGACGAACTATCATTTTCATACCCGTTAGTACTTGCACCCCTCTTTAATAACATCTGTAAATTATTTCTTTAAGAATAATACTTTTATCCATGACTTTTCAAATCCAATATTGCATGTAAACGATCCGGATAATTAGTAAACATCCCATCGACGCCCCATGAAAGTAACTTTTTCATGTCTTTTTCATTGTCTACTGTAAACGGATGAACTTCTAATCCATATTTTTTTATTTTCTTTACATAGGCTGAATCAATATATTTGTAATTCATACCAAGACCTATGCAGTACGTTTTATACTTTTCTATCTCTGATTCTTTTAATTGAACTGCTTTTTTATATGACAATAATTGTACTAGGGGTATATTGACATTTAAGCTATGAATCTTTTGTAGACTTTCTTCACTAAATGATTGAATAATAACTTTATCCTTTATTTCGTAGTGATTAATAATTTCTAATAACTTTTCTTCCATTCCTGGATATTCATCAGGTGATTTTGTTTCAATATAATAGTTTGCATTATGCCCAAACGTTTCAATTATTTCTTCTAACGTTGGAACTTTAGCATTTTCAAATTCTTTCTTTGCTAAACTTGGATACTTTTCATTGAAATAAGAACCTGCATTTAGCTGCTTTATTCCTTCTAATGTATGTTCTTTTACTAACCCCGTACCGTTTGTTGTACGGTTTACTGTTTCATCATGCATAGCTACTAAATGTCCGTCTTTTGTCATTTGGAGATCAATTTCTATGTAATCTCCATTCAATTGTTGCCCTAATTTATAGGCTGCTATTGTATGTTCCGGTGCATATGCAGAAGCACCTCTATGTGCAATATTTTTTATATGATTTGATTGAATAATAGCTTTTGTATGTTTATGTTCATTTATTTGATAAAAAACAAATATACTTACTACAATAAAGGAACAAACGATTGTAATGATAGATTGTTTTTTCATAGCGATATGTTAACTCCTACACGAAAGAAATTTAGCTTGGGTGTTTCATTCAAATAAATGTCGATTTTCAAAAACAGCCATTTTTCCTACAGCTTGAAAGCCAGACTTTTTATAAATATTGATCCCGTCAGATGAAGCTTGTAATACGCAATAAGTATCTTTTAGTTGTTTTGCTTCTTGCAGCAGGAAATTGAACATAGTAGATCCGAATCCTTGTCCTCTCACTTTTTCTTTAGTTGCTATGTCATAAATACCAACACTATCTTTCGTGCATACTAATGAACCAACAGATACAACTTCATCTTTATAAAGACCTAAGTACAGTTTCATATTTTCACTATTCCATAAATCGAAAGAAGAAATTTGCTTATAGAATGCTTGTACATTTATACCTTCATCTGATGTACCGAATAGATCTGCTAACGTTTCTCCAAATCTTTGTATTTGTCCTGATGAGGATACTTTTTGTATTTTAAAACCTACTGGCATATCTAATGTTGGAGAAATTGTTTTTAAGTCTGCAACCATCGCAATATTATGTTCTGCTTCTTTCAAACCGAGTTTGATTAATTCGCTTTTTATAGTCTGCTCTTGCTCCGCATCCCAAAGCCAAACACTCATTGGAAATTTCTTTCGATTATAGTGTTCTACCGCCTCATATAATTTCTCGCTACCATCCGTTAAATTATTGTTTAGTAAAGTAATAATATTAAATGTATCAGCAGGTAATCCGCAGTCAATGGCAATATAGTCTTTCGTTTCTTTTACACTCATCCCTTGCACATGACGAGCAACATATGAAGTTTTATATTTGAAATTATCTATAAGTAACTTTTGATAATTCATCGATTGTTCCCCTTTCATAGAAAGTAATGATTTAATACCCCTCATATTAAATATAACATATAGGAAATTTTACTTATTCTTTGAAAACGCCCTTTTTGACACCTTTATATGACAGGTTGTAGTATGAAAGAATTAAAAATGATATAACGTTGTCGGAATGAAAAAAGTGGTATATAATAAATATTAACATTACTAGTAATTATTTTAGGTATTCCTAGAATAAAGGAGCGATACATATGAAAATTACTATTTATTTCGGAAGTCATGAAGATCAAGATGTTCGTACTATGGACTGTCATTTAGATGTAGAAGATACAGAAGAAATTGTTTCTGTATCATAATATAAATAGTCGGGATGAACCCTATTCCCTACAGCGTTTAAGACACCTTTTATAGGTGTCTTTTTTGTTGTTTTTTCACCAAAAAGCCTTTACTTTATAGCGTTTTAATAGTAAAATATAAATATACGAACAAACGTTCTTTTTATTTTAATTGTACATGAAGGGATGATTTTAACAATGGCTCCAGCAAAGCGCAGAGGAAGAAAAAAGCAAGCACCTATTATTTCAAATACAGGCTTTATCGGCTCTGTCTTTATTGATATATTGGAGTTACAAAAGAAATCCTATTACTTCGCTCGTAAAAAACTCCAAATCGTCCATCACGTTTTAGATGGTCTCTCTGGAGCAACAAGTTCTCTATTTAAAGAACATAACATTTCAGCATACATGTCATGTGTGTATTTACATAAACAGAAGAAAATTGGTTTTGTTCTTTCAACGAAACCATTTGAAAAAAGTGACGGCGTTGCTTATTTTGTAAATTATTTAATCGAAAAGAATTTTTACGGAAATCATGAAGGAGACATTGAATATCAAGAAGTATTTAATACAGGTTTTATTGGTGTAGTGTTTGCTGATTTATCTAGTATAGATCGCTTTAATTTCGAGTTTGAAATGAGTATGTTAACGAAATTAATGAAAGATATGATTATTCCAGTTAAAGAACTCTTTTTACGCCATAATGTACCGGCCTACATCTCCACTTCTCATTTAGAGGAGCAAAACAAATTAGGTTTCGTTCTATCTGTAAAGCCATATGATGAACGTGCAGAAGCAGATTTATATTTTGAAGCTTATTTAAAAGAACGAGGGTTATTTATTGGCGATGAAGAAGATGATATTGATAAGATTGTTATTAGACAAACAGCTGAATTACGATAGAAAAGCGCAGGATGATGATCCTGCGCTTTTTAAACATGTAACAATATCATTTAGTTACGTTAAACACTATAATCTTTTGAATGAATTTCTAAATTCAACTTATTTGAGTAAACCTTATTCAACATAAGAAATACTATCCCTCCTGCAATGGGAAGCGTGTAGGCTGGAATATGATTTAATAATAGACCTGATAATGCCAGTGCTATTGGCTGCATCATTTTACCTATACTTAATCCAATACTGAGCACTCTTCCCCTATATTTATCAGGAACCTCTTTTTGCATGAAATAAATTAAAGGGATATCAATTAGCGCCATCATTAGCCCTAAAAAGAACATAATCATGCAATATATAGTAACGTATACAAAATTATTTACTTCAATACTTTTAAATAAAACAGGAATTCCTGAAACTATCATAAAAATTGCCAACATAAAACTTATTTTTTTCAAAAGATAGGAATAAGAAAAACGATCAGTTATCTTTTTTACTATTATTGCACCAACTATCATTCCTATTGGAAAAGTCCCTTGAATTATACCAAATTGCTTCGCACTAAGATTGAGAACCGTGTTTATTATGTATGGTAATGGGACAGTTACAGCAAATCCTAAGAAGAAATTAAGTGAAATTAAAATACTAAACGTATTCTTTAAAGTTTCCTTCTCAATTAAGTAAGAATATCCTTCCTTTATATCTTTAATAAAATTAATTTCTTTTATTGAACATTCCTCATTTATGTTATGCTCGAACAATTTAAAGTGAATAAACATTATGAATATGCCTGAAATGATGAATGAAATACCGTTTATAATTATAAAAGTTTTTATATCTAAGACAGCAAAAACGATACCACCTAACATAGGACCGAGAATTAAAGATACAGAATCGATAATTTTACTTATAGAATTAATACTCATTAATCTCTCTTTAGAGACGATATTGGGTTTTGCGGATTCTAATCCTATCCCAAAAAATGTTGTAAATGCCGTTATAAGAAAGGTAGTAGCATAAATGATGAATAAGTTTAATCCATAATTACTGCTAAATATATAAAATGAGATTAATACCCCTCCATTTAGCAGATCCATAGAAACAACTAATTTCTTTTTATCAACCTTATCTGCGATTACACCGGCAAATGGATTCATAACAATCATAGGAATCGTTCCTAATATGAGCGTAATCGCGAAATTTAATGCTGATCCGGTTATCTGTAAAACATATAATCCTAACGCGAAACTATAAATAGAGCTACCAAATATAGATACTGTTTTCGCAATTGAATAGAGCCAAATATTTCTTAGTTCTTGATTGTTTTTTTTATTTTCTAAATGTATGCGTAAATTCCCCATTACTTATTCCTCCCACTTAACTTCTTATTACGTATAGTGTAAGTTCTCGGGTCAACCCAATATCAATATACTTGTATTAAAAACTTTTAAAAGAAAAATAAAAAAAGATGGGGTTAACCCCATCTTTTTCCGAAAAATGAATATGTATAAATTTCTTCTCCTTGGACAAAGAAATTTTCGTATTTTCCGCCTCGTTCCAAATATTTAGAAGTTCTTTCATCAATGGAATGAAACTGTAGCTTTTGGATTTCTCCCTTAACTTTTGAAAACGTAAAATTATCTCGAAATCTAGGTGTAATTTGGCTATTTATGCTGAATTTATTAAATAAAATAAATGAACTTAATAAATAACAATCTGGTTTAAAAAGGGGATTTAACTCGTATAATAAAAAATCCTCATGTTCAAAACAATAATTACTTGAACCTGACTGATCAATTACAATATCAACAGAATAATTCTGAATAGGTATGTTTAGAAAGTCGGCACAAATAAATAAAATGTTTCTTTTCGGGTTTCTTCTTTCAATTACATCTTTTAAAAATAAAAGTTTATTCAAATCTCGATCAACAGCTATATATAAGCAATCCTCTGGTAGTTCTTCATAAATATTTCGTAAAAAGAACCCAAGACCCGATCCTAAATCAAGTAGTATCTTATCATTTAAATTTAGCTGTATTAATTTCCTTTTCGCCCATTCTCCGCCTCTTTGTATATTTTCCAAAAAAGTAGTATCTGTTTCATGGATATAATTTGAAATAGAATCTTCAAGTGATGTCCTTTCATACGCTTTAAATAATTTTCCGGCTGTTAAAATCCCTGAAGTAATCGAGTATTCTTCACCACAATTACAAATTAACTTTCCTTCAATAATTTGATTCTTATTGATAATGCCATCTTCAAGAGTTAAATTTCCGCTACATTTAAAACATGTAAACAAATTAAGTACTTTTAAATCTACCCCTAAAACTGAATTTGAAATTTCATTTGCTGTAGATAAATTATTTAACGTTTCCTTTAATTTATCTTTTCTTTCCTCTAAAGTTTTTATTTCATGTTCAAACTTTTCATATTTCACTTTAAATAAAGATTGATATAAAGTATCTTTTTCGTAATCTATAGATTTCCCTAAATTTTTATAAAGAAACAGTTCTTTAATTTCATTCAAGCTAAACCCTAGCCATTTATACTTTAATATAAGTTCTATATCTTTTTGACAATACTCGTCAAAAAAATAGTGACCTCCCCTTTTTTCAGGAATAATGAGCCCTAGTTCTAAATAATGTCTAATCGTATCTACACTTACATTATTTACTTCTGCAAACTTACTGATTTTCATACTATCACTACCATTTATGTATTTGTTTATACATACTTCTTTTTTATTTTTGAAAATCCTTTCATCTCTCTATACAAAATTATTTATAGCATGAATTAGAATTGCTAATTATGCATCAGATCCATAAATAATAACTCAATCTTTAGGGTTACTTGTGTCACTAGTATACGCCTCATTTAATACCTCAAGGAAAGTATTTTTTTCATTGTGGGTGGACACCAAAACCTTAAGTTGACGGGCATGGGAGAGCACCAACATTTCGCGAATTTCGTCCGTTTAGATGAACCAACAAATAGGTTTGATCCACTAGTTTGTTTTAGAGACCTTATAGTTATTGCCTTAAGGTTGACTAACCTGTACCAAATAGTGATATTTATTGTGTAGCTAAACTGCCAGTTAGTTCAATAAAAAAGACTGTCGAAGTAAAGCCCCAGAAATCCAAAGGTCTCTGGGGCTTTATTATATATTTATCTCTTTTTGCTTTTTGGTTTGTTTATATCTATAAAGGAATTTACGACCTGTTAGAGAAATCAGAAATAAAATCAGTATTAGTACTAACAATTGCATGTATGATAAATCAAAATATTTAGCACCTGTAACAATTAAAAGTGTAGAAATCGTTCCTTTTACAATGAAAAAAATAACAATCCATAATCCGCCTTTTTTCCAGTTCATTTTTATCTTATTCCTTCCTACGTTTAAATTCATAAAAAATCAGTGATATTTTTTGAAAGGGACACCTTAATGGGAATCTATTACATTAATAAAAAAGTAGACTTTTTTTACAAAGATCATGTCCAATTAAATGTAACGACTTCATATTAAATGAAAATGATATTCATTGTCAAATTTATTCAACATTTTTAATTCCGATCGTCTCCATAATGGTACGATTTGAATAACCATTCTATTCATCTCAACTATTTCTGTAGAACTCATTTAGATATGTAATTGTGAAGTATTAATTGTTATAGGAAGCAGGTGTAGATAGTTACTCTGAAAAGTCAGCTCACTTTCTGTTTTTGGAACAATTATTTTTCTTGAGTTGATGGACATTTGGCAGGGTCCCATTTTTATTTTAATTAAATAAAAATACCCGCGAATGATTCACGGGTTTTGCTGCTAATAACTAATCGCAATTGTTCCTTCACCTGCATGAACAGCAAATGAAATTGGCAATGGATATAGTTTGAAATCCATTTCAGGGAATGCTTGTCTTATATCTGAAATCCATTCTTCAGCTCCATCTTTATCGTTGGCATGGAACAAATGGAGTACTTTTGGTAATTCTTTTTCTAGTTCATTTTTAATGTATTCTCTACATTTTTGGATTTTGCGCACTTTCTTTTCAAGTAAAAGTTCTCCACCTTTTACTTCTAGGATCAAGTTAACACTTAATAAACTTCCAAGTAAAAATTGAACTCCCTTTACACGTCCACTTGCGTATAGACCTTTTAAACTTTTTGGAAACACATGAAAAGGTCTTCTTTTTTCATCAACTAATATTTTGTGTATATCTTGTAAAGTCATACCATCATTGTATAACGATTTCGCTTTTCTAATTAGTTCATCCATTGGATAACTTGTCGATTCACTATCTAACACAGTTAAAGGGAACCCTGCCATTTCAGCAGCAAGTTTCATATTTTGATAAGTTCCACTTACTTTTCCGCTAATAGCAACTGCAAATCCTTCTTCGTATTCTTCTTTGCATTTCGTAAATAACTCTACCATTTCCCCAATATTAGGTTGTGATGTAGTGACAGTTTTACCTTCGTTTAACGCATTATAAACACGTTCACGTACACCTTCTTCACAATCTTTGTAAGACACTCCATCAATAATAACTTCAATTGGGATAACAAAGTTATCTCCTTCTGTTGTAAAATTCGCAGTTGTACTATCAGTAATCCAAGCAACAGGCTTCATGTTGTTCCTCCCTTAATTCAATTCCTCTTTTCTAATTTTTCTATATATTTATGTTATGAAAAGAGAATATCCCTGTAATAGTAACAGGACTTTATTGTTTTGGCTATAGTGGATGAATATTAAATGTGACTATTTCTTGTCTATTTCACTAATAAAAAAGAAAATCAAAGCATTTGCTCGATTTTCTTTTTATCATACATTATTTAAAAGTTTCATTTTCTAAAATTACAACATAATCATTCGTCAACCGCCCAGCTTCTTTCGTATAACTGACAAGCCTTTGTATATTATCACAGCAAATTTTTGCTCCCCATACGAGTAACGGTACACCGATAAAGTCGATATGGAACCTTCTAGAAAACAGCCCCCCGAAAGTCATTGGTAAAGGTACTGTTGGTGATGTATTAGAAAAAATAATCTTTTCATGACTTTCATAATGTTTTTGCAAAATCTCTCCTAAATGCTTCATTGCAGGTACAACGACTTTTGATGCGCCGCATCCAATCGTATATACAGGATTACCATTTTCGTCTATTCCATGAAAAATGATTTTCCCCATATCTTCTGTTTTTAATTTATTGAAGTAATCTACATTTAAAATTTCTTCTTTCGTTAGCTTACGATCAGTTGGTAATTTATTCAAATGATAAGCTGCAGCTAGTGAAGTTGTATGTGTACCGCCGAAGTCTGTGTAAATGAATATCATATTATCATCCCTTGCTGTAAAAGTTCAATGTTATTTAGTATTACCGTTCACAGCGTTGTTAAACAAGGGACGAATGTATTTACGCTTTTTGTGTTAATTCATTATATTTTTTCCAAATATAATATCGTCTACTAATCACGGTACCTAATGTAATACATAAGAAGGCATTCGTTACAACCGTTAATGTTTGGTGCGTACTGCCAGAAAACATACTTTGCTTAATCAAAACTTTTGCACCTAAAATAACAAGTAGAATAATTGTACTTAACCAATTTCCTTTTCGTAATACATGACCTGTTTCACTATCTAATCGAAATGTTAAAGCTTTTCCCCTAATAACTCCAAGACCCAATCCAATACCGAGCATTACAACGAATAGTAGTAATTGCAATATATTTAATTGTCCCATATGAAGAATGGACTGGATTGTTACAAAGCACAGCAAAGCCGGAATGATCCAAATACGATTAATATTCACTTTATATTCCTTACCTTGCATTAATATAATTATAAGAATAACAAGTAGAATTACAAATAGAATATCCATTTAGAGTCCTCCTATATGCTTGTTTACCTTTGAAAATTATATTCGCCTCTTTTCATTTCATACTTGAAATACGATAATTTGTTAATCGATGTGCTTGTGTAACCACTGCTCAAATATTTTCAACTGTTCTTCAGTATGAAAGTAATGTTCACCTGCTTCCATGACTTCTAATTCACAACTGTGTTTTTTTGTAAAATAGTTAATAGTTTCAAATTCGCACAGTTCATCCTTGGCTCCATACATAATATATGTATCTGTATTCCATGTATTAATAGGATGTTCTTTTACATAGCATAAATAATCCCAATATAATTTTTGACCAATAGGTGTTTCTATAGTCACTTCTTTTTGCAAAAGCTCTGGTGTTACATTAAACCATTTCATCATATTTTCGATAATTCGTTCCATATTAAATACCGGTGATAAAAATAATGCCTTTTTTAGCATATCATTTTGATAAGCTAAAAGGCTAAAATAAGCTCCCATACTACATGCAAACACGCTTACTTCTTTCCAATGTTCTTTTGCATAATTCATAATTATAGATAATTCACTAACACAAAACTGTACTTTACAAGGAGTATTATCATTTTTTCTTTCTCCATGCTCAGGTAAATCAAAGCTTAATACTTGATAACCTTTTCGATTGGCTTTTTCAGCTAATATTTGAATCACTGTATCTTCTTTATTTGACATATTTCCATGTACTGCAATGAAAATTTTTTCACTCTTTTCTCCCCATAAAACTGCGGGAATATTACTAATTTTAAAATTGTCTTTAAGCATATTTTTTCCTCCATAGAATAAGACGTATGGGATTTGCAAAAAATCACATACATTTTATATCCTTCTACTTAGTTTAAATAAATCAAACTATTCATAACTTACCACAAATTAATTATAATATCTTTCTATATCTGTATAATATAGTCTGCTTTATATTTTAAATCTTTTTTTGTCCACCTCTTCAGAAGCTTACAAGTTCTCTTATTTTGATTCCTTATTGAGCTAACCTGCACCGTTAGTGGAAGAAGGATTTTTAAATGTAGTGTAGTGCTTTGAGAAAAAAGGATAAATCTTTTACAAAAAATATCCCCTACTTTCTAAACCAAGAGTAGGGGATTATGGTGTTTTAATAGACTTAGGAAGATAAATACAATTCATTGCTAATAGGACCATCATCCGTTGTGGATTTGAAATAAAGTTTGATTATTTTTTATTTATTTTATGCCACAATCGCACCCCTTAGTTGAATAAAGGAACAATTATCTATGCAATGATCCTTTCTAGTAGTATAAATTTAAATGTAAATTATTGAGAAAAGACTTTTATTTTTTAGAACTCACATTTAAAAATAAATGTACATTAGTTCTCCTTAAATTATATATTGATCATTCTCTTTATTCATTATTATTTATTCTACAGCTATAAATTAAAGACTTAAATTAGTAGCATGCATTCTATTAAAAAGTACATTCTTTTCTTAAAGCACTACAGAAACAACTATATTATTTTTTAAATGCCTTTATTGTAAATTAAACAACTTTATTATCTCTTCACAAATACACCTTAGACTGTGATGGCAATAAAGTAAACACACATAATATGACAGTAATAAGTGACATTACTAAGGCTCCTACAATAACTACAAGTTGTATAGAAATAAATTGAGTTGCAATACCGGACAGTATTGTAATAAAAATTGTTACCACGGCAATAAGTAGTCCATATATACTCCCAATCCGTCCCATCATATGAACGGGAACGTTATTTTGGTAAAAAGTATAAAAACCTGTATTTGCATAAGCCATAGAGAAAGATAAAATAAAGAATCCAATATAATGGTTTAATCACATATAAAATGGAAACAGCTAAGGCTGAGCCACCCATATTATAGACAAGTACATTCAGTGCTATTAAGTAAATCCATACACCTAAATTCGCAATACCAACTCCGGACAGTAGTAATAAAGGATATTCCAATCTTTAAGTATTTTTTTCACTTTAGGCCCCCGCTTTCCAAATTGTTTTAAAGCAATAAAAAAATCCCACCCCCAAGACTTATAGTCTTAGGGACGAGATTTATCATCGCGGTGCCACCCTAGTTTATTAATATGTCGCCATATTAACCTTATCAGGTACTGCATTTTTTTCATGCTTATACCTTAGCTCTATAACGAGAGCTCCCGTCACACCCCCCCTTATAAAAGGTTCTGATGTGTTGCTCAGAGGCTTAGTTCAATAAAGAATTTTTACTCCTTTTCAGCTAAATAGAGATTTTAAAGTGTAAATATTAAGACAGAATAATCAGTTTTCAATAAAAAGAACGGTAGTCCTTTATGAATTAGTATATTTTTTATGACTTAAAATGCGGTGCGTGAAATTACTTGTACCTTTAATAAAAAAAGAGCCATTAATTGGCTCTTTCAAAATCTTAATTAATTCGTATTCGCCTCTGCTAACGGTTGCAACGGTGGTTCTAATTCTAGTTCTAATGTATCTCCTTCTTGTATATCTTGTCCCTTTTCAATACTTTGACTCGTTACATATCCCGTACCTGAAGTTTTTAATTCTAATTTCAAAAGCTTGGAGAAATACATAATATCACGCATGGACCAACCTTTTACATTTGGCATTGTTGCATTATTACCTAATAGAAATATACGATCTCCTTCACTCATTACTTCACCAGACTGTGGATATTGTTTCATAATTTTTCCTTCTCCTAAAATTATCGGCTGAAGTTTCTCTTTTTCTGCAATTTTCTCTACTGTATCCATCAATTGGTCTACATAATTTTGTACTTTTAATTGAGATCGTTTCGTTGCATCTGCAATTTGTTTTTCTGTATATGGTTTCACCTTTAAATATTCAAGACTATTTTTCATAACTGGTTTAAATATTTCAGCAAGAGGCTGAGCTCCATACTCGTCTCCCTTTAATTTTGGCTGCTTAATAGCTAAGTATACGATTAACTCCGGATCATCAATCGGGGCCATTCCTAAAAATGAAAAAATATAATTTTCTTTCCCTTCCATATATCGGCCATTTTCAGGATTCGGGATTTGTGCTGTTCCTGTTTTCCCACCTATCGGATAACCATCCACTTTATACATTGTACCAGTTCCTTTTGAAGACGTAATAACACGCTCCATTAAGCTTCTTACCTTCTCTGCCGTTTCTTTTTTTATCGGATTTCCAATTTCGTTCGGTTGATTTTCTATAATAACTTGTTTGTTAGCTGGATTTACAACTTTATCAACGATATATGGTTGCATCATTTTCCCGTCATTTGCTATAGCTGTAGCTGCTTGAATTAATTGAATAGGAGTTACTGTGGAACCTTGCCCGAAAGAAGTTGTAACTTGTTGAATTTGTGTGTTTAATAATAATGTATTTTTACTTTCTCCAGGTAAATCTATTCCTGTTTTTTGATTGAATCCAAATTTATTCATGTATTGCTTAAATTTATTCGGTTTCAATAACTGATCTTCTAAAATAGAAAAGGCTACGTTTGAGGACCTTTCAAACCCTTCATCAAATGTAATTGAGCCCCATCCAAATCCACCATTATGATCTTTTATATCTGCTGAACCAACTGAATATTTTCCTGATTGAAAATATTCTTTCCCGTTATATACCCCTTCATTAATGGCAGCAGCTAACGTAAACACTTTCATGGTTGAACCTGGTTCATATGCGTTTGCAATTGGATCATTTAAAAAGTATTCAATATCTCCTTTATTAGGATTAAAACTCGGTTTACTAGACATCGCTAAAACTTTACCTGTCTTTGGGTCAGCAATGATTCCTACTAACATAGAAGGATCATAGTGTTCTTGTGCCTTATTCATTGCTTCTTCTAAAAAACTATTAATTTGTTTATCAAGCGTAAGATATACGTTATTTCCATTTTTAGCAGGTTCTACTTTACCTATATCATTTGTAAGCGGAATACCTCTTCGCGTGCCTACATATTCTATATTCCCATTTGTAGAGCGCAAATATTTGTCCAAACTTTTTTCAAGTCCAAACTTACCTTCAGTATTCCCCTTATCATCTGGTCTAGCAAATCCAAGAATATAGGATGCAAAATCTTCGTTTGGATATACTCTTGCTTTCTCTGGCATAAAAGATACACCCGGTATTTTTAATTTTGTTATTTGTTCCTTCACTTCTCTAGATAAATTCCGACCAACTTTTCCAATTTCAACTTGCGTACGTCCCTCATGAAATTTTTTTAATACGTCCTCTTTATCAATTTCAAGCGCATTAGCTAATTGTTGCGCGGTTTCATCTTTATTTTTTACTTTATCTTTTCCTTTTAAATTTACAACAACACGATACGTTGTTGAATCTTGTACTAGCACCTTTCCAGTTTGGTCATAAATTGTGCCGCGATTCGCTTCTAAAACCCCATTTTTATTATGTTGTTCATTCGCGAGATCCTTCACATTTACATTATGCACGACTCCTACTGCTTGTATATAGAATATACGCAAAAGCATAGTAAGAAACAAAACAATAAAAGCAATCATCATATATCGAGCGCCTTTATTCGTTTGAAGTTTATGCATACTTATCTCCTTTCTTTTGTAATTGATTCGTGCGAAGATGCGCTTTAAAATATGTAGTTTTTGTTTTCATTACTATATGTTTCGAAGTTTTCTTTTTAACTCCTTTAAAACAGACTGCAAGTAGCTATCGTTATTTTTTTCTTTATTTATCTATTTTAAATTCGGTACATGAAATTACAGAATATTCAAATGTAAATCTGATTGTTTAACGTTGTATAACCTATTGAAAATTAGCGGTTATCTCAATTTCGCTACCATTCTTTTATTCAATATAAAAAAGTTCCCCCTATATATAAGGTGGGAACTTTTTAAACTAAATCTACACATAGTCGTTTTTTAAGACTAAGCTATATGGTTATATTTTGCTAAAAAAGGAATTCGCTTTGCTACCAACGCATACATTTTAAAAACAAGTTTCGCTATCGGTTCAAACATGCGTGTACTTTGCATTACTAATCCGCTCGTAATAAATGTTAAGAAAGCTGCACCAAGTATATCTAAAGGATAATGGACGCCTACGTACATACGTGATATGCCAACTAACACTGCCCATATAAGTGCGATATATTTAAGTTTTTCTCCTCTAAGAATAAATACGAACGCAATGGAAAATACAAGCACAGAATGATCACTAACAAACGATGAATCTGCTGCATGTGGTACTAATTGATGTACATCATGTGATACAAAAGGACGCGGGTGGTAATATACCGCATGAATGAAAACATTTACTAGTAATGCAATAATAACTGAAAGCGTCGTATATAAAACTGTATATTGTTTTCTAATTGCATTCTCTTTCTTTCCGTTATTGAACCATAAGATAAGCATAAACAGAATCGCCACATACGCAGCACTATTTGTAATAGCGATCATTAGCGTATCTAACAGCTTGGACGATCCAGCAAAATGATTAAACCATTGAAATACTGTGTAATTCATAATACTCTCTCCTTACATACAAGTGTTCTTGATTTACACAGTATACAACATCATTATGAAAATGGGCTTAAGCTTTTCTCATCTAATTCTCATTTTACGATTATTCATCTTACAATGATGAAACTAATTTTATAAGCTAATTATGTATAAAGCCGAAATACCTTTAATATTATACAATTTACATACTTTTCATGTATAGAATACATAACATATGTATTTAAATATACTAGTTGCAAAATCATATTTTTTAATACATACGAAGTGCAATATTACCAAATTGTTCTCCTTGTTCCATCCGGCTTAACGCTTGAATTGCTTCTTCTAACGAATAAACTTTATCAATAATTGGTATAATTTTATGTCTCTCAATAAACTTAATCATTTCATTAAATTCTTCGCGACTACCCATAGATGTTCCCATAATATCAATTTGATTATAAAATAATGCTCGTAACGGTAATTCAATTTTATCTCCTGAGCTTGCACCAAAATTAACAATTCTCCCATTTGGTTTTAATACATCAAAATATTTGAAGAATGTTGCCGGACCTATACTATCTATTATTAAATCTACTTTTTCACCTTGTAAGCTCTCTTCCCAATTTCCAGCACTATTAAAAGAAAAGTCTGCGCCATATGTTTCGGCAGTCTTTCTTTTGTTCTCTATCCTTGATGTAACACTCACTTTAGCGCCGATTGCTTTCGCGAATAACATGGCAAATGTAGCTACACCACCGCCTATTCCCGGAATTAAAACATGTTCTCCACACTTCAATCTACCCTTTGTAAAAAGCGCTCTATATGCAGTTAATGCCGATAAAGATAAAACACCTGCTTCTTCCCAAGTAAGATATGACGGCTTTTCCACTACATTTTCAGCTGGTACAATAACATATTCAGCAAACGTTCCATCTTTCGGTCCACCTAACACTTCAGGTAGCGCCGGTACTTCAGCAGCATTTTCCCATCCAATACTAGGATTCATAATAACTTCTGTATGTAAAATGTTATTGGAAACACCTTCTCCAATTTCCGTAACAACACCCGCACCATCTGATCCTAAAACTAAAGGTAATGCCATTTCTTTTCTATTATTCATAATAAATAGATCCCGATGATTCAAACCTGCTGACTTTAGTTTCACTTTAACTTCCCCAGCATTAGGTGTGACCTCAGATGATACTTTAAATTCTACACCGTCAAATCCTGTTTTATATTGATGTACAATGGCTTTCATTTTTATTCCCCCTTAATAATCCTAATGTACTAGAAAGTTCGAAATAAACAAAATGATTTGATTACAAAAAAGAAGAACTGTACTAAACATCCCTTCTTTTCAATACTTTTGAGCACTTATTTTATGATGCAAGGTATTGTAATCGTAACGATTGTTCCCTCGTTTTCTTTACTCTCTATTTGAATAGCTCCGTCGTATTTCTCTACAATTCGTTTTGCAATAGACAACCCTAGCCCATTGCCCCCTTGCTTTCTACTTCTCGCTTTATCAACTCGATAAAAGCGGTTAAGAACAAAAGGTAAATCCGCTTCAGGTATTCCTGCTCCACGATCTATTATACGAATTTTAACTTCCCCCGATTGTAAACAGGATTCTATGCAAATATACTTATTAACTTCTTTTGTATATTTAACTGCATTATCCATTATGATAATAATGATTTGTTCTAAGTAAGATGATGGCATTGACACATATGCTGCATCTCCACCCAATTTCATATCAAATTGAAAATCAGTTTGAAGTACTGCAAAATTTTGTGTAACTTGTTTTAATACACTATTTACATGGACTGGCTCAGTCGCTATTGGATGTATCTGTTCAGATTCAGCTCTTGATAGTTCTAGCAATTCTGAAACCAATTTATTTAAACGATCTACTTCTTTTAAACTGGATTGAAGGGATTTATCTAATACCGCTGGGTCATTTTTCCCCCATCGATTTAACATTGCTAAGTGTCCCTGAATAATTGTTAATGGTGTTCTTAGTTCATGAGATGCGTCTTCCACAAACTGCTTCTGTTGTGTAAATGAAGTTTCTACTTCATCCATCATTTCGTTAAATAGAAATGATAATTTTGCAAGTTCATCATTATTTTCTCGTATTGGAACACGTTCATTTAGTCCGTTTTTCTTAATACGTTTCATCGTATCTGTTATATTTTGAACACTTGATAATAGTTTTTTCGTTATAAGTATCCCACCTAAAAAGCTAAACAACAATCCACAAATCCCGGCAATAACCATTACTACTAAAATAATTTTTAATAAATGATCAAAAGCCTCTAAGTTTTTCGTAAGTTCAATCGTTCCAGTAAACTCTTTTGTTTGAATTGGTATGCGTTCAACTAATATTCGATCTTCTAGATGTCTTTTTATAAAAGATTCATCCTCTGTAACATGTTTCGGTTTTATCCAAGCTTCATTAAAATCTCTTGAAACAGAAACAATCGGTTTCCCATTAATGTCGATAATACGAATCATTTGATGCTTATCAATCATATTATTTAGAAAATCTTTACTATTTTCAAACGTTTTACTCGAGAGGTTATCATTTTTATCTTGGAAATATGCCGCTATTTCTGTCACTTGTCTATTTATTTGTTTCTGTTCATAATCTATAGTCCACTTATTAATTACTATAAATTGCAAAGTACTATATAAAATGAATAAAATAAATACTAATGCAGTGGACCAAAGTGTTAACTTCCACTTTATAGGTAGATTTCGAATTCGAAACATCATATTTTTTATCATTTCATTATATATCCCGCACCTCGGACAGTTTGGATATATTCCTCCTTATCAAAACTATGTAGCTTATTCCGTAAATAACGAACATATACATCCACGATATTCGTCTCAACCATTGCATCATATCCCCATACTTGATCCAATAAAACATCACGGGTAAGTACTCGATTAGTATTTTTCATAAACATAAACAATAGCTCGAATTCTTTATTTGTAAGTACAATTTCTTCATTTCCTTTTGTAATAGTTCGCGATTCAATCTGGAGCTGTAAATCTTTGAATGTAAGGAATGTGACAGGCTTATTTTCTATATTTTCTTCTCTTCTAAAAATAACCCTCATACGTGCTAACAATTCTTCAATTGCAAATGGCTTTGGAAGGTAATCATCAGCTCCACTATCTAATCCTGTTACACGATCCATAATACTATCGCGAGCAGTCAACATAATAATGGGTGTCTTTTTAGTTGCTCTTAATCGACGACATACCTCCAGACCATTCAATCCTGGAAGCATTAAATCAAGTAATATAAGGTCGTAATTCTTTTCAAGCGCAACTTCTAATCCCTTTCTTCCATCAAGTTGAGTATCTACTTTATACCCTTCATACTTTAGTTCTAATTCTAAAAAATCTGCTAAACTTTCCTCATCCTCAATAATTAATATGTGTTGCAACGGTAATTCCTCCTATACGGTTAAGTGAATGAGTAATCCTATTCCAAATATAATTGCAATGATCTGATGTGCTTTTCGATACAATATCAATTTTGTTTTTTTATTAGGATGTTGTAAAAAAAATCCGATAAACCCTAGAATGATTAAAGTTAAAAGAGAAAAGATACCACTATATATTAGTAATATATGACGACTTCCTTTTATTAAAAAATAAACACCGTGAGTAATCGATACAGCTAATACAGTATATCCAATTAATACGTGAAACTTTTTAATGAAAAGATATAACTCCTTTATCAATTTAAAACCAAGTATATTTTTCTTCTTAAAAAATAGCCATACTTGACGTAAAAGCCACAACGATGCAGCTAAAATTGCTCCATATTCACCGAAAGAACCTAATTTCTTATTTAACCATTTAACATTTAATACGTTCCCGTATATTACATTAATCACTAGTAATGCTACACTACAAATTATCATTGTAATGCCTATTATTTTAACATACATATGGAAATATTTATTTCTAAGTATTTTCTCCATTTTATTTAATCTCCTCTCTTTTTATAATCTTGAGAAGCAGTCTATCAAATAAAAAAGAAAAGAACATGAAAAAAAGATTAAAATAAAATGAGAATTTCAAAATGACTTGAACTTTCTATAAGTCTTTCTTAGCTAATTTTAATATTTTTTGAATAAAGGGTGCTTTTGCATTTGTATACGACACACGATCAAAAGGAAATACGATAGCCAGTTTTTCTTTCAATTCTTTATATTCCTTTCGTGCCCATTCGTGATTGATGAGAAAATCTCGAAATAAGAGATTGTTTTTCCATTCCTCACTATTATAAATATAAACATGTAAATGGTGGGTACCCGCTCTCCATTTTCCCTTTCTAAAAAAACGCCAATTAGGTCTTTCTTTTGGAACATACTCATATCCAATTTTTGAAAGAGTTTCAGTCCACTTTTCGGTAATTTGTAAATCCGTTACGCCAATCATCATATCAATAAGAGGTTTCGCTCCTAATCCTTCTACGGCTGTGCTGCCTATATGTTCAATAGCGATTATTTCTTGTCCTAACAAAGAACAGAATTTTTCTTTTTCTCTTACATACTCTTTATCCCAGTCTTTTTGATATGGTTTAATAACAATTTGTTGGTCCATTTTATTCCCCTCTTTATAAGTGTTCATCATTATATTTATAAAATTCCATGTTATTAACATAGGATTTTTAAAAAATATGTCGAATACTGAAATATAGAATTTTATTATTTTAAATGCGAGGTAACTTATGAAAGATATTCCAGTTGAAATCCAGTTAAATCATGTAACTTTCCAATTAAAAGAATATCATAATTTTGATTGGCTTATAAAATTAGGGAACGTATTTGCAGTTTTTGACCAGCAGGATTCGGGTAATATATGTTTTGGTGTAGAAAAAGATGGTCATAAGAAATTTATTAAATATGCAGGGGCACAAACAATTGCATATAACGGAATTCCAGAGGTCGCTATTGAAAGATTAAAAAAATCAGTTCCCCTTTATAATGAATTAAAACACGAATCA
The DNA here is from genome assembly GCF_050279465.1 of Bacillus sp. NPDC094077. NCBI lineage: Bacteria > Bacillati > Bacillota > Bacilli > Caryophanales > Bacillaceae > Bacillus > Bacillus sp. NPDC094077. The sequence goes on along the minus strand of NZ_JBNNUF010000002.1, from coordinate 426,609 downwards.
CTTATAACTTTAATTGAACACTTTCCTGTACAAAATGGATATGTTTTAATATTTGATTGGTTTGATGGTGAATGTCTTCATCCGCATTGGAGTTTCTCACCTCCTGAGAAATATAAGAATCCAAACTCTCCATTTTATAAATTTAAGCATTTATCTGTTATGGAACGAATTCATTCATTGAATTCCATTTTTTCTTTCCATACATATGTAGAAAAGAAAAACTATATAGCTATAGATTTTTATGACGGTAGTATTTTATATAATTTCAATACAAATGAGACGAAAATTTGTGATATTGATTTATATTCTAAAAAACCATACATAAATAAAATGGGAAGATTATGGGGTTCCTCACGTTTTATGTCTCCTGAGGAATTTGAGCTAAACGCTATGATTGATGAAAAAACAAATGTATTTAATATGGGGGCGATGGCTTTCGCGCTTTTAGGCGGTGAAAAAGATCGTTCCTTTATAAAATGGGAAGCAAGTAAAGAATTATATGAGGTAACATATCGTGCTGTAAATGAAAACCGTGAAGAACGTTATGCATCAGTTAATGAATTTTATAAAGCGTGGTTAAAAGTGTCACATACTGAAAAGATATAACTCTATATGATTCAAACAAATATAGAGTTTATACTTTTATCATGTATAATACATATGTAATGGAAATTCAGAATAACGAGGCAAATATCATGAACTTTGTTTATATTAATCAAAACGTATTAAATAATCTTCTTTACATTTTAAGTAGTATATTTGTTTTTTATTTCATATATGATAGTGGGCGCCATTTGAAGAAATATAAAAACCTACTTATTATCCTTTGTACGAGCATCCCACTTATTTTATGTATGCGATATCCTATTTATATGGATGGAAATTATATTCATGATTTAAGACAAATTCCAGTCATAATTGGTACACTCTATGGTGGATTTCCTGTCGGTATCATATTATTTACTATTCTATTAATTACAAGATTTTTATTTTATGGATTTAACGTGTTAACAGTCATTGTTTACGGTATAATGTTCATTATTACAGCATTCGCATCTGCAAAATTTAATACATATAATAGAAAAATTAAAGTAGTTTCTGCAATGTTTTTAACGTTTTTCCTAGCAATATTTACAACTGTAATTGTATTAACTTTATCAGATTTTGAGGTGAATAATTTGTATATTATTTATTTCATTCTATTACCGACTACTTTAATGCTATTTATTGTTTATTTTAATGAGGTTTTAAAAGATGCAGTATTTATGCGCTCAAAATTAATTAAAATGGAAAAAATGGAAATTGTTAGCCAACTCGCGGCTAGTATATCGCACGAAGTAAGAAATCCTTTAACTGTCATAAAAGGATTTACACAACTTTTAAAAACACCAAACTTAACTCCTGAATCAAGAAACGAATATATTGAACATATACTTGAAGAGTTAAACCGTGCCCAGGAGATTATTGATGATTATTTAACGTTTGCCAAACCAGCACCAGAAAAACTAGATCATATTTCAGTAGAACAAGAGTTAAATCGAGTCATTAATATGATATTGCCATTATGTAATATGAATACGATACATATTACAAAAGATTTCTCAAAGGCAATAATTGTTGGTAATAAACAGCACTTCCAACAATGTTTTTTAAACTTAATAAAAAATGGTATTGAAGCAATGCCTAATGGTGGTACCTTAAGTATTTCCTCATCTATTAGTAATAATAAAGTTATCATACGAATTGAAGATAACGGAGTTGGAATGTCACAAGAGCAAATCAATCGATTCGGTGAACCGTATTTTAGTACAAAAACGAAAGGTACTGGTTTAGGTACAATGGTTGCTGTTAAGATCATTGAAACGATGCAAGGTACTTTAAAAATCCGAAGTGTTGTTAATAAAGGCACAACTTTGATGATCACATTACCAAAATATAATAATACCCTATCTTAATATAAATAAAAAAGGAGCATAAAGGCTCCTTTTTTATTTATATCGATACAAAAGTATCTTCTATGTTTTTTTAGTTTACATTTGTGGAAACTAATTAGAAATTAGTACCCTCAGCCCCAGCAGCTGCATCCTACAATAATTAATAAAATGAATAATACAACTAATAAAGCGAAACCTCCACCAAAACCACAAGAACCACCGAAACTCATATTTTCTCCTCCTTTTGGTTTGAAAACTAATAAGCAGTTAATCATTTTAACTGGTTCGTATTATACATTATGTGTATATCCCTTTTTTGAGCATGTCTATATAAAAATAAGTAAAAGCACTCACAAACGAGTGCTTTAAAATGGATACCAAAAGGATTGAAATACATTTAGTTTTAAATATACCGCAACAATTAAAATACAAACACCTGTAAATAAAGCGATGAAATCTCCACTTTTTGCTTTATTTTTGTAGAACCACGTACGTTTATTCTTCTTTCCAAACCCTCTTAAATCCATTGCATTTGAAACCGTATCGATTCTTTCTAGAGAATGAATGATTAGAGGCCAAAAAATTAAGATGCGATTTTTCATGCGAATCCATAAACTTGCTTCTCCTTTTTCAAAAGCTACTCCCCTTGCTTCTTGCGCATGTTTAATAACTTTATATTCAGACTGAATGTTGGGGATATAACGCAATGCAATATTTATTGCATATGTAATTTTATAATGAATGCCAAGTTTACTTAAGCTACTCACAAATTCGCTTGGATCTGTCGTATAAATAAATAGAAGTGTAAAAGGTAATAACGTAAAATACTTTAATGAAAGCGTAACTGCATAAAATAATGTTTCATATGTAATTGTCGCATAACCAATATGTAAAAACGGAGTATATGATCCAGTTAATTCAGATCCATATGTTGGTGTAATAAATAAAATCATAGCAGAGTTTAATAAACTAAATGTAAAGATAACAGTAAAAACAATAATAATTTTACGAAACGGAATTTTAGCAATTAAGAGTCCGATACATCCAATAAGAAATAAAATTAGCAGTATACGAAAATCAAAAAACAAAAAAGTAAGTGTCATACAAAATATGAATAAAAGCAATTTAACTACTCCATCCATCCGATGAAAGTATGTATTATGCATCTTCCTCCCTCCTATTAACATCTAAATAAAGTTCTATAAACTTTTCTGGATGTGATATCCCAGTAAATTTAATAAGATTGAATAAAGAACTCGCTCTAAGATTAGCTCTTTGTAACGTTTCTTGATGTCCTAATACAGTAGACACAGTATTATCCGCAATGATTTCTCCTTCATGTAATACTACCGCTCGGTCGGCATATTCTAATGCTAGATTCATATCGTGTGTGATAAAAATAAATGATATTCTCTTTTTAGCTAGTTTTCTAATAAACGACATAAACTGTTTATAATGATAATAATCTTGTCCAGCTGTCGGTTCATCTAATATGATAAGTTTTGGATTTGTTGTTAATACAAATGCAATTGTTAATCTCTTTTTTTGTCCGTAGCTTAATGCTTGAATTGGCCAATTTCGAAATGGATATAAACCACAAATTTTTAAAGTTTCTTCTGCTCTATTCTTAATTTCTTCCATAGAAAACTTTTTTAATTTTAATGTAAATGAAACTTCTTCTAAAACGGTAGGTTGTGTAATCATATGATTTGGATTTTGCATCACATAAGATATAAGCTCCCCACGTTTACCTATAGACCAAGAATTGATATTTACTCCACCTAATATAATCTCCGCATTTTTTGTTTTATTTATGCCAATAAGACTATGAGCTAAAGTTGATTTCCCAGCTCCGTTGTGGCCTAAAAGTGCTACAATTTCCCCTTCACGTATCGAAAGATTTACATTTTTTAATACTTTTTGTTTATTAGGATATGAAAATGATAAATTCTCCACTTTAAGTAATTCCTTGTTTTTAGTAGTACCTTTTAATACAACTTGCTTTTTCAGCCAATCTTTAATAACGTTACATACTCTTTCTTTTTTTAGATTTTCAAGTGGATATATTACATCATTATTACTATCAAAATTTAATCGTTTTAGTGCTTCTATGTAAATAGGCTCTCTTAAGCCAATACGCGGTAATATACGAGATGCTAAAATCTCTTCTGGTGTCCCTATCCTAGCAATTACGCCATCATCAATTAAAATGATTTTATCTAATTTCAGCTTTAAAATTTCTTCTATACGATGTTCAATAATTACAATTGTTTTATTATATTGTTCATGTACATCTTTAATGAGTTCTATCGTATGTAAGCTACTTGCTGGATCTAAGTTTGCTAACGGTTCATCAAACAATAATATATCGGCTTTTGTTGTTAACAGTCCTGCTAAAGAGACCGTTTGCTTCTGACCTCCTGATAATTCATGTGGACTTTGTTTATGAAAAGTATTCATATTTACCTTTGTTAATGAGTCTGATACAATCTTTTTCATATCATCTTGATTAACACATTCGTTTTCTAAATAAAATGCTACATCTTCCTCTACTGTCAGACCAATAAATTGAGCGTCTTGATCTTGCAAAATTGTTCCTACATGTTTACTCTGCTCAAAAATACTGCCTTTCCTTGGATCTTTTCCTGCAATTAAAAATTTGCCAGTACTAATCCCTTCATAAGAAAATGGGATTAGCCCATTGATACAATGAGCCAATGTCGACTTTCCTGAACCGCTTCGCCCAGCAATTAGTACTTTTTCCCCAGGATATATATGAAAGGTAATGTCTTTTAAAGTAGGCTGCGCAGCATGCCTGTATTGAAAGGTGAATTGTTCAAAAGAAATAATTGGATGCATATTAATATCCCTACTTTTCAATTTTTAAATGTGTATGTTTCTTATTTGATTTAGCTAGGCCGATTGTAATCGGTAATCCAAGAACTAAAAATACAATAATATCAGCAATTATTGCACCTAGTATTTGTATAACAATTTTGTCAAATGGTTCTCCCATCACAATAATATCGAATGCCCCAGCAAATAAAATAGCAATAACAATTCCAACTAACCCCGCAACTGCAAAATATGAAATATCACGCTTATTATACGTCCCGTTTTTCACACTAAAGCCCACCCTTTTTTGAATGATCCCCATCGTAAAACCGATAATACCTGAACTAATAACCCATCCCCACCAAATACCCCATCCAGCAATCGTATCTGTTACGGTATGACCGATAAGACCTATTAACAGTCCTGCCAATGGACCAAATAACGCTCCAAAAACAGTTAATATAGCTAATGCAGGTTTAATAAATGTATTTGGTGCAATAGAAAATCCCCAAAGTCCTAATATCCCGTATAAGGCTGCTCCAATTCCAATTGCTACTACTAACTTTGTTGATAATTTGTTCATGACAATTCCCCTCTCATATTAGTAAACTTTTATTACTCTATATTTATTAAAAAAATGAATTATGCATCGACACTCCCTTTCTATACAACAAAAAATGACCTCTTACATAAGAGGTCATTTTCTTTCACGTTCAAGAATCCTCTTATCTTTCAAAAAACACATCGTGTCCTCTGCGGAATTAGCACCTTCCTATGAAATTACATAGGGGTTGCTGAGGTTTCTTAGGGCCGTTCCCTCCACCTCTCTGGATAAGTATTAATTTGTAATTTGTATTATGGCACTATGAAGAGAAAAATTCAACACTTTTCTAACTATTTTTATTTTTCATTAAATAGTTCATTTAAATCATTGTATTCTTATCGGAATTATGAAATAATAAGTTCAAAATTGTTTCGGGAGGAATGCATAATGAAAGTAATTGGTTTAATTGGCGGATTGAGTTGGGAATCTACAACGTTATACTATAAACATATTAATACACTTACACTCTCTCAATACGATCAAAATGCGAAGCTAGTTTTATATAGCATGGACTTTGGTGAAGTAACTACTTTATTACAAAATCATCAATATGAAGAAGTGAAAAATGAATTAATCACAGTTGCAAAAAAAGTGGAAAAGTCTGGGGCTGAATGTTTATTAATGTGTTCAAATACGGTACATTTATTTGCTGAAGAAGTAGAACAGGCAATATCAATACCACTCCTTCACATTGGTGATGTAAGTGCTAAAAAAATAGTAGAACATAATATAAAACGTATTGGACTTTTAGGAACGAAACAAACGATGGAACAAGATTTCTACAAAAAAAGACTAGCAAATTATAACATTGAGACAATTATTCCAAATGACGAGGAAAGAATTTTTATTCATCATGTTATTTTAAATGAATTAAGTAAAGGGATTATTTCAAAAACGGCAAAAGAAAAGCTATTACAAATTACAAATTCATTAATTCAAAACGGTGCGGAAGGTATATTACTTGGCTGCACTGAAATCCCTTTACTCATTTCTCAAAACGATCTAACTGTTCCTGTTTTTGATACTGCTTTTTTACATGCAAATACTGCTGTACAATTTGCTGGATAATAATATAAAAGCATAAAGGTGGAGCCTCTATGCTTTTATATTGTCCAAACTATTTATTTAAAAGAGAATCAATAACTGCAATGGCCCTTTTTGAACCACCACACTCTAAAAAACTATCATTAAGTTTTCGTATGCCATGTTCGTACTTTTCATTTGAAAGAACATCTGTTATCGCCTCTTTTAAAGTTTGCACATTAACATGCTCTTTTAATAATCTATGTGCTGCTTCAAGCTCAGTTAGTCTTTGCGCGATCATAGGCTGATCTTTATCATGCGGTATTATCACAAATGGGACATTAAAATGAATTGCATCGTGGACGCTATTCATGCCGCCATGTGTAATAAAAACATCTGCTTCACTTAATATTTCTGATTGAGGTACGTATGGAGCAATTATAAAATTATCTGGCGCTTGCTTAATTTTAGAAATATCATTTCTATCACCAATTGCCAATACGACTACCCCTTCAAAATCTGAGAAAGCATCAATACAAGTATTAAAGAATGGTTCGAGTCCTTCAAGAAGAGTTCCCATTGAAATATAAATAACTTTCTTACCTATAAGCAATTCAAGTGGAAACTTTACATTTTTTTTACGCTTTGAAATACTCGGTCCAATAAAAATATTATTTTCTCCGAACGAATCACTATTAGGCTGAAAATAACGGCTTGTATACACGAGACTAATATCTCCCTTATTATTCATAAATTGAAGATAATTCTTTGGTTTCACTCCAAATTCATGTTCCATTTGATTAAGTAACTTTTCAGAGAGTTTATCAGGTTGGAATGGTGTTTCTGCATTTGGATGAAAAGGCAGGGTTTCCAAAAGTTCTGGTGGAATTAAAAATATAGGCGAGGATACTATGCCTGGAACTTGTAAATATTCCTTTACTAATTCTCCAGCGCCAAATATATCATAAATTACAAAATCAAAATTTATGCTTTTAGACAATTGTTTTGTAATTTCTAAAATATATAAAGAAGTTTGAACATGAACATGAAAAAATGCGTTTAATCCAGTTGTTGAATCAGTTTCGATAGAGATTTCTTTTAATAAATCTGGATGAGAATGTACAATAGCTCCCAAAACTTCAAGCCTTTCCTTAAAGTTTTCCGTTGTAATATAGTGTACGTTATCACCCCGTTCAGTAAAGGCCTTTACTAAATTTAAAGTAGGATTTACATGTCCCTCTGCAGGAAAATTAACCATTAAAATATTCAGCACCACTCTCTCACTCCTTATATTTCAAAGTTTTTATTAAGCATACTGTTATTTTTACCGGCAATCTGCCACTAATAGTCCTAATACGTTTGCTACTTTAGGTTGATAAATAATTGTCAGTCATCAACAAAAAAGACATCCACATAAGTAGATGCCTAACCGTGATAAGGAGTGTTCTGTGAGGTAAGGTACAAGCTGTTCGGCTTGTCCTATGCTATCAATATATGAATTTTTTTATAAAATGTGATTACTTAATAGAATTATTTTATCCGTTTTATTTGATCAAATGGATAATATACTATTTCTACTTTACCTATTATATTTGACTCATCAATAAGTCCGAGCGTATTCCTACTATCCTGACTGTGATTACGATTATCTCCGAGTACAAATAATTTATGCGAGGGAATTCTTATTTCTCTAAAGTTTGAAAAACGATTTGATACTTGTGACATACCTAACTTTATATACGACTGGTTCTATTGCATGCACTACTTTACCAAATTGAAATTAAAACAAAGGTAAAGTTTACTAAAGTAAATATAAAAAATGCCCAATAACAAAAAAATCAGCTTTTTGTTATTGGGTATTTAATGATTTAAGAGTTAATAATAGAGCGTATTGATATGAGTCTATCATCACAATTTGATAAAGATTGTTGCCCCTGAATTTTCGGCAAGTAAATAGTTACAGTTGTCCCGACACCAACCTCACTCATAATACTTATTATACCTTGATGACTTTCAATAATTTTGTAACTTAACATCAATCCAATACCGGTACCTTTTTCTTTCGTACTATAAAAAGGCTCACCTAATCTCTTAATTCTTTCTTCAGGTATTCCTATTCCTTCATCAATTACACTAATAATGACACCATCTTCATGTATTTCTTTCATATGAATTGAAATATTCCCGCCATCTGGCATTGCTTCGATTGAATTTTGTAAAATATTAATAAATACTTGTTTCAATTGATTTTCTGAGCATTCAATGATTATTTCTTTGGAATCTGTATGTAGTTCAACTTGAATATTTGTCATAATTGCTTTTGTATTAATTAGTGATACGACATTTTTAAAAATCTGATAAATATTTTTCTTTTCTGTATTTATTTCGTCTGTTTTAGCAATTGAAAGAAACTCTTGAAGGATTGCTTCTATTCTTTCAATTTCAGAAAGCATAAGATCAAAATATTTTTCTTGATCTTCTTTATTAATTTGGAATAACTGTATAAACCCTTTAATTACAGTTAATGGATTCCTTACTTCATGAGCTACACCAGCTGCTAATTGACCGATTGCTGCAAGTGTATCTGATTTATTTAGCAATTCTTCTGTCTTTTTCCGCTCGGTTATATCGCGTACAATAATCATAATTTTATCATGTAATAATGGTAAGCACCTAGCTTCAAAGAAATCAATACTTGCATTAAGTGTAAGTGGATATTCTACAATTACATTCGTTCCTTTTTCCTTCACTTGGCAAATTGCCTCTTGAAATTGTTGTGCTACTGGAGATGGTAATACTTCGTAAAACTTTTTTCCCATAAAAGCTTCTGCGGGTACGTAAAATTTTGTAGGGGATCCTGCTTTATAATCTATAATTGTGCCATCATCTTCTGTTAAGAAACATAAATCTGGTAAAGCTTTAAAAATTAATTCTAATTCAGATGTTTGCTGTTTTAACTGCTCTTCTATCGCCTTTAAATGTGTAATATCTACACCAACAGCCCAGTAGCTAAATCCTGTTACAGGAAACTGTTCCGATATATTGGACCACATGATTGTTTTGATCTCACCATTTTTACATGTTAAGTGCATTTCCCAATCTCTGAAATTTTTTCCACGATTCAAAAATTTATTTTGTATTTGGTGACGGTAATTATCGTCAGGATATAATAATTGAAGTGCGTTTGAATTACCGATAATCTCTTCGGCAGTATAGCCTGTTACAATTTCACATTCTCGATTCCACAGAACAAAATCTCCATTATAATCAAGCGCATCAACCATAACAGGCATGTTTTGTAAAATCGTATGTAATTCCTCCTCTTTTCGGGTGAGCAACGTTGTATTTTTATTTTGAAATCCTTTTTTCACTCCATCTACTATAAGATTAGAAAGCATTTCAAAGTATTTTTGACAATTGAATATTTCACTTTTTTTAGACCATACAACAAAAGATCCTAAATGTTGGTTGTATAAGAAAATGGGGATTTCAACCTTTGGAAGTTGACTCTTTTTTACTTCATTCAATCCGAATGAAAAAACACACTCTCTTTCAGCATCAAGAAGTTGATGTGATATGTTGGTTAATTTATAAAATTGTTTTGCCATGGTTTCTATTGTACTCACATCAATAAGTTCCATTAGCCGCGCATTCATTCTTTTTCCACCTCAATATGTAAAATTAATACAAATTCAAAATTCATACTTCTCCATTATACGAAGAATGTGGGTGTAGGTATATAGCTGTAGAATAATTATTCGAACAAATTTTATTTTTCAATCAAAAACAGAAACTAATATTCGTAGAGAGTGAAAATTTGATTAGTCAAGGATTGTCCATTCCCCAGTGCATATTGGCTCACACCAAATGGGCTTTACTGGGTGGCCCTCCCTTCACCTATCTCACTTTTCATTTTTCTGAATTTTGGGTTTGGAATCTTACGGACCACTAATTACGGTATAAAAATATAAAGTTCATAAATTTTTCACAATTATTATGAAAAATATAAACATTTATTCCAATATATTCTATATAATAAAATGTAATAAGGCTTCTATGATTCGCATAGAATACCTTACCCCTAATAAACAGAAAAAAGAATCCCATTCGGATTCTTTTTTCTGTTTATTACATAACATACTTATATAGAGCATGTGCGACACCGTGTTCTTCATTTGTTAACGTTTCGTATTGACACATCGCTTTAATTTCTTCAACCGCATTCCCCATTGCAATTGATATGTTCGCTTTCTCCATCATGGAAACATCGTTTAGGCCATCACCTATCGCAACAGTATTTTCAAATGGAATATGAAGATGTTCTGCTAAAGTATATAATCCATTTCCTTTTTGAGCATCTCGGTGATTAATCTCTAAATTATGCCAATACGAAGATGTAATTGCTAAATCAGTATTATGCAGAAACGTTTCTTTTAATTTTTTTAATTTCTCTATGTCATATGAAAATGGTAAAAGTTTATGCACATGTATTTCTGTTTCTACAATTGGTTTACAACTTTCCGCACTATGAAACGCTGTATGCTCAAGGTATAATGCTGCAATCGTTTCTAACTCTTTTAAATCAACATTTGTTTTTGACTTCTTCACATTCTCAATTTCACTACGGACACTTTCCACACCATATGTGGGAACATATACACCTTTATCTGTATAAAGTTGATAATACAAGCCATTCTCTTCAAGATATTCTACAATCTCAAGTGCCTGCATATTTTGAATTGGATATCTCTTCATCATTTTCTTATCTTTATAAATAAGTGCACCATTTTCTGCAATAATCGGACACTCTAAATTTACTTCTAACAATAATCGTTCAATATCAACAATAGAACGGCCTGTACAAATTGCGACAACATGGCCAGCTTCCTGACACTTTCGAATTGCTTCTGCATTCTCTCTACTAATCATTTTATTCCCAGAAAGAAGGGTTCCATCTAAATCAATTGCGATTAATTTCATTATTTCTTCACCACTTTCTATAAATACACGAGTTCCATTCGATTATAAGGTATCGTTTTCACAAATCTCTCGTGAAGTACTTCTTATTTATAATTTATGAAAAGCGTTTCAGGTCAAGAAATAATTATAAATAAAATCCAAAGCTTTTCTTTTTAAAAAAGCTTTGGATTTTAAACTATGAACTATAACTAATATATTTTGTCTCACACAAGTACACGTTTTTTTCTTCAGTTGGGGTATATACTTTAAACTTTTCTAAACATTTTCCGTAAATATGAACAGTGATAACGCTTTCATTTATGCTAATTTCAAGGATATGACAGTCAGCTGGTGGAATTACTTTATCCGTTTCGCCTTCTCCCAAATAAAGATTTCCTGTATGTGTTAAATAAAATAGTGAATTTCCAAGCTGCTTAGTTTGTATAAAGTTCTGCACCATTATCCTTCCAGAAAAAACGCCTTCTACTCCCCATGTACCATCATGATCATGTAAAGGTGTAGACTGTCCATCTTTCCATACAAGAGCCAATACTTCAAAACGTTTCAAGGGATCTTCATACAGTAAGTGTCGTGCATATTGAGCCGAATTCGCCTTCTGTTTCTCTAACGGAAGCCATGTCTTCTTTTCTAAAAGTTCTTCTAGTAATTTTTCAATTTCACATACAATTTGTTTTTCCAATAAATCACTTTCTATTAAATCAGTTACAGCTTTAATAAATGTTTGAAACGTTTTACTTCCATTGCACTTTAACATAAGCATCCTCCTCTACTCTTTTTTCGCACACTTCCACACTATAGCACACACTGAAATTTTACAATTGAGAAATAAAAAGCAAGGTACAATAAAATGTACCTTGCTGAACGTTTTATTGAGTTTTTAAGCGAATAGGTAAGTACTTTAATGTTTGTTCATTTTCCAGTATACAATCTTCTAAACAGAAAGATGAAGATAACTCTATTTTTTCGAAAGTATTTATAAAGGTACTTAATGCTATCTCAGCTTCAAGACGTGCAAGTGGTGCCCCTAAACAAAAATGAGGACCTTTACCAAATGTTAAATGCTTTTCATTTCCTATTCGGTGTAAATTAAACTTAGAAGCATGTGGAAATTTTTTCTCATCTAAATTTGCTGCACTAACCCACGCCACAATCATCTGGTCTTTTTTCATATTAGATCCAAATATATTCGTATCTTCAGTTATCCGACGGGCTAGTGTAACAGGAAAGCGATACCGTAATACTTCCTCTATCGTTTTTGAAATCAAATTTGGTTTTTCTCGTAATTCTTTATATGTCCCAGGTGCATCCACTAAAAAACAATAAAAGCTATTAATAATTAAATTAGTAGTTGTTTCATTACCAGCAGCTAAGAGCCCCAATGAAAAAGTGACGATTTCTTCATCTGTTAATCTTTCACCTTCGTATTCAGCTCGTATTAAATCCGAAATAATATCATCAGTTAATTGATTTCTTTTTTCTTGAACGATCGGTAGAAGATATGCTTTAAATTCATTTAAGGCAATCCCTTTCTTTGTATCCAAATCATTAAACTTTTCTTTACTATACGGCATAAATAAAATATCAGACCATTCTTTAATTTTTTTACGATCTGTTGTTGGCACTCCTAATAAATCGGATATTACGGTAACAGGTAAAGGTGCAGCAAACTGTTCAACGATATTCACTTCACTACACTTTTCTATTTGTTGTACAAGTTCATTTGCGACAGCCTGTATTCGAGATTTCCATTGTTCTAAGCTTCTTGGAGTAAAGGCTTTAGAAACAATCGAACGTACATTGCGGTGTTCTGGTGGATCAGTGGAGTTTATATTAATTCTTGTTTCTAAAGGAGGGATTGCGAATTGTCTCCGTTCCCTTCTACTTGAAAATAAGCGATAATCTGATAAAATCCGATTTACATCATCATATAAAAAAACATTCCAAACATCCTGCTCCGCATCATAATAAACTGGATGATTATCTCTCATAAATTGATACCATCCATACGGATTCCATAACTCTTCTTTTGTTTTTAGCTTTGAAATTTCATGAACTAAAATAACATTTTCAGGTGTAGCCATAGTTCTTTCCTCCCTTTTCTTTTACAATAAAAGTGATAGGTCGGCAGTTCAAAGTTGTATAAACTAACATATGTTATTTTAACATATACCAAGGCAGAAGTTGCATTTGAGAACTTGAGAAATATATAAGGGGGATTTTTATGTATGTTGACATTTTACTACTTGCAGAATTAACGACAGGTCCAAAGCATGGCTATGAAATAAAGAAAAATATTCAAAATCGGTTAGGAGAGAATTTTGAATTAAATCATAACATGCTTTATCCTTCTCTACGTCGCTTTGAGAATATGGGGGCTATAACGAAAAAAGTACATACACAAGTTGGAAAACCAAACCGAAATATGTACGACATAACAGAAACAGGAGAAGAAATTTTTTCTGAAATGTTAAGAGAGTTTCCCGAAAAACTTGCGACAAACAATGCTGAATTCCTTGTGCGTATCGCACTATTTGAAAAACTGGATTATGATGCTAGAAAAGAAATTTTGAAAATGCGCCAGGACGTACTACATAAACAGTTTACTGCTATTCAATCCCTAGATGTTACTTCACCTTTTATTAATGAAGTCATTGCATTTAGTAAATCACGTATAGAACATGAATTAAATTGGATTACATCACTTATGAAGAAAATATAAAAAATAAAAAGAAAAGTTAAAAACAATGAATGAAAATGAGATTTATTATCAATAATAGTATTAATAAAAGGGCAACCACGATTTGGCTACCCTTCAAAAATTTACACTTCTGGATCGAAAGTTTTGCAATCTGTTTCTTCCGTTGTAGATGCTTGTTTCCCTTTATGACTAACTACATAAATTGCATCTGCACTACATTTATTACCGTTAGCCCAAAATTTACAGTTGTTTACTTCACATAAAACGTCCTGTGCCATAGTATCACACCTCCTTGTTCTATTATCATTAACAGAATTCGGAGGTGTGATACTCTTTGTCATTCATTTTTTTATTACCTTTTTAGCTTTCTTAATGATTCTATATCCCCTCGTACAATAGCATCGATATTTTCGGTTATTTTCTCAATGTCAAAATGCCACCATTGAATTTGCAATAATTCTTCTATTATTGCATTTGAAAATCTTTCCTTTATTTTATTTGCAGGGTTTCCACCAACAATTGTATATGGTGCGACGTCTTTAGTCACAACAGATTTAGCTGCAATTATTGCACCATCTCCTATTATTATTCCGGGCATAATAGTTGTATCCATACCAATCCAAACGTCATTTCCTATAACTGTATCCCCTTTGTATGGTAAATCAGACAAACTAGGTGTATACTTCTCCCACCCATTTCCAAATATATTAAATGGATAAGTTGAAAATCCATCCATCCGATGATTCGCTCCGTTCATAATAAAGGTAACTCCAGATGCAATACAACAAAACTTTCCAATGATAAGGCGATCTCCAATAAATTCATAATGATGTAATACTCGATCTTCTAATGTTTCTCCATCTTTCGCATCATAATATGAATAGTCTCCAACGAGTATATTAGCTTTCGTTATTGTATTTTTTATAAAATGGACATTTTGATTTCCTTCAATAGGGTATTTAACATTTGGATTAGGATTCATGTTGTACAGCACTTCCTTTACCATTCATTTCATTTTCTACAGCTATTACTGGTTTTAAATTGTATATAGGTAAAATAAATAATAATCCAATTATAAATAGTAAAGCTGTCCCTTCATACATCATACTTAAGGAAAACATCTCCTTTAATGAACCAGCTATACTCATCGTTACTACCATTGAGCCGGTAAATAGCGGACTTAAAATACCATTTACACGACCAATAAAATCGGTATCGCTATTTTGAATAATGAGAGTATTAATACCAATTTGGATACATGGAAGAGCTAAACCACTAAATAATTGTGCTGTAAGTGTCACCCATAAATTTGTGGAATAACCTATAATACCAATACCGATTGCCTGGCCGATCATACCGATAATTAACATCTTTTGCGGGGCAACGTTTTTCGCAAACATCATCGCTAAAGCGCCGCCAACAATCATTCCCGCACCATTGACTGTTAGTAACCATTGTAAGCTCTCTTTTGGTAAACCTAATTGCTCTGTCACTATAAATATACCGAGTGGCTGGATTAATCCTATGCCAAGTCCAGCTGCCATAAAACATAACCCCAGCAAAGTTAATGCTTTTTTCTTTTTGACGTACTTTATGCCATCTAGCATTTCCTGTAATAGTGTGATATCTTTCTTTTCAACTTCATTTTCAAGATCTTTCGGAAGAAATAACAATACAACTGCTGCAAGTAAAAATGCGATACCAGTTATGATGATTGAAATATGGATTCCAAAACTATGAAAGATAAATGTTCCAAGAATAGGACCTAGCACCATAAATATTGCAAATATCGTTTGATAAATAGACATAGCTAATTGTATTTGTTCTGTTGATAAATGCTGTTTAAACAATTTCATTCCAGATGGTTGGGAAAACTGTGATAGAATTGCAGAAATGAGCGTCACAAAAAACACGACTTTCCACGTTCCAAACATAAGTGTAATTAATACAACGAATACTGAAATAGCGCTTAACGTTTCACACCAAATCATCGTCCTCTTCGGCTTCCACCTATCAGCATAAGTTCCACCAATAAAGGAAAAAATAAAAATCGGAGCAAATTCAGCAACTGAAATCATTGAAATAGCGAAAGCATCACCTTTCGTCATTTCCATAACATACAACAAAACCGCAAAGTTTCGAACCCATATTCCAATTTGTAAAAATAATGCTGATGCGAGAATTCCTTGTACAAACCGATTTTTTAATACTTGTGATGCCCCATTATTTTGTTTCGTTTCTACATTTGTCGTCATAGAAAAGCCTCCTATTTCATGTTCTGAACAGGAGGCAGCACAAATCATATAAAAAGACTATATATTCGCAGTGCGAAATACATCCCTTTTCTATAAATGTACATACTAATCCTATTCAGAAGAATATTTCGTTTTTTAACGAAGATCTCTTACAAATAGAATTAGTTGATCATTGGGATGTTTTCACCCTTCCGTTTCGAATTTAGAATAACACATACATACTCTATGTAAATCGTTTTCTATGTATGCATGTCTAAAAATAAATATTCTAGAATGTTAATGGTAATTCCTCTAAAGAACGCATTAAATAATTGCCTTGCCATTTAATTTTTTTACGATCACCTTTTATTTGTAGTTCAGGCATTCGTTTAAATAAAGTAGAAATAGCAATTTTTGCTTCTAACCGAGCAAGTGGAGCGCCTAAACAGAAATGACTACCATGACCAAAAGCGATGTGGCGGTTATTCACTCGTGTAATATCAAATACTTCTGGGTTTTCAAATACCGTTTCATCACGGTTTGCTGAAGCTAATGCAATAATAACCATGTCACCTTTTTGTATCATTTGTTCGTGAATCTGAAACGGCTCAGCTGCCCACCTTGCAGTTGTAACCTCAACTGGAGAATAATAGCGTAATCCTTCCTCAATAGTGGAATCAATTAAATTAGGGTTTTCTTTTAATAACTGCAGCTGATCCAGATTTTCAAGAAGTGCTAATACCGTATTTGTTATTAAATTCACTGTCGTCTCATGACCCGCTACGATAAGTAACATAATCATGGAATATAGTTCCGGAGCGCTAAGTTTATGTCCTTCACTTTCCGCAAGTATTAAAGCACTAACCAAATCGTCTTTAGGATCTTGGCGTTTTACATCAACCAAATATTGAAGATATGTAATAAACTCTGATAGTTGCTTTTCAGTTTCTCTTATTTCTTCTGGCGTTACTGGAGAAGCAATGACAGCATGAGACCAAATTCTAAATTTAGCTTGATCCTCTTTTGGAATGCCGAGCATTTCACTTATCACAATAATTGGTAAAGGGAATGAATAATCATCAACAAGATTTAATGAACCTTTTTGCTCGACATCATTTAACAAATCATCTGCAATATCCTGAATTCTGCCTTCTAATTGCGTAATCATCTTTGGCGTAAAAGCTTTTTGTACTAAAGAACGTAAACGATTGTGGTTAGGCGGATCCGAATTTAACATATGCGTTGTTAAATGATTACTATTGTCAATAGAACGTAACATGTTCATGGGATCTTGAGAAAACACATTGGCCGGATCTTTTTTTAAACGATTATCTTTTAAAAGTGGCAGAGCATCTTCATATCTTGTAATGAGCCATTCATTACCGATCTCTACTTTATTTACAAATAATATAGGTTGCATTTTTCGCGATTCTTTATAAATTTCATAAGCATCTTCTTTAAACTGAGCAGATGATAAATTAATACCATCTTCTATTCTTCGGCCAACTTTATTTTTCATTGACATTGCATTCCCTCTCTCTCATTTATTTTTGAAAACCAACCTAACATTTGCATTATACTCCAATAAAAACATGAAAATTGTAAATTTTTAACCAAAATCTTACTTCCTATATTGAAAAATAAAAAAGTGAGAGAGTAAACTTATTCAACTCTCTCACTTCCTATCATGCGAAACACATGAAATTACTAATTTGTTGATAACGGTAACTTACTTTACGACGTCGACCACCTTGCCATGTGTACCCTGAGACCCCATTTCTTCTAACTTCCGTCGGAAAGAACCATAAGTCTCTTCCGAAAGGACCAGGTCGATGTAACCTTAAATATCCCCATCTTCCTAGACAGTTACACATCCACGATTTCATATTGCCTACTTGTGCTGGAGATGCAAATGTAGACGGTAAAGACGGAGCTTGTGACGGTGGTGGTGATGTCGGAGCATCTTCCGCATCATCTGGTCTATAATCTTCTTGTTCAATATCTCTCCATTCATCTACAGTTTCATATCCGTATTGTTGCGGGTAATAATACATCTGCTGATCATATGGATAGTTTTGTTGGTTATTCATTTTAACAAATCACCTTCTTTTCATTCATGACCTTTAACATTCATATGTCATACACTCTCTATAGGAAGCTAATGTATAGCCCAAATTCAGCTCAAAAAAACTCGTATTATTAAAAATACGAGTTTTTCAAAAACGGAATGCATGTATTATTTCCTTAACTTCACACTATAAAAACGCATCTCTTCTAATGAACCAATACATTCAAATACTTCGTCTTTGATTAATTCTTTCAAGCGATATTCTAAAAACGTATCGCCGACTAATTGTTCCACTAGGCCAAGTGCTTCACCTATTACTCTCGGAGCCTTTATAAACTCTTTATCAGCACCTACTCTTTTCGCACACTCAATAATGAAATGATCAAAATAGTCTTCTTGTACAGAATCCACTTTATTGTCTATCCAAACTCTTAAGAACTCCGTACTATTTGATAATTTGTCCCACTCTTGTTCAAATTTAACTCGCTTCTCTTCAGTTATATACGACAATTCAGCAAAACTTTTTTTGAAACTAGCTAAACTTTCAGACGATAATTCTCCACTTCCACGTATATCATACTCTTGATTTAATATGTTTCTGCTTGCTTCAGACGTATTAATAACTCGAATATTTTTCTTTTCTTTTAATTGCGCCATTACAAAACAAAGTCCTACATGCTCATGAGCATTATCTGCCTTCCAAATTGTAATAGATGTTTCAATTGGAATAGATTGTAGTTCTTCTAAAGTTTCCATGAATCTTGGTAGATATTCTTCTTCAAAATAACAATCATATGAAGTTAAGTTATTTATTAGCCATTGTTTTCTTTCAAGTTGCCCTTTTTCTGTATGTAATTGTTGTATTGGTCCTATTGAAAAGAATTCAGAGAATGCAACAACACTCTCGTCCAATTGTTCTTCTTGATTTAACATATACTTTACACACCCAGCCGTTGAATCATCAAAAGCAATATGAACATGTATACTCTCTTCTAAATTCCTATTATAAAAATTCTTATTCGTTAGTTGCTTAGGAATAGTCATCAAATATTTAATCGTATCTTCACTATAGTTCTCTTCTAATAAATTTAACTGTATAAGAATACCTTGAAGTAAATCTTTTGCTTCATCTTCATACATATCTTCAACAGCATTTTTAATTTTATCTATCAAGTAAATCCCTCTATCCATTCTAAAAATAACGTAGATTATAGTGTATCATTTTAACATAGATTTTAAAAAGTCTTTTTAAAATCAAATCATATTTTCACATTGATTGCTACACCCATCTAAGTTTTTATCAAAATGCTTTCCTTACATTTCTTAATTGCTAAATATTTTCCCTTTACAAATCCTTTTATTCAAATGTATATTTATATAGAAAATAAAAATTATAGGAGCAATTTCTATGGAGAAAGTACTTACTAATTATAAACATTATTTAAAAAATTGGAGATTTATATTCATTTGTATATTACCTACTATCGCTTTATTATATACTTTCGATGTCATCTTTGAACTACTGTTTCATCAAGATTTCTACTTGGCTAACTTAATTTCTGCTATTATATTATTTTTAATATTTATTAACGTTAAAGATAAGTTTAAAATCAAAGATTAAAGAAAACTATAATTGAAATGAAACCGTTTAGATTCTTCTTTTACTTCGAACACTATTTCTAGTTAGGCCTTCATTATTGACTCCTACTTTCCCTAGAAATAATGTTCGTGATAATTTTTCATAAAAAATAAGAGCACCCTTGCTATTGGATGCTCAAATGTGATTAGAGGTTTTTTCTGAGCATTAAATAGGACACGAAGACCTTGTCCTATTCCATATATATGCTTGTACTTATTATATTGTGCATTAAAAAGAACTATATTCAGTTTCTTAATAGATGCATACACATTGCTTAAAAAATCTGCTCATACATTCATTGTACAATTACTATATTTATAAATTAAAAAACACCCCAATGGATGTTTTTTATCTAACGATTCTTAAGCTTCCATAAATTTAGCTGGCACACCAATTTTTTCGATTACAGAAGATATATTAGTAGGATTAATCATTACATTTTCAATACAAACTAATGTATTTTCTAATAACCCATTCTCTATAGTAATAAGCTCTGCAAACCGACCTAAAGTCATCGAGAATTTGTGCTCACTTCCACCATTCATACAGACTTTTACATACTTCATAGTGTCACCGCCTTTCTTAATTGTCTATAACCCTATAAGAATACACTTACATACTTTTGTTAAAATGTGGATTTATTACTCACCACTTCACGTTTGAGGGTATTTTGAGAAAAACAACTGATATAATCCGAATTTTTCAGGAATTTCAATAAAACGCTTCTAGAATTCCATACTTTTGGAAAAGATTATATAATAATACTGATTAAATATTAGGAGTGTTATTAATGGCTGATATAATCCGGCTCTTAATCATCATATTCATTGCTATTTTTTTATTTTCATCTATTATTATGGAGTTTAAAAAACCTCATAAAAGTATGTTTTGGTTCTCACTTGAAGTCTTGTTTCTGCTAGGAATAGTACTTTTAATTAAAGATTTTTTCATCAAATTTGCCACATGACCCTTTAAATAAAACGAAATATTCCGGCAACAAAACTGGAGAAATTGTGATATGTATCTTTTTTCACTGAAGTTGAGAAATTAACTTTCAATAGTTGCCCTTTATTGATAATGGATTTATAAGTTTTTGTTAATTAATTTTTTTTGTTCATTATCATTAAGACTAGAATAAGCATACCTCGTCATATACTAAAAAAATAAGCTGTTTCTGACTGCACAGAAACAACTCATTTAACATCCGTATATCCACATACTAAATGCATCGCATAATTATCTTTTATATGTTCACGTTATAATTGCTAATAAGAAGGAAAAAGATAAAAATGCACAGAGTGGTATATATAAAACAGTATCCATTCTAGCAAAATGCGTATCTTTTTTTCGTTTAAAGATACCAAAATAATGAAACTCACCAATTACTCTTATGAAAAAAACAATCATACAAATCCAGGACCCTGTTTGAACAATTACATTAGGTACTACAAGATGAACAACATTTGTTTGTTGTAATAAAATTATTGCTGCCATACTTAATAATAACGCAATGAAGAATGTCATTCCTGCACGAGGTGTAAACGCTTTTTCTCCAGATTTAGTTGGAATAACACTATTTGTCCCCCACTTACCTCCGAAAGCCCAATAAACATGTAAAAAGCTAACTAAGAATAATATACAAACAGATGTATATGTAATAATAAGCATTTTGTCCTCCCATTATTTTATTTAAATCCCCCACCTTCAAAATATGCTATGAATTCCTCATTAGCAACCTATATTTAATTACATAAAAAACCCCTTAATATTTTATCAATTTAACGATAAATCATTAAAGGGTTATTGAACCTTATTATGCATTATACCTATTTCTTCGACGTTCCATCCTCGTTTGCCCTTGAACAGTGCCTTCTTTGAATTGATCTATTTGCTCTGTCATTTCATATGTCGCAACTGGTTCTTCGTAATTACGCTCATAGGCTCTTTCAGGCGCTTTACGTTTAGATGCTTTCCCACCTACCTTAAATAATTTCATCTTAAATTTCGGTAATCTTGGAAGGTGAATCTTAAATGATAGCCTTTTACGTTTCTTTTTTTGTTTAAATAGACTTGTATTTTCTTTATTATTCTCTCTCTCTTTACGGTGTAATAACATCGCAAATAATCCACCTAATATAAGTCCTCCAACTAAAAGTAGAAGATATAAGTAATGGCTTGTCATTAAACTCATCATGCGCTCAAGTATGACTAACGACTGTACTTCTTTTATATCCCATAGTAAAGCACCCCATAATGAGAATAAGCCTAAAGTAAGCCCATATGTACGAAAACGGAATAAACAAGGAATTAAAGCGACACAAGCGGCAATTTTGGCATTCGTTATTATAGAACTTGTTGAAATATCCTGATTCCAAATGACTAACAGTAGTGTGATAAATGGTGCATACGCTATCCAGCTACATATACGTGAATATATCTTTTTCGCAAAGTAACTACCGAAACTAATGAAAAATAATAGTCCTCCAATATATAATGATTGTTCTAGAGGGATTTGTTTTATTATTCCTGCAATTGGAAAGAGGCCGCTCAGTAGCATTAATAATACATCTAATTTCTTCACAATTCCCCATTCCTTTCAAATTTCTTTTCAGTTTTTGTATTTCTAAAAAACATCTTAATCCTGATTGTAATTAAAGTAAATATGAAAAAGTAAAGATACATGACAAAGGATATCCTTATTTTTATGAAAAAATGACAAATCCTGATCGGTATAACGAGCAGGATTTGTTTACTATTATTTAAATTAGAATTATTGAATCTTTCTTTTCTATCTTTATTATATCTACATCTAATTCATCATCGAATTCTTTAAACTCTCTTATATCTATATCAGTGATGTAACTCTTTAATGCTTTAGCCATATGCATGGAATATGGCATGTGCATATTTTTTTCCGAAAGCATACTTGAATTACAGCACATGTAATGTATCATTTTAGCGATATGATCCCTTTCTACTGGTTTTACACCTAATGGTAGAATTTCAAGTATATATTGTTGCAATGTGTCACTACAATTTAATGAATATTCCCCAGTGCTATAATACATTCCTTTTTGATCTGCATATAATCCCGTTCCATCCATAACATCATCACTCTCTAATACAAAATAGCTTGGTACATCCAAAGCTGTATTGATTCTTATGGCATTTAAATTTGGAACCTTTAGCATATTTGGAACAATTTCAGGTAAAATATCCACATCAATTATTTCATTTTGCAACTCTTTTATCCAGTATTTTCTCATATTTGCATCTATAATAAAATAAACTTGTTCATTTTCCTCTTTCGCATGTTGTAAAATTCCCATTAAAGTTTCGGAAATAAATTGCTTAAAAAGGGCCCCCATATCATTTCTTTTTGATGGTTGCGGTAAAAATGCATTATGTTTATATATATTTAATAATAAATTGTCAAGTGGTTTCCACTCTGTATTCCCATATAATTTATATGAAATTTCTCTGCCTTTTATTTTTGAAAAAATAGGTAAGAAATCAAATTTCGAGATTCGTTCAACTGATAAATTGACATACGTACAAGGTAAATTCATCTTGTTCCAACTGCGTTTCAAAAATCCTTTTTGTTCTAATAAACTAAGAATATTAGTTACAATCGTTTCACGGGATACACTTTGACCTATAAATAAATTAATAAATGTTGAAATACGTTTTGTTCGTGCAAATCCTTCACGAAGTATTTGTTTTGGATCAATCTTCTCCCGCCCGTCACAATTTTTCATTGCGATTAATGCTAACGTCGTATCATTTCGCTTACCTGCAGTAGCATGAACTGCTTTTACCACATCATCTACAAGGTTTGTTTTATATTTCTGGCAATATTGCATTTTATATGGATTTTGTAACACTTTTTCAATATTATATCTTACTATCTTTAATAATACTGGCGAGTCTGCATTAACTACATAAGACGTTTCGCTTATTTTAGCTAAAACAATTTCACTATCAAATAATGCTTGTTCTATTTCCAATGATATATTTTCGGACCAAACTTCTAACGTTACGGTATCTAATCCTTTTGGCGCAAACAATGGAAATAATGTATTTTAATCCTCAATCAGATAATAGACGATAAAAAGTTAAAAACGTTTATACAACAAGCCCTGCATTTCATCTACAATTTTTCTTTATCGATAAAAAACGTTATCAAAAGAAAAGTATGTGGGCGAAATGTGGGCGAAAATAACAAAAGAGCACAGCGTGTATATATCGTGCGCCAACACTTTATATACCGTCCGCCTACTCTAGATAGGCAAACACTTGCTGTACTCTTACGGACTATTTTACAGTACGTAAGGGCTCCTTAGCAACAGTTTGCTTACACACGGCATTCTGTTGCTTTTTTGTTTATACAAAGGGGCCAATATTATGAAAAAGAAACGTATCGATGTTATCGCAACTAAAGAATCCTTCCACAACTTATCATCATTCACAGATGTAGAAGAATTAAATAAAACTGTACGTGCATACAGAGACACTATCCGTATGTCTGTTAAGCGTACCGATGTACAATCTAAACTCATTACATTACTTGAAATTTTAAAGCGCCACAGTTGCAAATATGTAGGTGTTAGTTTCCTATGCAAAAATAGAATTGCTGAAAAGATGGAAGTTTCCTATAAAACTGTACAACGTTTAATGAAGAAACTTGTGGATCTAGAGATAATTAAACAGGTAGCTATGAAGCGTAAAAAAAATATGCTTCAAACTTCTAACGCTATTATCATTCAACCAATTGTGGAAGAAATGTCCGACAAGGTAGATACAAAAAGTTCTACAAAGTGTCCTACCATTAAAACACCCCCTTCTTCCTTAAAACAAAATATAAAAGATATAAACAAACGTAATAGTAATGAGAATAGCAATACTCCAGAAGAGAATATTGAACAAGCTGATTTTGTTGCTCACTGGGTACCAGAACGTTTTGTTTCTTTAGTTAGCTCTTTTTACAGTGAATCTAAAACAATTCAAGAACTGTGGAAGGTTGTAAGACAGTGCAATAAAGTTACAAACTTCTCTACAGGTGATAAAGCATTCGATAAGGACCAAGAGCTTACTATCGGCTTAAAAGCTATCAAAGAGTTTGTTATGAAAATTAAATCTGGAGCAACAATGAAGAAGGGTAAATTCGCTTATTTCAACGGTATTGTAAATAACTTAATGGACAAGTTCTATTTTGACAGTGAGTTTATGGGAGCGTAATATTTACAGTTATTGTTCAAAATTGGTATGATTTACTTATTACTTCAAGGAGGTTATTTCATGAGTTATGATACGATTGCATCGCTACAACGTATGCAACAATTAGAACAAGCTCAAGCTGCAACAGGGAAACGTCTAGTGTTAAAACCAATATATTCTTCTTTAGATACAGCGTTAATTATTGTTGCAGTTATTCTATTCATTCCAACCTTTACTTTTTCTTTAGTGGCATTTTTAGTTTACTATTATACAAAATTCTTTTTCATGAAAACACGATTAGTAAAAGATGTAGCTACTGGTGAAAAGTTTTATGTGGATAAAGAAGATTTCAAACAGTATAAGAAGAATTTTAAGAAGAAAGAAAAACAAGTTAGAAAGATATCTGATTTGTAATAAAATATTTTGTGTTTGTTTCCCTTTACATAGCAAAACCATCATACTTTTAAATTTAAAAACAAAAAACACCTCAACTAGGAGGTGTTTTTTTATTCAACTGTTTCTTCTCTTTGATCGATTAAGCTTTGTCTTAATGCTTCCGTTTCCGCTTCATCCGTCCTAGTCTCAGGTATATATGGTTCTATCTCTGACTCATGTTTAAACAATGTATACATCAATATCGATACTATTCTATAAGACGATAATACAAAATAGGATGTTAAGAATACCCACAAATAACTAATTAATAGATAATAATTGTTTAATGTTTGTTTGGAAACTACATACATACCGATTGATAAAATAACTACCGCGAACCCAGTTAGCAAACCCCTTTGAAAATACCCGAAAAGAATTTTTCTTCCATCTCCACTATTTTGAGCCATATAACTATATAGATGTTGAATAACATTGGATTTAGATATACTCAAAATTATCGCTAACAAAGCACCTAAAAAACCCAATGCAATTGAAGAAAAAGAGATAACCCCATCAAGCACCTTTTCAAATCCATTAATTTTGGGAGTGAAATGGAAAACAACAAATAAAATTGTTAATATAGTACTTATCCAAAAAGGATAATACTTTTCAATTTTCATTATTATTCATCCTTTTTTTTATAAATAATATTTTTTAACTCTACTTTTTTACGTTCATATAAGTCTTGCATCGCCCCAATAACAACCTCATGCTTTAATGCAGTACGTGGTTTGACTGCAAAACTAGTGACATCATGAGCATTCTCTGCGAATAAATCAATAATTTCCGGATCAGCAATATCCGATTTTTTCACTGAAGCTTGTGCTCTGGTTATTAAATCCCCATTTTCATAAACTTCATCCAGTAATCCTTGTAAATTTCCACCTAAACTCGCTTTTCTCTGCCTTCCAACAGTTATTATTATTTCTCCAGTTACTGAATCATACTCATTAAAATGAGATATCCATTTTTTTAATGAGATCCCACTTACTTCGTTTTCTGCTTTCTTCACATCAGCAAATTTTATTTTCAATTTACGCACATATTGTGCTTCTTTAATTCTCGTTCTTGCGTTTTTTATTGGAATAGGTCTAAAAACAATCTCATCATTTCCCTGTAGAAATTGATTAAAATACGATTCAATAGCACTTGGACCTAAACTATTCCTATTTCTTTGTATCATCAATATATTACTAACCTCATCATAAATTGCCGATACATTTTCTCCTAGATATTCATCGTCATCCAAATCAACTGGTTTAGATGGACCATTTTTTTTTGCTCTATTAGGTAAATTAAAATCTCTTAATCTAGAAAAATATAAGCTCCACAATGTATCACTTTTTCCAGCTAAGCCTATTTCATCAAGTCTTGCTTTTTCTTGTTTGTACTCCTTTGTTCTTTCCTCTAGCGTTTTTGAATTCAAAATTGTAAACATAGTTGTTAAATTGAATGGTGTCTCCGGACCAATAGCAGGAACACCTTTTTCTTTGCAACACACTGTAAAATAATCAAAATTTACATATTTAGTAATGGTAGTAGTATTAGAAGCAATTGTATCAGTTGTCAAAACTTTTCCTCCTGACTCTTTCCCTTAAATAATAAGATTAAAAAACCTAAATTTCTTATTAAACAATCTTAATTATAGGAAAAAACATGGAGAATTTCCATATTTTTATTTTACACTCACATAATAAGAACTAGCTGTAATATAAAATACGTTTCCTCTACTATTTTTAACTTTATATTGTGGAGAACCATTTACAGATACTTTATCGATAATTTCAAAACCTAATCCTTTAGTCACAATACCAGCAACATCTTCATCTGCCCAGGAAGGTTTGGAATAGAATCGTAATTGATCTACCTTTGAAATTATTCGCTTTCCTGCTTCTGGAGCAGTTAAACCAGCATGATTGCCAATGTACCAATTTAATGACTTATCTCCTTCTAACAAGTTAATATCCACTCTTCCTATACCATCAATATAACCGTTATCTGTGTATTGCCACATATCACATGAATAATCTGGTTTAACTTGTGGTTGTCCGTTATTTGTTCCATAACGTGGTAACCAGATAAAATCTGCATCTACACTTTGTAAATTGTAGTCACCATACATATGATGAGCTACATATAAACCAATTTTCCAACCTGCAGCACGAGATGTATCAATGAATGCTTGTGATGCTTCTGCAAGTTTACTTTTATCTTTCATAGATGCCAAAGTATCATCTTCCACATCTAGCACTAAGAATTTGGCATTAGGATTTACTCTTGCTAGAAAGTCCTTAGCTTCCACAATTGCATCAGATACAGATACATAGCATCCATACGCATAAGCAGCATGTGGAATACCGTATGATTCTAGTGCAGCAACATACTCATTATATTTAACGTCTTTCTTATTTGAACCATATTGAACACGGCAAATAGCTAAATCTAGCTGCGGTGCTAATACACTCCAATTTGGATTTCCATTGTGGTATGAAATATCTAAAATACGTTTTGTCATTATTTATCTTCCCCTTCAAAAAGTTTTTGTTTGATTTCTGTTACGTCTTTAGAAATAGATCCAAACGCTTTTGCCTGTTCTTCAATAACTTCTTGGTTCTTTTGAATGACTGCTTGATACTGTGCTTCACGCTGTTCATTCTTTTTTTGTGTAGTAAAAAGCATCCACACAAATAATGCTGCGAATGCTCCTTGTTGAATAACTGAATTAAAAATTTGTTCCTCCACTGTTCACACCTCATTTCAAAATAAAAAGAGAAGCGAAATCGCTCCTCTTGATCTATGAATTTACTCAAAGCCTTATTCTCTAGAAAAAAAGAGCCCTAGAAAAGGCTCCGATAAATGTTAGCTTGCTATTGCTCAAAACTTAAAGATTGGTTTGGATTAGATTCGCTAGATAAGCAACTCTTCCTGATTCAATCACTTTATTATATTTATTTTCCGCATCTTTTAGTGATTCATATAGGAACACTTCATTTGTTCTGCTGTATTTCACCACTACTATCCACATTTTTTTTCCTCTTTCTTTCTAAAACTTCATCGTAATCATATAATCCTTCTCCACTAATTAGTTCATCTTCGGGAGGAATTTTTGTATAAGCACATTTTTCAAGTTCTTTTCTAACAATGTTCCATTTCTTTCTCACATTATTTATATACGGTAGTCCTTGTTTACTGTAAAAATACAACAATTTATCATCTATGATTCCCTTATTAAACATCTTTGAATAAGCAGGCATAGCTAGTTTTAATAATACATCTGATCCGTAATCACTCAAAGAATTTACATCGAAATTATATTGGGCTCTTCTTTGTGAAAAATACGTTACAGTTAAATCAAAATGATTAGATGTCCTTTGATCTGATATCGGATGTGATTTATTAGCATAATCTTCAAAATCAATATCTGTTAGTTCTGTTAACTTATTCAAAAAATAAACAGCAATATTCAGTTGTTTTATATTTATTTTTAGGTTATGTTCACTTACTGCTAACGCGCCAAACATCGAAAAAAATGTATTATCTTTCAATGAATGAACTGTAGCAGCTGAATCAGCATCATACTCTAAGGCTTTTTCTATATCCGCATTCCCTGCATTAATTGTATCTTTTTCATAGTATAAATAATTTCGTTTTCCTCTGGACAAATAATCTAAATGCCCATGAGAAATGTGAGCATATTCATGTAGCAACAAGTAATTAATTGCCTTGAAAAAAACTTGATAAGAAAAATGGTTTCTCGCTGGACAATTTGGGCTAATATCTAAGTCATAGTTATAAAAGTAATCTAAAAGAAAATCCGGATTTAAAGATAAATCCAAAGAAGTCTCTTTTTCTTTCGTTATGTCTCCAAATTCTGGATCAACGTATGGCTGACTATAAAGAAATTTAAAAAACCTAAGTAGAGCTTCAATGGTCCCTATGCTTATCCCTATAAAATAATGACCTTTTTCTTTAAATACAAACACTGAGGATTTTGTTGCTAATGTAGTCACATATAAATTAGGTTTTGGTAAAGAAGGGTTATTTTCCATTTGAACTTGTAGAGAATCGTTGAAGTCGAGAAAAATTCTTCGAATGTGCTCATTCTCCCCAGTGTAAATTCTCCCCAAATTTTCATTCTTTAAATGCTTCTCAAATATCTCATCTAGGTAATTCATTTTTACACTCCTACTTATTATCAAAATTATGATATAATAGGATTAGAAAATTATCCATTATATCAAGAGCTCACAGGGTGACCGCCCTATATGTGAGTTCTTTTTTATTATATCTCCTAAAATAGCAATTTTAAAATGTAAATCTTATTTTACGAAAAATAAGATTTATCCTATTGCTGCTCTGTAGATTCCGTTTGTTCAGTTGTTGGCAGTTCTGTTACTGGCGGTTTTTCTGGCTCTTTCGGTTGTTCTTTAATTAAACCAACTTGTGCAACTTCAAATTTTTGATAAATATTACATCCAATTAAAACTGTTGTTACAGAAGAACTGTTTAATTGTGCATTCAAAAACTTAATATCAAAATCATTATCCACTGGGATTTCTACAGATTGTCCATTTCTTAATAACACTTTTGCTTTTTTGGATGCATTATCTACATTTTCTATAGGAACAACAACTCTTTTAACATCAAGGCGCGCGCTGATAAAGTCACCAATTAATACTGTGTTAAGCTCCCCATTGTTCAGTTGTTCATTAAGTGATACTGGGTTGTAATCCTCTGTTTGAACTGATATTTTTTCACTACCTGTATATATTTCAATTGTTTTCATTAGAATGTACCTCCTGTACGTGATTGTATAAATAAACGTGAAATAACGTTAGCATTCACTCTTCCGAGCTTGTCCGGTGTAATGGTGATTTCATGCCATTTTCCTCTTTCAATCTTTCCTCCACCATCTTTTGAAAGAAAAGGGATAAGATTAACATTTTCTGCTGAGGTAGAGTTAATAGGTACTTCATTTCCATCTACTTTAATTAATACTTTACTTGGCTTTTCTGAGAGCTTATAAATACCATGTTTAATTTCATGTGTATGATCAGGTATTGTAATTTTATGAACATGATCTTTTATTTCTACTGTATGCGTATGATTTGGGATACTAATCTCATGTGTATGATTTGGGATGTTAATTTCATGTGCATGATCAGGAATATTCACAGTATGCATATGATTTGGAATATCAAAATTATGTGTATGAGCTGGAATAGATACGCTATGAGAATGAGATGGTATTGTAACACTATGGGCATGTGAAAAATAATCACCAGGTATAACTGTTTCATGTAAATGATTTCCCCAGTTCTCTGAGCCAATACTATTCTCTGGAACACCAGACATAAGATGTAACTCAGCAAATGCTGATGTTGTCGTACTTTGTGTTGTACCACCACCTGCACTACTGGTTTGTGTTGAATTACCACCACTAGCCGTTGACTTCGCAATACCACCGCCAGAACTAGATGTTTGTGTACTTCCACCACCAGAGCTTGTTGATTTAACCACAGCTCCACCGGCACTTGTTGAATTTACTACAGCACCACCAGCGCTTGTACTTGTCACGATTGCCCCACCAGAACTTGTTGATTCTACAAGAGCACCGCCGCCATGTGTTACCCCACTATACGCACGAAATTCCTCTGTTTCAAAGGTTAAATCTAATGTATTAATATTTACCAAGTCATCAGGTAGATAGAATTTAACAACGGCTGGATTCTCTGAATCGCAATTGTCATTATAAGAATAATTTAAGATGTTAGTAGAACCCTGTGAATACGTCTCATTAATCTTTTGCCTACGCTCCAAATCTGCCTGTGTAGTCCCTAAGTCTTCAAGTGGGTCTCCTATTTCCAAACTCATATCTAAAGGATTACCTGTAACATCAGACTTACCTTTCTTTATCAAACGTACATCTATTTCTCCAAAATCTTCATCAGTTATTCGTACTAACTTACCAACTTCATATTTTTCAATTTTGTATGAATCTATTAGTTCATAATCAATAGCATCCACAGAATACGTAACTTTTGGTCTGCATTTTTTGTTTAAATCTGCTTGCGCTGAATTAAATAGAACGTCTGCATTTTCAAAACGTCTATCCACCCAAATTTCCTTTTCGATGCCGTATTTTTCAATAATATGCGCTGGTGCTTCTATATATGGTTTTCCAGTTGGGTTTACCTTAGTGATATCTAATTGGTTAATTCCTTCACCATATCCCATAGGATAAATACGAGTAATAATACCTAATGGATCATCTACCCTTGTAATCCCATTTAAGTTTTTACGGTGACGAATTTCACCTGTGATTTCATTACTTGCCCTTTCTAAATTCAATGTCCATGGATAATTTTCTATTGAATCATCCCAAGTCCATGCATATTGCTCGTCAAACGGTTTTGGAACACTAAAAATTGGACCTAATATTGTATTTTCGTGCTCCCAACTGTAATGAAAATACCTAACAAAATCACATTTTCCTAGTCGCCAATATTTAATTTCCTGTTGGTTTAATAAATATTCAAGTACATCTCTAGTTTTATAATTAGACAATTGATGATAACGAAAAAGCACGTCACTTAGCAGAGTAGCTAGGACGTGCTCACATTTATATGTTATTGTTCGGTTGTTTTCGTTTTTCACAGTCTGTTTAGGGATAATACGAAACATTCCTATTCGTTTATCCTGGTCAAAGATTTCTAAGAAATCTAATGCAATGATTTCATCATTTTTTGGATCATCTAAAGGTAATGAAAAAGCAGCCGTCCAAATTGCATTGAACTGCTGCTCATAACTAATTTTAAAAGCATTTTCTAAGTATGCTTTATGCTGTAATTTTTTATTATACAATTTTATAAGGCTCAAAGTATCACCTCTTTTTTTCAAAATAAAAAAGCCTGCTTCTGCACGCCTTACCATTGTTTAATATTATTTTTCGTCATAGTCTATACTGTTGCTGCAATCACAATCAATACTCATTTCGCTATTACTTTCGCCACCGAATGACCAAGAGCGAAGATATATATCAATTGTTCCCTTTTTAAATTCGTTACTTTTGAATTCCTGTTCTTCTCCGTATTTAGAACATTTAATAATAAACCCCACATTACCAACTCCTTATAAGTTTTTATAAGCTAAGAATGAACTCATATATTAACTTCGCTAAACGCTCATGACCTAAGTTGTTAAAATGTAATGAATCAACACTATATAGTGTCTTTTGCTCAGTTATATCGAAGTTAAACCCGCCACTACGATATAAGTCCAATAGCGAAATCGAATAATACTCACAAACTTCTCTTGTAGCCTTTACATAGTCTAATTTAGTAAGTCCGAACGAATTTATTTCTTTAAAGAAGTCTGTTCCAAAATGGTGCATAGATATGAATCCAATCTTCTTATCCGGGTACTTTTTCCATAGACCTTGTAATAGTACATGCATGGCACCATAGAATGTTTCATTCGTTCTATCTGCCATCGTTCCAAGTGGTTGATTTCGTCCAAAGTCGTTTGTTCCTCCGTAAACAATTACTGCATCAGCATTATCATCCATATCAGTGTAACGGACTGACATAGGATCATAGTTACTTCCCACAGTTGAACCGCTAATGCCATAATTGTTAACCTTGGCGCCAAGCCAATCGCCTATCCATGAATGATATGGTTTGGAAGCGTGACCTGTTTGTGCAGTTAAACTATCTCCAAGGAAGTTAATTTTCTTGAATGTAGATTCATTCCTGAAATTTAAACAGCTATCATGAATAACTGCTTCATAGAAGTTAGTACCCGCAATAAACGCCAATCTATTAACGTTTGTAATATCTGTATTGTAAGTAATTTCGAACATTAAATTAAACTTCTTGGACTTGTACAATTTAGTTACAATACCATTTACAGGTACAGTCGAATCAGGCATTTCATCAAAATCTAAAATCCGTTGATAAGTTGATGCATCTACAGTGCCATCTTCTTTTCTATCAAAGCAACCAAACGTTGCACCATATCTCTCTGAACCTTGAAAAACAAACCCCATATAAACAGATTCAATAGCGTATACTTTGTGAGATAAAGCGCCATGAATTTTAACATCTTGAATGACGTTTAAATGATTTGAGTTAGGCGTTGGATCAGGTAAAGCATTTCCTTTAATTTTAATGGATTGCATAGGATAGAGAATACCAGTATTGATTCCTAGCCCTCTACTTGCTACAGCCATTTTCTTATAGCCTACAGCAAAATCAGCTAACTTATTTTCAGAAACCGCTCCATCTGTTAATTTAGCATTAGATACGGATTTATCAGCTAATTGTGGATTAGCTACTGCCCCATCTGCTATTTTAGAGTTAGACACTGATCCTGGGGCTAACTTGGCATTAGTTACTGCTTCTGTAGCAATATTGATTTCTGTGACAGCATACTTTGTAAGTTTTGCACTATTTACAGATCCATCTGCTAACTTAGAGTTTGTAATCGCCCCAACTGCAATTCTTTCACTTGTTGCTGGTTGCATTGCATTAAAAGCATTAGTAATAGCCTTATTTATTTTAAAGACTCCATCTGGTAATTCTTCCTCTAAGCTAATTAATTCTACCGCTAGTGCCGCTAATTCATTTTCAGCCATTTCTATCACCACCTATCTGTATTTACCTTGGAATTTAATTTTTATGTTTATATTCAAGTTAGTCCCACCAATTTTCACTGTATTGTTCCCAGGAAAGAGTTCTAATTCCTCAAGATTCCCTTTCGTGTTAAATAGATGGTTTTTACCATTTTTCATAACGGTATAAGTTGCAGCATCAATAAATAAAGTTTCACTTTTTAAATCCCCAAAAGAAAAACTCTCACCGTTTATTGTGAGAGTTAATCCTGTAGCTGTCCCTACTATTTTAATAACAGGACGAACAACTAATGAACCCATGTTATTTACTTCTAAGTCTTGTGGACCGTTCACGGTGTATTGAGTTGGACTATAACCAAACTTAATTCTTGTTGCAAATGGTATACGAGTACCCCATTTGATACTATCGGTACTTTTTACTATTGAATATGCGTATGAATCATATGCAACTAAAGGTAATACAATGGTTCCATCCTCAGGTAATCTATCTGGCAACATTTGTTGCGCTAACTCAACAAAGTAATACTTTCCTGGATCATAATCACGTACCATTTTTATTTTTCGCGGATGTCCATATTTGTCAAAGAAAAAAGAAGAAAACTCTTCGAACTTCTTCTGCATTTCTATATGAAATCTCTCCATTATTTTCAAAGGATATAAGAAAGGTTTTTCTTTTATTTCAGTTCCAAATGGGACAACGCCATCTATACCTGGAATACTATATGTTTTACGGTCAAAAACAGGTGTAATTGAATCCTCATAACCCGGCTCACAAATAAACCCAAAGTCTTCAAATCTATATTTATCATCCAGCGTGATCATATAATCACCCCTTGACTACGAGCACTCATTCTATTGTTTTGATTTAATTGTTTACTCATACCAGGAGCAAGTCTTGCATTCACTTCATCTGCATCCAAATAAATATGTACTACAATATCACCGTTTGTTTGTGGCATGGTATCAGCGATACCTTTACCGATTGCACCTAATGTTTTCTCGTTTAAAGGTAAAACACCCTCTGGTCCTGCTTCACCTGCACCTTGTAAGTTTCCGGCATTCATTCCGAAAATAGTAGGTCTAGTAAAGATACCACCTTTAGCACGCCAGTCCACATTGATACCAGATGGATAAGTAATGTCCTTTCCTAAAACATTTTTCGTACTAGTTTCTAAACTAAAATGTGGCATTTTAGGCATTTCAGGTTTAGGAATTTTTAATTTGAGCCCATCAAAGAATCCTTTGATTTTGCCCACAAGCTCTTCTACTTTCCCAACCGCTTCTTTTATAGGATCAATAATAAATTTTTTGGCTGCATCAAATTTTTCTTGAGCAGCATTCTTTACCGCATCAAATTTTTCTTTCGCTGTGTTATACATACTCTCAAACTTTTCTTTCGCTGAATTATAAGCATCCGTTACGGGATCGATAATATATTTTTTCACGAAATTCCAAGATGTGAGTGTATAAGATTTTATCTGATCCCAGTGTTCCAATATCCAATTTGCTAAATCCGAAAGTTTTCCTTTCACCGTGTTATACGCATCCGCGATTGGATCAATAATATATTTCTTTGTTAAATTCCATGCCGTAAGTGTATAAGATTTTATAGTTTCCCAATTTCCTAGAATCCAACTTGCTAAATCTCCAAGTTGTCCTTTACACCAGTTATATGCTTCAGTAATCGGATCAATAATGTATTTACTGATTGCAGCCCAGGCAATTTGCGTACCTGCTTGAATAATTAGCCACCCAGCTTCTAAAACCGTAGAAATCGCCGAAATAATCGGGTCTAAAACGGTAAGTATTGTATTCCACGTATCTTGCCAAGTTTGTACTAGTGTCCCCCACAATTGAGATGCTGTTTCAACAAGGCTTGTCCACCAAGAAGATGCTGTTTCGACAATTCCAGTCCACAAATCACTAAAAAATTGAGCTATTGGGTCAAAAAATTCATGTACCATTTCTAAGAATGAAGCCCACGCTTCCGAAAAGTATTCAACTGTGGAAGACCAAGCATCTTCACAAGTTTGAATTATGCTATCCCACAATTCACCAAACCAATCTTTAAATTGAGACCACTTTTCAGAAAGCCAATCGGTTATCTGCCCCCAATTTTGTATTGCCCAAATAACACCGGCTATTACAGCCGCTACTCCAGCGATAACAAGCATGACAGTTCCCAACGTTGTACCTAATACACCAACCGATACTACAACCGCGGCAATGATGGGTGCCAAAGTACCTATTACAGCTACTAATCCAGCAAAAACATAAACAAAGTTTTGAATTGGGGCTGGTAACTTAGTAAACCACTCTACCACCGATTTAATCCCAGAAACTATTGGAGGTAAAACAGTTTTAGTTAATTCAGCCAGTTTCTTTCCAACCGGTTCTAAAGCAGCTTGTGTTTCTCTTAATGCTTTTTGAAACTGCTGCCCAAGTGATTCCTCTTGGAGCTTTTTCATTTCTTCCATACGTCCGTTTACATCACCAAGACCACCATGAACATTATTTAAGCTTAATACTGCTTCTGCGCCCATGTCTTCCCATTTCACGCCAAATAGAGCAACACCAATCTGGTTTGCCTTTACTTTGTCATCCATTTTACGTAAGTCATCTAATACAGCATTAAATACATCAGCTGCGGTTCCCTTACCTTCATTGAATGATTCCCATACTTTTTGTGTCTCTTCAGATAAATCACCAAATCCTTCTGATACACCTTTAGATCCATCTTGTACACGAATACCAAACTCTTTTACAAGGTCATTAATGTAATCAAGATTGTACGAACCATTTTTTGTCCCATTCGCAAGAATGGTAAACATTTCTTGAGCACTAAAACCACCTTGTTTAAATAAAGGTGCATATTCAGAAAGGTTATCAAACAACTCATCAGAATAATTTAGACCTTCTTGAGCACCTGCTGCAAGTAAATCAAATGTTTCTTGTGTAGATAAACCAAACTGCGACATTAACTGTCCTGCGCCTCTCGTAGCCTCGTTTAAATCAACATCATAAATCTTCGCCAATGTTAAAACATCTTCTGATGCCATTTGCAATTCATCGTATGGAACGTCTCTCATGTTCTGATAGACTTTTATCAGTGCATTATCTACCTCTTCAAGGTTTTCACCAAAACCATTTTTCCAGGTATCCACTGCAATCTTTTGAAGGTTTTCAGCACCTTTTCCAGTTAAACCTAAAGATGCTTGTATCTTCCGTTGCGAACTATCAAAATCTATTGCTATACCTACTGTACCTTTGCCGAGTTCAATTAGTTTTTCTGACATTCCTTGAAGCATTTGAGTGGCTTCCATCATGTTATGTAAGTCCAGCTTTTTACCTAACTGTTCCATACCTGCTGCAGCTTGATCTCCACTTTGCCCAACTTCTTGAAGTGAGTTTTCAAATTGTTTTAATGTAGTTTTAGCTTGATTTAACTTCGCTTCAAGTTGCTGTACTTCTGCGGAATTCTCACCATATACACGCTTTGCCGCACTTAATTGTTGTTCTAAGTTGTGGACGACTCTATCTGTCATTTCCATTTGCTGACGTAGTTGTTTCTGTGCTAATTCCAACTTATCCGCTTCACTAGCATTTTGACCTAACTCAGCATTCTGAAGCTTAAATGAGCTTGTCAGACGTTTTTGTTCACCTTCTAATTTCTTAGAATTCTCCTGTAAATCAAGTAAAGTTCCACGTGCTTCTCTCGCTTCAATCGCTTGCTCTGAAAGACCTTCATTAACTCGTTTCATTGCTGCATCAAGAGAAGTTTCAGCACGTTCTGCATCAAGTAATTTACCGTACATTTTATTAAGCTGTTCAGATGTTGTATTAGTATCCTTAGACATTGCTTCAAATTCAGAACGCAACATTGCTGTACGCTTCTTAGCTGCTTCCATTTGAATTTCAAGCTTCTTCTTTTCAGCTGCTAATTTATCGGTCATTGTGGCATCTTGTCCCATAGCCGCAACATGATTTTTATATTCTTTCGCTGCATTATTCATGACCATGTTGATTTGCTTCAATGTCTGAGCATATTGGACTTGTCCGTCCATTTTAAAATTAAGAACAACGTTTCTTTCTTTATTCCCTGGCATTTTCTCACCTCACTTTTTAATAAAATGGAGTCTGATCTAGATAAACTCTTTGTGGCTTCACTTCTTTTTCTTCAAGTGCATCTGGATTGTTGTATCTAAGATGCATAATGTATTGCTTTAAAAAATGATTAGGAGTGATTTTCCAAAAGTCATTCATACTCAAACCGAGTAACGTATTACCGACATAAAAATAAAAATCCCAGTCCAACTCGGACTGAGATTCTTCATTTTCATTCAGTATGTTCTTTACTTTTTTTCATTCTTCAACTTCTCCATATCTTCAATTTGGAAGTTTTGTCTGTTGAATATGTTAACTGCAGCTTGAAAGACATCAGGCAGTTCATGTAACGGAATGGAGCCTTTAACTTCTTCCAATGTACATTCTGTTCCACCGCTACGCATCATTGCATAAATCAAGACCCTCATTAATTTAATTTCATGTTCTCCCATAACTACTTCGCCTTTTTCAAACATATCATTCATTTCTTCCTGAAATTCATGAAATTTCTTTCCAAAGGCTTCTTCCACATAAGGGAATGACTCCATCGTAAAAATAACGGGAATTTGCACCTTCTGTATTGTAATTGTTTCTCTATTTATATCAACGTTAACTAAATCACTTAAACGTGCCATATTATCACTCCTTATTGTCCTGTAGTTCCATCCAATTCTGCTAATTGCGACTTATCACAGATAACTTGTTTCATGAAATCCTCAACAGTAATACCTGTTGCTGAAGAACGAGCTTCCGAAAAGTCTACTTCTGTTACATCATTGAATAGCAAAGGAGTAGCTTCCATAGCTAACGCTTGATCTTGAATTTCTGCTTCTTCCGTTGTGGTAGTAAATTTCTCTTCACCTGGTGTAACCTGTACACGAGGATACCAACGACCCATACGTGAACCGTCACTTAAAGGAGCCACAAAACCAACTGCAAACATCGGAAACTCTTTTAATGTTGCCTTGTTGAATACAACACCTTTTTCAGCAAAATAACCGTAAATTGCATCTTTAACGATTTGCGGTAAGGCTACGTGACTTAAAGACAATGTATACTTTGAATTTTTACTTGCATTAACAAATAATTTATTAGATGCCCACTTTTGAGTTACTGTGCTATTACCTGCAATGCCGATCTCAACGATATTATCCATTTGATAGATTTCTTTTTCATAAGTAGGAATCTGCACTTTCGTATCTTTACCGCCTTCCATCATTGCAATATACAATGACTCGATACCTACTGGATACAATAGTTCTTTCTCTTTTGTTGCTACCATTTCTATCATCCTCACATTCTATCTATTATTTTTTGTGCCATAATATCGGCAA
This sequence comes from Bacillus sp. NPDC094077, assembly GCF_050279465.1. Lineage (NCBI taxonomy): Bacteria > Bacillati > Bacillota > Bacilli > Caryophanales > Bacillaceae > Bacillus > Bacillus sp. NPDC094077. The sequence continues at coordinate 386,872 of NZ_JBNNUF010000002.1, read as the reverse complement.
TCTTATCGCCTTCTGCATCAAATGTATTCTGAACAAAGTGTTTTCCTTTCACACGACCCTTACCATTTGCTTTTTTATGACCATGTTCAACTAAATACCAATACCAGGCTTTATCTTCAAATTCCACAGACACACGATCATTTTTAATAACTACCTTTAGACTCTCTCTCAAGTGTGTACGCTTGTTTTTATTGGATGCTTTGATTTTCGGTTTTAATTTACTAGCAAAATACTTTGCTGCTTCATCTAATACATCTAGACTTACTTGTTTATCAACCCTTAATAATGTATTGATATCTACCAACGCCTCTGCAAATCCATTATTATTAGAAGCCATTACTGAATACACCTCACATACGTTATAAACTGCGTGATAGTGTCGTCATTTTCGTCATAACCCATTCCATCAAATTGAGAATAAGAAACGCCTGCATCGTTAAAAACCGCCTTTAGTGGTTCGTAATCTTTTTCAGTACCATTTGTGATAACAGCAATCTGATAAAGTGGCATATCTTTTAGGACCTTATTAGACGCCCTCTTGTGTTGCTCATTCACAAATTCATACACAATATAAGGATAATCCGAGCCTGTAGGTGCACTATCACGAGAAACTGGAATACCAGATTGTTTCATAAGAGCTCGCAACTGTTCAAAATTAATTTGCATAGGACAGTGACACCTCCATCAATCGATCTTCTTCTTTTACGTAAATACGCTCAATATCGTAAATACGTCCACCAACTTTTATACGGTAATCTTTTTGATTGTCTTCAATCTCCCGATCAATACGCACCTCAATTTTCTTTACAATTTCATTCGTATCTTTCGTTGTAAATTTATCAGTAGCCGTAACACCAATGTTGTTATAGCGAATTTTCCGTTCTAGCGGATATCCCATTACAACACGGTCTGTTTCCGGATCAATTGTCTCTCCTAATTTGAGTAGATCTCCCATCCATCTAAGTTTATTTGTCTGTCTCTTCATCGACATAAACCTCCTGGATAAAGAAAGGAGTCAGTGCATCAAGTGCCTGACCTAATTCTTTTTCAGCGACTCTGTAATCATAGAAAATACAGGCTACCATAATAATTAAATACTCGGTCTGTTTGCCTGTCGCATTCTTTACATAAGTCTTTGCTTGATTGATATAAAAAGAGAGCATAGAATCATCCATGCCCTCTTCCCAATGAATATGAGATTTTAATTTCTCAATTAATTCTTCCATAATCAATTAACCTTGAGTTGCTGCTTTTACTTCAAAACGATAAACAGCGGGTTCAAATGGAGAATAAATCAATTGACCATCTAATAAATTATAGATTTGGAAACCAACTTTATTTGTACCAGCAAATTTTTCAATCAATTTTTGTAATTCCATTGCCCCAATAACATCTTGGATATGGAACGCTGAAAAATCACCAAAATATAAAACTGGAACATCTGGTTTTCCTTTTACATCAGCTGCATCAGTAAATTCTACAGGATAACCAACAAGCGTATTACCAATACCGCCCTCCGCTTGTGTCATTGGGCGTAATAACGGGAATCCATCAGCAGTTTTCATTTTCTCAATTGCCGTTAATGCTGCACGGTTAATAATAAAGCGCCCTTTTTTCATTACTTCTGTAACTGGTGTATTTTTAAATTCAATTAAAGCATCATACATTTTTTGACCTGCATCAGTTGCCTTTAAATCTACCGGTACAGAAGGTGTAAATGCTACTGCTTTCTTCGCTAACGCACCAGGATTTTCATTTCCAACATCATCGCCATTAAACATAAAATTAATTTCTTTACGTACATAAGCCTTTTTCAGCTCGTCCACAACGATTTGTTCAATTGGAGCACCTGTCATTTTTAATAATTTTTTAGTAACAGTAGCAAGTGCATCGAATTCAGCTGGATCAAGTAAAACTTCATCAAATTCAATATCTGTTGCTACGATTTCATCACTATCTCCACGTTCTTTTTTACGTACATTTGCATTTGCTTTCTTAACAAGAACTGGATACTTCACATCACCAGAAGTTTTTACAACTGAACCATATTTACGAAGTAAATTTTCTTCTTGTGCATACGTAATAATTTCACTTGCGATTACTTCTGGAATAGTTACTGATCCGTTCCCCGCTTCAATACCAAGTGAGCGAGCTTCAGCTTCACTAATTCGACCAACTACAAAATTAGCAAAAGCTGAACGAATTTCTTTTTCTTTCGTTTTCGTTGTTTTATGTCCTCGTGTAGAAAGACCCGATGCAATAGCTGACATTGCTGCATCTCGTTGCTCTGGTGTTAAACCAGTTCTATTTTCTCCACCATCAGGATTGTTAGCACGACCTTCTCCACCTTCACCAGAACCGTCAGTACCAGATTCGCCAGAACCTCCTTCATCATCTTCGTTTCCGTCTTCACCATCATCTTCAAGGTTTGCTAATTCATCAGCGACATCCTGTAATTGTTTATTAATTTCATCAATCTCTTCTTGAATTGCCGTTAAATCTTCGGCACGTAAATCTGGACTTTCGATTTTTGTACGTAATTCTGTTAATCTTTCTTTATTTCGTTTTTGTAGTGCTAATAATAATTGTTTGTTCATTTTACTTTCCCCCCAGAATTTGTTTTATTTGTTTAATCATTTTCATTCGTTTTTCTATGTCTTTACCAATCTCTTTTCCACGCACTAATGATGCTTCTGTATCGTCATAAGCTGGTATTGAAACAACCGATATTTCATAAAGTTCTACTTCTTTAACGGTCCTAACTGCTGGCTCAACATTATAATCCCATTCTTCTCCAGTTACCCAAAATCCAAATGAGCATTGATTAATGTCACCCCTGGACATACTTTCTGTTAAATCACGACCAGTAGAGGTGTTAGGTAATTCAACTTCAAATTTCAGTCCCTTTTCATCCTCTTCTAATCGTAAAGTTCCGCTTTTAGTTCTACCCAAAACGTTATCCCAGTTGTGATTAAATAACGCTCTAATATCCCCATTCTCAGAAAGAGCACGAGCAAACGCACCAGGTGCAATAATTTCATCAAACCAACCACCAATAGATGTTTTTGAATTAAACACGGCTGCATAACCAGTTATCATAGAAGGTTGTTCACCTGTTGCCTCTCTAGTATTTAATTTTGTGATGTCAAATGTCCGCGTTTCCTTTGTCTTTGCCACCTCCATCACCTCCCTTCAGTGAATCATCTGTAGCTTGTTTCTCACCAATTTTAGATAAGTCATTTGAAATATAGATAGCTTGTGATTCTGGTGTATTTTGCATAGGGAATCCAAGCATATCAGCAACATTATCTGGCGATGTAATACCAGTTCGAACAATGTTGTAAGCAATGTTTGTTTTCATACTATAAGTAACAAAATCAAGGATATTAATCTTGAATTTAATACGTTTGTCCGAATTTTTTCCGAAAAAAAGAAGACTCAAATGGTCTTCAAAGTTTTTCATTATTGGTCTAACTGCTTTGTTATGTAAATACATCATTGCCTGCTCAAGGTCTTCCTTAATTAAAGCCGTGTATGTATCCACATTTACACCTAAAAACTTACCTAAATCCTTTTTGTATACATTTAGATATGCTAGAGTTTTTTCATCGTCTAACGGGCTTTTAAGCGTATCTATTGAGTACCCTTTTCCAAGTGGAATCATTTTAACGGACCTTGCATCATCAATAGATTCCAACTGATCTAAAATCTTTTTAATTAATTTAGACTGTGCACCGTTCTGTGGGTTAATATGGGCATCTAACTTTAAAATAAAGGCTAATAATCCGCCCTTTTTATACTTATCAGTCAATGTTTTCTCAGCTGACATAACACCTTCAAGCGTATCCTTTCCTAAATCAAGAATACCTTTACCTTTTAAATGATCAGCACCAATATTCTTCACATGTCGAATCATATATGAAGGTATTTCTTCTCCATTTACTTTAAAATGTTCTATCAATCTATCATCCAATTCTGTATAAACATTAGATGCTAAGTGTAATTGGTCACCATCCAACACTGGAAAGGTTTCACCTTGAAGTAAATATGTATTAGTCATTAATTTGATGAATTCAGACTGTGTAAGATAGTTGTTTGGATTCTTCAATACTTTAAGAACAAAATCTTCTTTAATTTCCTTGCCATCCTTACCTTCCACAACAATCTCAGCTAACATCATTTGATTACTTATATCTTGTAGTAACTCATAAACATCACTAGATTCCAAGATATTATCATCACCTGCATATCTACCACCATAACGAACTACATTATTGAAAATATCTTCGAACAAGCCACGTTTCTCAGCTTGTCTAAATAAAAAGTTTGAAAACCTATCCCTTAAACTCAATTTCTCACCGCCTTCCTTAAGATATATCCTCCTTACGGAAATTATAAATATGTTGCCTCATATTACTAACTAATAGTGAGTAATTACGATTTAAAAGTATGTGATCATCTCTTTCGATTTTTTGAGTGTAATTACACTTTTTTATAACGTCATCTATCCTCTTTACTGAGAGTGCTACATCATCGTGTAATATGTGATACTTCTCGAAAAGAATCGGTCTGATTTTAGATTTATAAAAATCTAAATCAAAATCTATAATTGTACTTTCGACTTTAATATATAATTGTGTCTCCCCATCAATCTTAAGAATTTGACTGTAAGTTGATAATGTTTCTTTTAGTTCATTTCTTTTTTCTTTTATCATATCTCTCGTTACCTGTTGTTCCAGAATGTTCTTATTTCCTTTTTGAGTCCAATAGACACCTCCTAATGCACCTATCAATGTACAAACACCTGTTATAATATTAGGTATAAATTCTTTCATAAAAACACTTCCTCATCAGTTAATATTTATATTTAGTATAACTGATAAGATATGAAACTACTTTTTTATCTATAAATTTCATCCAGTAACTCATCCAAGCCCTCATCATTTACTTCATTCATCATCATCATCGTTTCTTTATGCGCATTGAGCAACGCTACAAATCCATCAATTTTATTTTGACTCTGCTTTTTAGATGGTGCTTTTAATCCTTGCATATTAATAAAGGCAACAACATTTTCAGTACAATAAATAAGTAAAGGATTATCCGTCTCAACTTTCCCTTCAAACATTAATAATTCAATGTCATCAAATGGAGCATTCATACTTGATGGATACTGACGAACCTCTATACATTCAAAACCTTCTTGTTCTAATGATTCAACTAATTTAACAGCATGCGCTGGATCATAGTTAATTTGTTTCACACTATAAATTTGTGCCTGCTCTTTGATATAATCTAAAACCATATCATAATCAATTGTTTTCCCATCACACAGTGTCACAAATCCGCGTTCAACTAAATTCCTATATGGAATATTTTCAAGTTTTTCTCGTGCTTCTATACCTTCTGAGGGGATGAAATACATTTGCTTTACCTTTAATTTCGGTTTCCCCTCATCATTAAATGCTGGAATATTTATACTTACACAAGTTAAATCGGTAGTCTTAGAAAGGTCTAACCCAATAACACAATCTAAACCACTCAACTCTCCTAAATATTCCACTAAACACTTTTCTACAATCTCTTTCTCGAAATAAGTACCACTTGAACGAACAAATATATTTAAATGCTTAGCTAAAAACTCGTCTTTTCGTTCTGCTGACACTTGAGCTTCTTTGAACTGGTTTTCTAAATAGTCTTTCTTAACAGAAATGCCATAGTTCGGATTAACCTTTGCCCAAACTTTTGGATCATCCCATTTATCACCTTTATCAGGTTCATAAATTAGAACAAACCATGAATCATCATTTACTTCTCCATTTAAAATCTTCTTAGAATAATTGTAAATCTGTAATCCAACTGAAGTTGTTCCTTTTCCAGCTGTAGAAACAATAGACATTAAAGGCTGAGAACGTGAACCCATACCAGATTTTAATACATCATACATATCAGCATTATTTTGAGCGTGAACTTCATCAAGTAAAACGAAAGAAGGGTTTTTACCATCTAAACCTTTAGTATCTCTTGATAAAGGTTGAAGAGAGTTTCTAAATTTCTTTCCTTCAACAGAAAAAGAGTAAACAATTGAGTTTACTCCGCCTTTTGGTCCTCTATATATTTGTGTACGCTGATCTAAATCCGGGCTATTTTCAATTGTTATAGCAATCTTTTTTGCTGAAATGTTCGCCTGGTCTTTATCGGTTGCTGCGGTATAACATTCAGCACCAACCTCGCCATCTCCATATAAAGCATAAGTTGCTTGTCCAGCTGCAATAGTTGTTTTTTCATTTTTGCGAGGTACTTGAATGTAATCTGTACGAATAACCCTGACAATTCGCCCTTTATCATCTTTCTTTTTCCATCCATAAATATTTGTAAAAGCGAATTGTTGCCAATCTTTTAATTCATAATTTTGTCCAGCAACATCACCTTCTGCATAAATACAGAAAGTCTCCATAAAATCCATTGCTCTATTCGCTTCATCAAGATCTAACCAAATATCTTTTCTTTTTTTCCACCGTTTATATCGTTCTACAGCTTTAACAACTGTTTTTGGATATTGTTTTTTATTCTTTGTAACTTTTTTAGCGAACTCATCCGCATAATTTATACCACGTTCAATCATAGTTACTTCTTCCACTTATTATTAAATTTTTGGAAGGTATCGGTTTCTGGTGGATTTTTCCCCTGCCCTGGTGTATCTTTCGATAAAAAGTTTAGCAACTTCTCATAGGCTGCGGTATATCTGTTAATCATGGCGTTATAAGATTTTTGGGCTGGATTTTCCACAAGCATTTTTTGAGAACCATTTTGAAACATATAAGTAGGTCCTTTTGTTTTTATGGTATCTTCTAATATTTCAAGAGTAATAGTCATAAATGCAACACGTTCAATCAATTCTCTTATCGCTTGCTTTTTATCATCTGGCACATCTTTAAAAAGCTGGGTTAACCGTTCGATTTCCTGTTCAATTAACTCATCTTGTTTTTTCTTACTCAACTTCGCCATAACACTATACCCCCCCTCATGTAGAATTTACTCTGACACACGTTTGACTCCCCACTAGCTATCCCCCTAGAGAGTAAAATTTTATTTTTCGATAGGGGGGCTAACAATTAAAATAACTAGCAAAGATATTTTTCTTTTTATCGTCTTCTTCATTTTCCTCAATCATATGACAAGTTGGACAAAGTAATCTTAAGTTATTTGGTTCTAATTTTAATAATGGATTCTTTTTTATTGGAATGACATGATGAACATGTGCTTGTCTACCAAATACAAATATTCCGCACCTTTGACAGCAACCTTTTTCTCTTTCATAAACAAATGAACGCATTGACTGCCATGCATCTGAACGATAGAAAGGTTTATTCTCGTGATGATAAACCTCAGTCTTTTTTCTCTTCTTCTTTTTACGCTTATGCTCTTCGCAATATAAACCTTTTGCTACCTTATTATTACATCCATTGAAATTACAGTATCTCATGATAGTAATTCAATGATGTCTTCTTTCTTTTTAACATCGGCTGGAATCTCAATGCCTAATTCATCAGCATACTCACGTAACTCTTTCACTGTCATGTTACTTAGTACTGGCACTTCACTAACTACTGTCTTATCCGGTTCAGTTGGTAAGTCCATCCCCAGAATCATGCTCTCAGGATTAACAGTTACTTCAAATCCTGGTTCCTCACCTGTAGGAACAAATAGACTCTTCTTCTTTCCATTATCCCAATACTCGGTACCTGATATTGTTTTTCTAATTTCAGTAATCATTATTATCTCACTCCTCTTAATCTTGATTTATCAATCACCCACGTATTACCAATCTTCTTTGCTACAATCTTTCTTTGAGCACAAAGATTCTTGATATGCCCAGGTGATACATTAAGAATGGATGCAGCTTCATGCGCATCAATCACATTATGCAAGACTTCATTCATTTCCTCTTTCTCATCCTTTATAGCTTTCAATTGTGCCATTTCCTTTTCAACCATCTTGTCTATTGGATCTAAAAACTTTACTGAAGTTATAGTTAATTGTTTGTGATTAGAATCTTTGAACTTTTTAAATAACCCAAACATACGAAACACCACCTGTGTAATTTTCACATAATAAAAAGACACTTATTAAAGTGTCTTTTTATTATTCGTTCTCTTCGGTATCTTCTTTATAACTAACACCTGTAAGCTCTTCAATTAGCTTTTTACCATCACGTTGTATAACACTCTGAAATTTGTTCTCTAACTCTTCCTTGGTAGCAATCTCTTTTTCCATTAGTATTTCGGTCAATGTACGAATTTTCAACTGTGCTTCAAACAATTGTTTAATCGTTCTTCCTTGTAAAGTATCATCAGATTCTTCTTCATCTACAATGGAAAGTATATATCGTATGTCGATATTAGTATCATCTGTCAATTCATCTTGATATCGTGAAGATACTGAATCTACTTTCACTCGATATTCTGATTGTGTATTTGTAAATAAGAGTTTGATTGTTCCCTTAAACAAATTTTTTATCATATAATAATTATTTTTACCTTTAACATGCAAACCAATATCGAATGCATTTACTTCTCCATTATCATCTATTATTTCCCCATAACTAGCACACTGAAGTTCTACATCATTTACTACAATCGTATCCAATTCATTTCCTCCTCTTGTTTTCTAAAAAGTTTTTCAATTTATATTTTACCATTTTTTTCATTCAAAAACCTTTTAAAAAGGAGTTAAAATAAAATCTTCAATAACAAGAGAGCAACCGTGTAACAGTTGCTCTCTCCTATATAACTTTTGTTGTTCTTCCAATCACTGTATTTATTTAAATAGACTACGTGTCTTATACATCAGTGACTGGAAGAAGAGCAAAAGCTCTCTTTATAGACCGTTTAGTTTTTTGTACTCTTACATAATTTCAAATAGATTCGGAAGTTCTCTTTGTAATTATGTACTTACACTATAAACACCAGTTCATTCAAACAGGCATCCATAAAAGCTGCATTCGGTAACCAACCCATTAAAATTTCGCGCTTTCTATAAAGATAGAAAAGAGCAACCATGCACCAGTTGCTCTTACGTAAAATTCTATGAAATTACTATAATTCATTTTTTCAATGGTTAACATTCACGGAGCTGAGTGTCATTAAAGTGCAAGTTCTTCCGCAAACTTTATTCGTTTCATAATCTCAGCATGTTTTTTATAAATATAGCTAGAACTATAATTCATATTCTCAGCTACTTCTTCTAATGTCATTCCATCAATATACTTCTTTTTAAGTATTTTATTTTCTAAACCTTTGAACTTACTTATTAAGTGTACAAGATTTTTCATTTTCTCTTGTTTTATATGAAGTTCGCTTTTTATCTTCTCAATTATCTCTTCTACCTTTGCACCTTGTGAATCTGATGTTAAACGGACATTGCACAAATCGCCTCTAATCCAACGTTTTAATTCAGCTTCTGTTTGTTCTAAGTTGTATTCTAAATATGCAATTTCTTCTTCAAGTTTTTGATAATCTTTAAGCCATTTAAACAAGGAATGACTCACCTACTTTCTATTTCAGCGCCTGGGCTTATTTCGTCATGTTTCTTCTTTTTAGTTGTAATCTTAAATGTCCCACGCACACGTTAAACTTATTAGCAATCTTCTTGTATGTCATTCCGTTCTCTTTAAGCTTGACTGTTGTTTCACAAATTTCATCCCATTGCTCTGTTGTTCTTCGTTTTAGCTGTTTATTAACGACTGTACCACCCAAAAATACACCAATCTCATTGAGCATTTTTCCTATCTCGCATTTACTCCAACAATATTGCAAATCACGAGAATACTTATTTTTACAACCATGACAATGATCCTCTAACAGCTTCCCAACTTCCATTCTCGCTTCTTTTTTATTCATATAGCTGTCATTCCTAATTTATCTACATGATACAAATAATCAACAGCCGCTCTATTTGTTTGTGGCACTATATACGCTCTTTTCTCAAATTCCTCTCTTGGAATAGACTTTCTTCCTCCATCATAAAGCATTGATTCGTAATATTCGGCTACCAAGGAAACTGGAACAAAATATATAACATGGTCCGTTCGGAATTCAATTAAGAAGAAACAAATAGCACCCATTTCTTGTGTATCCTTTAGATAATCAATTTGATGTCTATGTATATATTCTAAAGGGAAACTTGTATTCTTTTCCGTGGATTTCGCTTCAAAATATACCGCCCTTCCTTTGTATACACCATCATAATCAACTGTTGATTTCTCTTGCCAATTGCTTTTCGTTATATTTCCTCGTTTATCCGTTTTTAAGACTTTAACTGGTGTAGGTCTTTTATTAAAAACACCTATGTTTGCTGCTTTATACATTCGATTTGTATTATTTAATAAAAGTTCAAACGCCATTCCTCTATTTGCATAACCCACCTAGATCACCTACTTTCTATTTCAAGATTCCACGTTTTACAAATATATTTCTCCATGCAGATGTAACTCTATCTTTCTCGAACTTTTTAGCACGTTTATTAATTGCTTTCTTGAGTTTTCTTACGATTAACCATTTATGCCTCTACTTTCTACTAAAAACTATAAATCTAATAAAATACTTTTATTTTCCTTCCTAAGACGTTTTAACATCCGCATGATAAATTGTATTAGGAATGAAAAACGCCATAGTTTCTCTTGAATCTGAAAAGCCATTTTTCGGCAAAATGAAATTTTTATTTTGTTTTACGTTTCACTTCACCCTGCCATGTCTTCTTTAAAAAACAATGGCTCTAAATCTTCTGCAGCAATTTGATATGTTTTAGTAGAATTAACAACACCTACTGTTACAATGTCATCATCTTGATATAGTACTGTTAGTGCATTTACATCATCCGTTACCCAGTCACCTGTAATAAACTTACCTGGGACTCTTCCTTTACGTCTGAATACTTCACGCCAACTTTCCATATCAATTTCTTCTGCAGTAGCTAAACGGCACTGATCTATATGATTGAATCCCCATTCCCCTTTAATTGAACCTTCACTTTGCCAAAATCCCCATAGAGCCAATTTATTATGAACGTTATTGTTAACAGCTTTTTCAACCTTTGTAATTTGTGGACCATCTTCCAGTTCACAAACAACCCATTGTCCTTTTATTTCTTTTTGATTTGCTATTTGTAAATTCATTGATTCTCGCTCCATTCTGCTTGACCTAATGTAATAAATATTTGTCGTTTCAAAACATTCCCCATCACTGCATTCATCCATAAATAAGGATTAATTTTTCTCTTTAGAAATTCGATGACTGCAATTAACTCTTGAGTAGATAGTGATACAAATTCACCTAAAGGTTCTTGATTAAACTTGCCACCACGTTTTTCTATAGTTAGAACCACTTCATTTTTAATAACGTATCTTTCTGCAGTTACTAAATTGAATTGACGGACCTTATCGCGACCAAATCCTCTTATTAATTCCTTTAGCAAATCGCAAATCAAGCGAAAATCTAATACTTTTAACGTTTGCTCGATTTGTCCACTGCAACTTTTACACAATGTTTTCTCTAAGCCATCAATGTACATATTTCTTTCATCAGTAGGCGGAATAGAATTACCGCAAATATCACACCATTCTCCTACATCAGCAAAGATATCTAGCATGTTAGTCACTCCTATGATTTATATTTGTTTAACACTTCTTGCAATCTTTCACGCTCTTCATCAATAGATTGTGAGTGTTGTTTTTCTATTTCTTTTTTAGTTGGTTCAACATCTTCACGTAACCAATCTGGAACAATTTCTTTTCTATTCGAATGACCTGTACCTGATCTATTAAATTTCCTGTTCTTACTCATTTCAAAACGTCTATCTAATGCAGCGACATCATCTAACGTTTTTACTTTTTGCTTTTGCCAATTTTTCAATATTGCTTTTATGTAATTCCATTTAGGTGCATTTTCGTCAATTGCTTTATTAGTCGCATGTAGAATTAACTCCCGACCAAATAAATCACAAAACTCTCCTAATTCCGTAATTGCAATTTCACTTAAAGGAATGCCTTTTTCTCTTAAAAAGTTGTAACTGATTTTAAACTCTTCATCGACTAATACATGTGATTTCGATTCATCCTTATCATCATGATGATTAGTATTTGGTATATCAGTATTTAGTTTATTAGTACTTGGTATATTAGTATTTAGTAGCTCGGGATTTCCCACCGGAGGATTTTCCACTGGTGGCTCTTCCACTGGTGGAAAACCCGCCAGTGGCTCCACTTGCGGAACTTCATGAATTACTGTTTCCCAACTTACAATTTTATTGTTTTCGTTTCTAATTGGAAGACGTTGTAAATATCCGTATTCTTTTAACTCTTTCATGCCGCTTCTTAAACTATCAAGACCATCTTTCGCATGTGTAGCTAACTCTTCTCTATAAAATACCCAATCATCTGGAAGTGTAAGGATATACGCTAAAATACCTTTCGCTTTCCATGAAAGCCTTTCATCTCTTAAACCGGTATTATTTACGACAGAATAATTTTTGTTCTTTTCCACTCTTACAATTCCCATATTCCCTACCTCTCCTGTTTGCAAAAAATCAATTAATTGCTATAATACATATTATTGTTTTTACTTTAGGACCCGTTGCAGCGGGTTCTTTCCTTATGCATTTCTTCGAATTGCTTCAACAACTTCTTTTCTTCCTCCTACAGATTCCAGACGATCTGCTATATCTAGAACATCTTTACTCTCCTTTGAGGAATCATTTTTTATTTTCTTAAAGTACATGGCTGATAACTCTTTTGATATTTCTAAATCTCTACTATTTTGCTTTTGATATAAATCATGAAGTTCAACATAAGCAATTTTGTCCCCATTTCTATTAGCTTGCTCCATTTGTTTATATAAAAGCTGTCTGTTCTTTATACATTCCTTACGCTCTTTTTCTAATTCTGATGCCATTATCAAATGTTCTGGAAGCACTCTGCTTTCGGTTCCCATTGTTCAAACGCTCCCTTTCTAAACGATCACTTTCATCAAACTTTCGTTCAATGAAAGTACCACCTTTATAAATTCCATACATAAGTACCGCAAACCCTAATCCAAAAATACAGACATTCGTTGTACTTTCTACCGTTATAATGTCCATTAGGCTAAAACAAACACCTTTTTAGACTCTATTTCTTGCGATAATGCTTCATTTAGGTACTCTTTAATGTTATTCATCGCTTCTAGCTTCCAAGCCCCACCGTCAGCTTCAAACAAACCACAACGAGCACCTTCACGCATTCTGAATACAAACTTACTTTCTGGTTGTTCCACTTCAACAAATGTTCTATATGGGCTTAATTGAACTGGATTTGGTACTTTCGCATTCCCTCTACTAGCAACTCCTGTTTTCACCGTTACAGCTTGTGATACACCGTCATCTCCAATTTCCTTTACATCTTCTTCTACGACGGTACCTACTACCTGTAAAACGATGTCTCGATGATTGTTTTGTACAAAACCCGATTGCAATGCAATATTAAATTCTTCCCTGTCATAAAAGCTTCCAAAATTAAAACGTGGAGTAGATGCTTGCGCTTGGATATATGTACTTCTAGCCTTATCTCCATTAACTGCAGTAAAGCAACTTACCGTTGTTGGATTTACAATATGAATCATTACAGGTTCAGTTGTGTCAAATTCTGATTTTACATAACCTACTAAACCAGATAAACTACGTACAATAATTTCTGCAGGTGTTGGTTCTTGCACAAGATGTAATCGTTGCGTTGAGTATGTCTGTTCACCGATTTTATGTGTTTCAATCGTTCCAATCTCTAATACCTTTTCAATTGCTTCTCTTGTCATAGTCATTTTACATTTCCTCATTTCTTAATTTGATTTAGTTTTTAAATAATCGATTACTACCGTTTGCTTATCTGCTGCAGCTTTGTTTTGCTCTTCCACTTCTTCTATGGGTTGTCCAACATCTGTTTTTACATCACCCTGTAGATCCATATAGAATTGTCCTTTGGTTCCAGAAGCTAATTCTTGACCAACTAAATTTCCGTTCTGGTCCATATCTAATAGAATCTTAGACTCCACTGCTTCTGTTGGTGCTAGTTTCGAAGTTGCTTGAACCTGACAATTCCATACATCACGCTTTTTATCACCAGCAAACGAAAGTGTTAAAACAATCTTTCTTGCTTTTTTCGGATCGGTATTCAAATCCGCCATATTTTCCATTACTCGCTCAAACTCTTGATGAAACCTTTCAGCAAGCGCTCCATCAGCAAACGTATTTAAATCAATCATGACTTCCATTTCTTTTCTCACCTAAACCTTTCTTATTAAAATTCAACATCTACTTGAATATCGATATTTATAGGGATTTCTTGCGTTACACGAATTGATTTTTGACTTACACCTTTTTTAATCAACTTTTTAACTTCTTCTTTTGCAGCATCTTTTGAATTAAATTCATTGATACCTGGGAAGCCTGCGAAATTACTAACGATTACTAAAATCTTTTGTTGCATGTTATTTCCTCCTATTGAACTTCCGTTATGTTTATTTGTGCATTTGTAACCGTAATTTCTTCATCTAAAACTGTTGGAATTGAATATTCTTGATTAATGATTTGAATTGCTCTATCTAAATGATGACGTTTGATAGCTTTATAACTATTCACGCCAAACTCTCTATGTAGCTGACTATAAATATCGCTATATAGTTTTTTTCTAAGGCTAATGTCCTGATATGCATTAGAATCCTTACCACCCAATAGAAGAACCCCCAACTTTCTTACAGCTTTTGATATTTCATCACATTCAACTGCATATAAAGGTGCATTTTCACGTAAGTCCTTTACATCAGATTTAATATGCTGAATTTCTTGGGCTTGTCCTTCTAAGGCTTCAAACGTTAATTTCAAAACACTCATTGGATCCTTTGGTACTTTTTGCTGATTTTGTATATGTTGTTTCATACGTTTGAACTCTTCAATAAACTTGATTTTCATTTGAACAGCTTCTTTTGTGTTGTATCCCATGACAACCAGTGTGAAAGCTTCTTCTGTTAAATCGAATTTAGGCATTCTTTTATTTTGCGAATTATTGTAAGAGGACTCGTGAAAATTTACTTGTCCAAATTCTTTACCTGCATATCCAATTTGTTTTCGGATATCTTTTAAAACATTGTAATGATCTTTTCCAAACATATCTGCAATCATTAAACTGTCCGTTACTACCTCACCATTAACTTCAAATACTAATTGACTATTCACACGTTTTTCATTTACTACTGTTAATTGATCCATAACTTTTCCTCCTCTCTATATACTCGGAATGATTTTAGTTTGATTTGCATAGCGATGTATCAAATGCAATTCACTACTTACCTTTTTGAAAATCAACCAATTTTCCGGATTCAAATTGTATGATTGGATATGGATTTTTTCTTTCTTAGTGGGCTTTTTACCGTTCTTCAATTAACTCGCCTACTTCCTCTAATAAGATTGCATCGATATTTTCTAACTCTATATGTACCGGATATTCTTTTACTCCTTCACAGTTCCAACTGATTGCAGTTGTTTTCCCATTTTCATCTTTTCCGATTTTGAATTCTTTAGCTATAAAATTAATTGTTGCACCTGATTTAAAAATTACTGTTACTTTTTTCACTCCATACATCTCCTTATAGCTCGTCGAAAAACTTAGAAAGAAATAATTTCATTTCATTCGCTTTAAATAACCAACGATTATTTTTTTGTTTAGCAAATTCTTGTACACGAGGATCACAAACTACATATTCCATTAACCAGTCATAACTTCGACTAGTTTCATATTGAAGTCTTTTCATATCCCACCAAGTACCAACTCCCATATCCGCTAACCTTTCATTAACTTGTCGAGAAACTTCTTTTTGCAAGTAGACATCATCAATTATGACTTGCACTGTCGCTGCCATTATGAAGCCTCCTTCACATCTAAAATTTTCATGATTTTTTCTCTTACTTTTTTTCCGTTCCTTTTTCCCGAAAGAATATCGGATAGATACGGATTTGAAATCTCTAACATTTCTGCTAAATCCTTTTGCTTCATATCATTGATTATCAGCCATGTTTTAACTTTAATTTCAAATGCATTATTATCCATGCTTTCTCCCCTTTCTATTTTATTAGCTAATTTTTTAGCTTTTTATTGACATTATCTATCCTAAAAGTTAGAATTAAGACATAGCTAATAAACCTACATTAATAGCCTTTTACGTTGGGGAACGTGGTATGACGGCTTTATTCAGTAGTGTTTCGAGAGCTAAATAAATAGCTTATGAACACATAATACTATCCTATAAGTAAGAAGTCAACATTTAAATCTAACCTTTAGGATAGAATGTGTTTTAGCGTGAGATAGGTGGAAACAAATGACGTTATTTGAAAAAGTAAAAGAACTGGCTTCTAATCAAGGACTATCAATGGCTGAATTAGAAAGGCGCTTAGACTTTAGCCCTAATACTTTATATAAGTTAAAAACTCAAAAGCCATCAATAGATAGAATAGAAACTATAGCTCAATACTTTAATGTGTCAACAGATTACTTGTTAGGAAGAACCGACAAGAAATACTGGGAACTAAACGAAAAAGAAGAGAAGGATATACAAAAGAAATTAGAAGAATTAATAGAGGATATGAGTAAATCTGAAGCACTCGCTTTCTCTAAAGACTCTGAACCAATGTCAGAGGAAACTAAGCAGTTACTACTAGTATCATTAGAAAACTCTCTTAGATTGGGGAAACAAATGGCTAAAAAGAAATTTACACCTAATAAATACAGAAACGAATAGTGATGGGAGCGGATCTGGTTGGTTTCAAAACAACAAATCAATTTAAAAATAGACAAACTACTTAGACAATATAACACCAGGGATCCATTTCTCATTGCTGAAGAAAAGGGGATTGTAGTCATCACAGAAGACTTAGGAGATATTTTTGGATACTATCACAAAATATCTCGTATCCCCTTTATTCATATTAACGAACGACTTTCATATCAAAATCAAGTATTCACCTGCTTTCACGAATTAGGACACGCTATCTTTCATCCAAATGAAAATACACCTAGATTATCTAAGGTATCGCTTTGTTCTGAAATCCGTATAGAAGCAGAAGCAAATTATTTTGCAACAAGGTTTCTCATCGATGGAAGTCACCATGATTACTACATACAAACCAAACAAGAATTATTACAGTATTACGGAATACCTAAGCAAATGGAACGCTTCTTTTAATTATTAACATGACTAATTTTCCACACCAAATATAGTTAATGAAAACGGAGGGTTTAAATGGCTAGTTTCAGAAAACGAAATGATAAATGGGAATATCGCATTAGATACAAAGAGATGGGAAAATACAAAGAAACCTCTAAAGGTGGATTTAAAACCAAAAAAGAAGCTCAATTAGCTGCCGCTAAGGTTGAAGAAAAGTTAGCTAGCGGGGTTGGCGTAAACATTAGTAATTTAACATTCAACGTCTATATGTATGAATGGTTAGATACTTATAAAAAAGGAACTATTTCTGAACAAACATATAAAGTTTACAAAAAGAATATTCGATTGTATATATTACCTGCATTTGGTAACATAAAATTGAAAGATTTAACTCGTGTTAAATATCAAAAATTCATAAATGACCTTTTAAAAAAACTTAGTAAACAAACCGTATCGCAAATCAATGCTACTATGCACAATGCATTAGAAATAGCGGTTAATGAACTTGAAATTCTCGCTAAAAATCCAACAAACAAAATTAGTATCAAAGAACATCAGGTAATCGACAAACGAACAAAAATTAAATGTTTTGACATTGATGAATTAGAATCATTCTTGAACTACGTTTTAAATGAACAAGCTACTTTTAAATACTATTCTCTGTTTATGTTTTTATCGAGAACTGGCTTACGAATCGGAGAATGTTTGGCGTTACAATGGGATGATATAGAATTTGAAAAAAAACAAGTCTATATTAACAAAACATTAATTACCACTCAAAGAAATCAGTCTATAAAATTCGGACCACCTAAAAATAAAAGTAGTATCAGAATACTTACTCTAGATAATTCTACTTTAGCACTTTTAAAGAAAATAAAAAAAGAACAAGCTAAAAACACCTTAAGAAACGGGAAATATTATAAGGATTATAACTTTGTATTTACCAATGAAGATAACTCTTGTATGTTGCGGGCTTCAACGCTAGGTTTTTTGAAAAAAACATGCAATACGGGGGGATTCGAATATATTACATTGCATGGTTTCAGACATACGCATGCTGTTCATCTGTTACAAAGTGGAGCGAATATAAAATATGTTTCTGAACGCCTTGGACATTCCACTATCAACATGACAGCGGATGTTTACCTACATGTAACAAAATCTATGGAAGAAACCACAGTAAATCAATACGATGATTTTTTGAAATCTCGTGGGCAAATTGTGGGCAAGAGGTTTTGATAAAGCGACCAGAATTATTAGTATAGAGGTATTTAGATAGAAATAATGATAATAATGTATTTTCATTGTTTGTTAGTACCTTTTTACATTCTGGAAGTAATGAGAAATAAGAGAATTTCCGCTGAAATTCTTTAAATAGATCCTCCCTCTCCTTTACCTTTATACCAAGTTTTATTTTAGTACCTTGAACTTTATATATTCTCTCATTATATGGAAGTAGTACTCTTCTATTTGTTCCAACAATATGGTCTTTCGGGTATTGAAGAATATGTTCCAATTCAACTTCTCCACCTATATGAAAATCATCTTTTAAATTTCTAAATAACTTAATCCATTTCATACCGTTTGTAGCTTGTTGCACTTTTAGCTTTACAAACCGTATTTTTTTATTATTTGATGTGAATTCTGGAGTAGAAATCAATATCATGCCCCGTTTTCGTCTTAAAAGTAAAGGAATATCAGGATGGTTATATTCTTGATAGAATCTCCGAATGCCTACTGAAACATTTAATAATGGGACATTCTCGCCTCCGCGAGTTATACATTCAAGTCGATATACATAGGCGAAAAAATCTTGTGTTTTTTCATCTTTAATTGGCTCTGACATAACTTCACAGATATTTTGTGATCTAAGAGGAGAAAAATAGATTTCTTCATTTGTATTTTCTAATTGTATAGGGCGTTCACAAAAAATATGTGAAATTAAAGCTGGTATCCACTTAGAAAACGTTTCATTATCATGTAATACAGGTAAATTAGAAATCGAATCGTAATGCCATTCATATTTTGGCGGTTCTATTAATTGATTCGGTTTCCAATCATGAATAACCTCATACCAGCTTTGGAAAATATAATCAAGTTGTTCTTGTTTAATTGGTTCTTTGGATACAATCCATGGTGTATTTTCATTTAATACATACGGATTATGCTGAATAAATAATATATCTGAAAACATATCATACAGTCTTTCGTTTAAACGTTTCAGCTTACTCGTTAATAAAAATGTCTTATAATGTATCTCAACAATGTCCAACCATTCAATAGGGAAATATATAAATGATACATGTTCATTAAAAAGTGGTTCTACTATATTTTCAAATGTTAATAAGCGTAATTTTTCCATGTAATGAATACTTCCTTTCTTCATTTGTCTTGATCATCAAAAAATAGAAAAAATAATTACTTTGTATACATCCTAATCTAAGAAATTTAAACCCAAGTGCTTTAAAGAAAATAAAATAAATCGCTTTATGACAATATTACACTATAAATTCCTTACTTTTAAAAGTAAGGAATAAAAATCTAATTTTATTTATGTCATATTTTCCATTAATATCCCTCCTCAAGAATGATTATATTATATTTATATATAACGTATTTATAATTTACGTATTTTTTACATAAAATATACATAAGAAGAGGTATTGCATAAGTACATGCAATACCTCCACTAAACTTTTTATCTAATAGTATCTTTTTCTTCTATATTAATCGGCCACTTTTCTAAAGTGTAAGCCATTTCCCAAAATGAATATTCATATTGACTACTAATTATAAAGTGCTGTTTCATTCGCTTACGATTTGCCTCTGTTACTTTTTCAGCGATAGCATCTAATCGTACAATTTGTTCTTCAACTAACGTACGGAACCAATCAGATCCATAAGCAGAAATCCATTCCCTATAAATTGGCTCTTCCGGCTGACACCCTTTTAAACGTTCACCAATTTCGTAATATAACCAATAACAAGGTAAAATTGCTGCAATGATATCTCCTAAATGTCCTTCATACGCAGCACGATACATATGTGAGGTATACGCATATGCAGTTGGCGCAGGGATAAAATTATCTTTTTCTGCTCTTGTTATCCCTAACTTCTTGGCAAAATTCTCATGTAAGGATAATTCCGCCTCATATGTATTTTGGGCATGGTGTGCCATACGAGCTGTCGTTTCTAATTCAAGAGCCTTTGCAGCTCCTAAAGTTTGTACTCTAGCAAAATGACTCAAATAATACGAATCTTGAAGCACGTAATATCGAAAACTAGCTAAATCTAATGTTCCCTCACCAAGTTTTTTTACAAAAGGATGATTAAAACTTGCCTCCCAAATAGAATTTACTTCTTTACGTAATGTTTGTGAAAAAGTCATTTGAATCCCTCCAATAATGTATAAAATATAAGTATTTATCCACAGTTATTAAGGCTGGAAAATAAAAAAACTTTCTTTACAGGCGTAAAGAAAGTGAAATAGACAATATTAATTTATTCATTAAATATGACCGTCTTCCCACTTCCCTACGCTGGCATTAACCAGATCAGGTACTAAGAGTTTCAAAATTATATTTGATCTCAGCCTATAAAAGGCCCCCCTAGTGGATAAATATTTAGTTTTCATATTCATCATAGCATACTTCATAGAAGCCTCAAAATTATTGACTTTTACTTGTAGACTATAAAATGAAACTTAAATCAGCAGTGATTTTTTCCATCCTAACCGATTATTAACCCTGACCTATCATGCTGCGCGCAAATGGTATGATATTAAACACTTTACTTAATATGTACATTGAGAAAGATAATATACTATTTTTTCAACTCTCACACGGTTTATATAAGTTTCGCATAATAAAAAGCACTCCATAAGGAATGCTTTAATTAAAATATTAATATACTCGAACGCCATACGTCCTTTACTCTTACCGCTATTTTCTTTTCCATTAATATTCACCCACATCCAATATTACTATTTCAACAAAATAAAAAGGAAATTCTTCAACCATGTCGAAATATGTTACATGAAAATGAGGTGAGAACATGGCTGGCATTACTTTTTATAATCTTAATGGTGCACCTATAGCGTATTGTGAAGATGGCACCCATAATTATTTTTGTCTTAATGCTCCACGTCTACGTTCATAACGTGGGCCACGAATTCCCATTAAATCTTCAATGTCACGAGTACTTAATTTCTCTTTTCGTTTTTTCTTGTTTTTCTTCTTTGCTTGGTTTGATTGCCTTTTCCACTCACGTAGCTGATCTCTTAGCGCCTTCATTTCCCCATCTCCCTTTTCAAAATAAAAAGGACACCTATTCCTAAAACAGCTTTATTTGCCGCTTTAATGAATTGGTGTCCTCTAGTTTCCTAGCCGGACGATATTTGTTTTTCGTTCACTTTAAAATACCAGCTTGTACAAAAATATTACTCATATCTTTTTCCGTTGTAAATAACAAACCCTACTGGATGATGGGTAAAATGCAAAACTGGATCACCAGGATTTCCAATTGAAGGATATGCATGATTTTTATCAATATAGACTCCCTGTAATTCAATTGGATTACCTGATTCTAGACCACTAATGGCTCCCCAAAACCCTCGTCATCTCCGTAACGAATAGCACAGAATAGCTCATCTGGAATCGTTGATACCTCTACACCACTTGCATGTATAACTGATATATTATTAATTAATAGATGATAATGCATTACACCCTTTATTTCTACATCTTTTTCACGCTCTTTTATACTACCTGTAACATGTATAACGTGTTTTGTAGTTTCCATACTACCACTCCTTTTTCTAATTAACGACCTGTCCACATATCTTGAACAATTCCATTTTTAAATAATTCATATGGAAAATAACAATATCCTTTATCTCCCCAGTCTTCTCCCCAGCTGTTTCGAATAATAACAGTTTGCTTATTATCATCATATCCAACAGCACAAACAGCATGTCCTGCCTGTTGATCATCTTCAACAATTACATCATCCGTTCCTGATACCGGAACTATGCCAGTCTTTTTAACTTCTTCTGACATAAAAGATTTTGGCACAGCAAATCCAAGTACAACAACTAATCCATGAGCAAGCGCAGCCTTTAATCTCGATAAATCTTGAATACGATAGTAGGTTCCAATTTTATAAAGCGCAGCATCGGATTCAGCCTTTGAAGATGGCTTATCTCTAAAATTCTCAGTATAAGGAAAATCCTCTTCAGGGCATACCCCAATGTTTTTAAGAACATCCATACCATCACGAACAATCGCTCCGCTATCTTCCTGAATATGTCCTTCTATTTCTCGCTCATGATAATATAAAAACAAACGAGATAAGCAAGTAAATGGGCGACCTGATTGTAATAATAGGTATTCTCGTAACCCTGAAACAATTGCATTTGCCGTACAAGAGCCTATATTCCATTGGTTTACTATACCTGACATCTTAGAACGAAGATCGACTTGCGTTGGCAGATCCCCCTCATTACTAAATAAGTAACTCCGAAACATTTTGTCTCTTAAATCAACAGGGTCTTTTCTTACATTAAGGTACTTTACAATGTCTTTGTTACTGGTAAGACTGAAATTTGATTCATTTGAGCTCATATGCAGAAATCCATCCTTTCTTTATATCTAGATAATTCATTCGGTTTATATACTTAACTTAAAAATTAAAATTATACCTTTTTAATTTTAATTTTAATTTCATTTGCATTTAATACATCCGCATGTTTAATTATTTATCTTTTTAATTATCAACTTCCTTTAATTTCTATTTTCAAGTTATCTCGTAACCACTTGAACTCTATATCTTTTTTCTCCCTTGTTTGTTTCGATTGCTTTTTCCGTTCACGTAATTGATCTCTTAGTACCTTCATTCCTTCATCTCCCTTTTCAAAATAAAAAGGACACCTATTCCTAAAACAGCTTTCATTGCTGCTTTAATGAATTGGTGTCCTCTAGTTTTCTAGCCGGACTTAATTCAAATATTATTTTAAATATCCCAATAGTCACTATTAACGTCATTAGTATATTTACTGATTTTCTTCTCTTTTCCACACTTTTCACATTTATAATAACTAACTATCCCCATCTTACCAGTTTTAAAATCTTCACTATCTTGACTTTTAATAAGTTTATATCTATGTATACATTTAGGTTCTTTTAATTTATTCATCCAATTTCCTAACATAAATTAATCACTCTCTTCTTGAAGATATTCCTTCTATTCCCATACCCTTAAGAATACCTTAGAAAAGATTCCCAATCAACGGAGCATAGTATCTTATTTTTCTATATACAAAAGGATGATTTTATATGAACAAGTTTCGAAAGAAGATGATTAAATCTTTACAAACATTTTGGGGATGCTTATCATTCGGTGTATTAATGTTTGCTATCTTCTTAATTATGAATCTAACAGATACACCTTTAAATACATTAAGCTGGAGAGATTGGCTAGGTTCTGCAGTAGGCGCAGCTATTAACGTATATCCCAGCTCATGCGCTATAATCGCTCCATAATAGATAATGTCCCCTAGCTCTAAGGGTAATTTATAAGTATTTCCGTCCTCTTCTCCCAGGCAATGTGACGGTTGAAATCCATGACCGTGATAAATTGCTTTTTTAACATTTGGTTCTGCTTATCAAGATTTTGATTTAATTAATTGCAATGAGTTTGGAACGTTTGTAAAAAGAGAAACTTTCAGAAAACACTTCATTAGAACGACACGCGACCATACTATTGAAACAAGGAGTTAATCCTAAAATTATCAGTGAAAGATTAGGTCATACAGACACTTCAATGACACTTAGTGTTTATTCTCATGTTTTACCGAACATGCAAGAAGAAGCTGTTAAAAACTTTGGTAAAAGCATCTTTGGATAACTTATGTTTGCATTCCATAAAAACAAGTCAAACAAACGTTGTTATATCAAGGTTTGTTTGACTCATCATCTTATATTCTTGATAGTAAATTCATATAGAAGAACAGCAATATAAATGTGAATTCAAATCATTTTATATAGTTTTGTAAAGGCAAAACAACTAACTTAAAGTCCTTCGTTTTTCCTTACTTGTAAAGAAGTTTCAACGATCATATCTAATAGCTTACTATAGCTAATTCCCGCTGCTTCTGCACTTTTTGGCAACAAGCTTGATTTTGTCATTCCAGGTAATGTATTAACCTCCATTACATATGGAATTCCGTCCTTTACAATCATATCAACTCTTGCATAAACACTACATTTTAATGCTCTATAACAAGCCATTGACGCTTTATTTACACGTTCCTTAATTTCAGCTGGAAGTTCTATAACTTCTTCAACTGTACTAGCATCATCATATTTTGCGTTGTAATCAAAAAACTCAGCTGCATGTTGAATTGAAATAATGGGTAACTGTTTTCCGTCAAAAATTGAACATGTAATCTCATCACCTTTTATATACTTCTCAATTACTATTTCAGAATCCCATTCGAATACAGTTTCAAGCATAGAGATTAATTCATTTTTATCATAGACGATTTTCACTCCAACACTCGAGCCGCCAGAGTTTGGTTTTACCACTAACGGAAATCCTAGCTTATCTAACTCTTCAAGCTTTAGATCCTCCATTTTTGTAAGTTCAATCCAATCTGGTGTTTCTACTCCTTCATAACGCAAAATCTTTTTCGAAATATTTTTGTCCATACATATACCACTAGATAACATATTACTGCCGCTATAAGGAATACCTAAACTCTCAAGCGTTCCTTGTACTGTACCATCTTCTCCGTACTTTCCGTGTAATGCTAGCAATGCAAAATCAATGTCTTTCGCTTTTTCAATTAAATCCATTTTTTTATTTAACGTAATTGGAACGATTTCATACTTACTCTTATTTAAATGTGCAATCATTTCATTTCCAGTCATAATGGATACTTGTTTTTCAGAGGATACTCCTCCCATAATTACGCCAATTCTCATCTTCTCAACTCCAAATTTCATTTTTTAATGTTTCGCCAATTATTTGAATCCCGCTAACTATTTCCTTTTCTTTCAAACGTGAAAAGCCTAACCGGAACGTATTCGCTCCTCCTCCATCAGAATAAAAAACATCTCCAGGAGAAAACGTAACACCTTTCTCATAACACTTTTGTAAAAGTGTGCGAGCGTGAATATTTTCTTCCAACTCTATAAATAAATGAAGTCCACCATCTCCAGTCATTCTTTTAAAAGGAATGTACTGATTGCACGCCCCAACAGCTAACTCATATTTTTTCTTATAAACAGATCTTGCTTTTTTTAAATATTTTTCAAAATATCCTTCATGTAAATATTGAAACAGAACAGCTTGATCTAATGTAGAAGTGTGAATCGTTCTTGCTCTTTTTACACTTTCTAAATAATGAATTAGCTCTTTATCTGCGATAATCCAACCTACACGTAAACCAGGGAAAAGTACTTTTGAAAAGCTACTAATATAAATCACATTATTACCAGCTCCAGCAAAAGTTAATAATGGTGCTAAATGTGAACCTGAATAACGTAATTCTTCATTAAATCCATCTTCAATAATAGGAACCTTATATTTTGAAAATAACCGCATCAATTCCGTTCTTTTCTCCGAACTCGTAACTATACCAGTTGGATTATGATAAGAAGGTATTAAATACGCGAAATCAAAATCCATTTCATGCAAACTTTTTTCTACTTCATTCGTATTAATACCATCATCATTCATATCAATACCATGCACTTCAAGTCCATGTAAGTGAAAAAGCTTCAGTGCAGCATGGTGAGTTGGATTCTCACAAATTACACGTCCTGATTTCTTTGATAAAGAAGATAGTACAATATCTAATCCTTCTGTAAATCCATTTGTAATTAGAATATCTTTGTTTGAAATATCTACACCTTTCATTTCCATGTAATGAAGTAAATAATTCATTAACGGTCTATAACCTTTTGCATATCCATAGTTCAATACGATATCCCCTTCAATGGACATACGAGTAAGAAAAGCTCTTTTGAAATTTTCAACATCAAATAGCTTTTCGTCTGGGGCTATACTATTAAAAACAATCATTCCTTTTTCCCAGCGAACTCCATGTTTCATTAAATCTAATTCATCCGCTAATGCGGTAACAGTATTGAGTTTATTTTTCCAATCTATTTCAACAGACGCAGTGTTAGAAATATCAACCTTCGCAACAAAGTTCCCTTTTCCTTTCACTGCATAAATGAGCCCTTCTTGCTCTAAATCCGCATAAGCAGCGAGTACAGTATTTCTGCTCACACATAATAATTCACTCAGCTCTCGGGTTGATGGGATTTTTTGGTTCCCTAACAAATGTCCTTTCATAATCATCTTTTTTAAATAATCTTTCAGTTGGATATAAACGGGACGATCTTTTACAACTTTAAAATCCTTAAACAATTCCTAACCCCCTGCAATCATTTTTGCATATTCATTTCATTCTCAAAAGGTCCACTACATATGTGTTTTTTATAAATGGCGGTACGGTCTTATAAAGTGAAACTTTAATCAGTGGGGGTTTTGTTCATCCCCCACTGATTATTAGTTGAACCAATCGGGCGTTTACGGGCAGTTGATCTCCCATCTAACTTCTTTGCACCAGCCGAATTTTGAGATGGGAGTTTTACTGCCCGTTAATGCGGGATAAATCTTTTCGATATAAGTTAATTACATCTTTTAAAGCTGCTGCTGCAGCTCCGCGTGGATTAGAAGCCCCACCAATTGTAGTAACTTGCCCCATCGTATCTGTAAAGAACGTAATTCCTTTTTCTGTCCCATTTACTTTTGCTAACGGATGGTCTTTATCTATTTCATACGGTTCAACGTTTAGATTCACATTGCCATCCTCATCTTTATGCGCTGATGCTATTAATTTAATAATTTTATTTTGTTCCCTAGCATTTTGTATTTGTTTTTTTGTAATGCGTTCGATTCCTTTAACATGTATATTCTCAAACGTATTCTCTACTCCCATTAAACTGTTTGTTAAAAGTAACAATTTACATGCACTGTCCGAACCACTTACATCTAATATTGGGTTCGTCTCAGCAATTCCTTTATGTTGCGCTTCTTCCATTGCTTCTTCAAACGTAATATCTGCTTCATACATTTTTGTAAGAATATAATTAGTTGTCCCGTTTAATATCCCTTCTATTTTTTCAATATTGCAACCAGCTAAACTAAATTGTCCGATATCGAGTGTCGGTAGTGCAGCGGCAGTTGCACCACTATATCGAATTCGTACATTTGCGATTCTTGCTGCCTCATTTATTTCTTTCCAGTTTGTAACAAGAGCACCTTTTGAAATTGCTACTATATCCATATGTTTCTCAATCGCTTGTTTTATATATTGTTTTCCTGGGTTTCCATCTTTAAGATTTGTAACAGTTGATTCTACCAGTACAGTACCACTTATCCCATTTGTTGCACGTTCCTTCGGGTGATGTTCTAAATATTTTTCAATTGCAGCAGTACCGCCACCATACATCAATAAATGATGAATAGATAAACCCTCCTCATTATGTATTGCAATATTTCTACCTAATACGCCACTTACAACTAAATGAATTCCATATGTTTCATATATATATAAATATTTTTCGTTTAATAATTTTATAAACTCTCTTCCTACTGTCCCATATCCTGATAATACGACTTGAATTTTCATAATATCCCCCCATATTTTTCTACCAAATCCCTCTTTCAATATAATATAAAGCGCCCTCGAATTCCATCGAGAGCGCTTTATTATTACCTATTTCGGTAAACGTGATAACTTATCTGCAATTGTTCTATAAAACTCTTGAATATTAGAAAAACCTAACGTGTCTGAAACGCTAAGTCCTACCATATCGAGATGGTCCCAATTTACTTTCGTTTCAATATGATTCCATTTTCCAACCTGTAAAGACTCATTATTATTTACAGCAATATTAGACGAAGGCGAAATCATAGAGTTTGTATTTACTACACCGTCATTTTGCCACCAAGAAGTATCTATTAATGGGCGATTCTCTTCATATCTTGCATAAGAACCTAAGAAAAACGCATTCCCCATTAACACTTTATTCATCGTAATATGAGGTAATTGTAAACCTGTTATAGGTGCTGCTTGCGATGCATGTCCACTATATGATAAGTAATATACATCGGATTGCGTCTTTACCCAATTATTTAACTCCTTTGCTCCATCAGTACTTAGATCCCATTGACTAATATCTTTTGTATTTTTCCAAATTGAACTACTTAGAATACGATCAGCATATTGGAAAAAGGACTCACCAGCATTCTTTTTTATACCCCATTGATCCAATTTAAAGTCATATAATGATAAATTATTGTTTCCTCCTAAACTTGCAGCTGTAATAAGTAAATCTTTAACAAACGGCAACAGAAGACTTCCATCAGCAAGTGTTGTCCCATTGTGAGGAGTTGCTAATGTTGTAACACTATGAACATATGATTTTCCACCTTCAAATAGTGGTGATATATTTGTGTTTGGATGATTTTGCACATAATTTTTTTCTTCAAAACTTCCTTCTTTTAATAGCTGTACTAATGTTCTTGTCGTTTGTCCACCCATGCTATGTCCAACTAAATGAACTTTATTTGTTTCACTCCAACCTGGTGCAAAACCATTATAAGTTCTGCCAAAACGATTATGTCCATGTTTCTCAGCATGTGCGGCACCGTAGTCTACTGTTCCGCCGTTAATTTGTGCATATAATTCACAGGCACGATCCCAGTTACTAGAAACAGGCCCAACAGCAGCAGTATGTACTGTATAACCATTTCTTTTTAAATCTTCCTGTATATCATGAACACCACCCCAATATTTAACCCCAAGCATTTCTTCTCTACCCCATCCGGCAAAGCCATTCACTAATATGATAGGATAATTATTATGTTGTCTCTCTTCAGCGTAAGTTGTTTTCGCTGTGAATAAAAACAAAGTCCCTAATGCGAAAAAACATACTTTTAAAAATAACTTCCCCATACTTTCTCCCCCTAATAAAACGTTTACATTTTTCCGTGAAAAAGATTTACACAATTAGTTTTTAACTTAAACATAATGTAAAGTATTTTATATACATTGTATATATAGAAAACATACACAAATGTTGATAAATATTAATTCAAGTAAGCATTTACTTTTTATAATACAACTTGTAAATCTTATTATTAGAATTTATAATTGAATATAGTTTCCTCATGTTAAACCAATCTATTAATTTATAAGAAGGCTATCTTGATTACATAAAAAGGAGGAACAACAAAATGCAAATCGGATTAAACATTCATACATTATCTCAGCCTACTAAAATAACTCCCTCTAGTCTTGGGCATAATACTATCTCTTCTACTAAACTTGAAGATAAGAAAGCAAATGATTCAATCAAATTTGATATTCGTTCATCTGGAAAAGAAATGAAACAACCTGAGCATAAATTTAACGAATTAGATTTATGGAAGATGTTAAAAGATAAAGGTGTTCCTTTATGGATCATACTTGAAATGCTACAAAAATCCCGTAAAGAAAAGGAAGCTCAAAATAGTTCGGTTCAAAATTCAAATACGATTGAAGAAACGAGTGAGACTCGATTAAATGAAGTAATGTAATCTAAATGGTCTATAACTAAAAAGAGTTAAAGGTTGATAAAGTTTTTATCAACCTTTAACTCTTTTTTAAGATTTTTCTCCAATCGTTACAAATTGGACTGATACTTTTCCTTCGATACCTTTAATTAGCTTTGTTACTTTTACATTCTCATTAATCATTGTATTATCTGTCGACATTTTAGGTTTTTCGTCACCTAGAGATTTCTTTAATTGAAGAAGATGCATTTTCGTTTCATTTGCTTTTATTTCCTTATATACACTATTTTTTGCTACAATCACATACGATTGCGTTGGATATTTACGAGTGTTACCTATCCAAGCGTCACTATCGTATGTAACAGGAATCTCTTTCCCTTCCAATTTAATACTTTTCATAGTCTTTTCGTCTTCATGTGTAAACAATAGCGCTCCCTCTTTTGGAAATTTCGGTAACGTATCTATTGGTTTAAAATTGGATCCATTATCTCGTTTACGAAAAACCTTTGCTTTAATCATCGCTTGTGCTGTAGATTCATTTAAAATTAATACCTGCCCATTTCCAACTCCACCTTTTTTCACAGAAAACACTTCATTTTCTTTCGTAATTTCCTGATAATGATTAATAATTGGAGAAATATTATTTTCATCTCCAATGATTAATACACCGTTTACTGGAAATGAGTTTTCACTTTTAGAGCATGCACTCAAGCTTATTAAAAGTATTATAGTTAACATAAAAATAGTTAAAGTTCTTTTCATCACGGTTCCTTTCATCATTCAATTCATTTTTTACATGCTTTTCTGTAATCTTTCTAGCTGAGATACCCTATTGCTCCATAGTCTTATAAAGTTTTTGTAGGTAACGCCAACGGGTTATAAAGAAATATAAAACTTGTATACATATAAATGAAATTAAAATAACGATAGAGTTATTTAAAATAGAAAAATCGACTAATTGTTGTAATGCCGTATAAGCAACTACAGTATGAATCACCGCGACGACAATCGGTAAGAAGAACATTAATAATAACTGTCTCGTTACAACTTTTTTTAATTCTCGTTTACTTAATCCCATTTTCGAAATCATTTTATATTGCTGTTGATCGCGGTCCAAATCAGTATATAATCGGAAATAAATAAAACTAGCAGCGAATGTGAAGAAGACGATGCCGACTAAAACACTTGCCATAAGTAATAATCCATTCATTTGCTTTGCACTTAACAACTCTAATGTTAAAGCTCGAAATTCAAAATGTACTTCTCTAGTATCTTTATCGAATATACTATTTAATTGGTTTGAAATCTCCTTCGTTTTCATCCAATCATCTACAACAAATCCGTAAGTACGATATTGAATATCTTTATTATCCGGGTCACTAGTAAGAGGAATTCCATCATACACATGATCTTGAACAGCAATAAAAATACTACTAGAATCATGTGGTAAAACTAAATTTTCTACAGCTTTTTTCACTCGAAATATCTTTGTCCAATCTCCTTGAATGACTTCAATATTCTTTTTATAGTCACCATTTTTAAATTCTTGTTTTTGTGATACGACTCCAGGGATTAATAAAATTTCATCTTCTTTTTCAATCGTTTCTTGTTGATACCCGAGTGCTCTCGCTAGTTCGTTATATTCACTTAACTTCATTACATTTACGTTACTTTCTGTATATTTATTTGAAGATGAAGCCATTCGATACGGAATATTAACATCAGCAAGATGTTTTTTTATAATAGAAAGATGTTTATCCGCTATTTTGTCTTTTTCAGGACCTGTATACAGAAATGTATACGGATTGGTCATCTTTACCAAATCTTTATTTCCAAGAGCAGCTGTTGTACCAATTGCTGTAAATGCAACTGCTGAAATAATAGATACTATAAAAAACATGGTTGCATTATCTTTCATACGATAAATCAATTCTGAAAATGTTAATATATTTGTTCTCTTTAAAAAGAAAGATTCACTCCTTTTCGCAAAATACAATATATAAACGCTACATTGCGTATATAAAAAGTACGTCCCTATAATTACTAAAAGTACACCGGTTCCAAGCAAAATAAAGCTATGACTTGAAATAAAACGAAATACTGAAAAATATCCAAACCCTATACTAATTAAAGAAAGTAGCGATAATAAAATGGAAGCTTTCGGTTCTGGCTTTGGCTTTTCCTCTGCTTGTATAAGTTCCACCAGTTCTGTTACTTTTATCATTTTAAATGTAACTAGCGAAACAATTAAAAATAAGAAAAAGAATGTGATGACTGTTAATAATACAGCCTGCACTGGTATATAAAAAGGTAAGCCATTACTAATCGTTAATACACTTGCACTTATTAATAAAACTAGTTTAGAAAATATGAGACCTATGAGAATGCCTATACAAATTGAACCAAATCCAATTAACATATTTTCAATCAATAATAATTTTTTAAGCTGTCTCATTGACATACCTTGCATCATTAATATGCCAAATTCTTTCTTACGCGTTTTTAAGAATGAACTTACTGAATATAGAATGAAGAAAAATGAAAATATAAAAATCAAACCTTGCGAAATTGTAAATCCCATTGTACCCAATGCACTTATTGTTGCACTTGTCGATTTTAACTCGCCTTGTAAATCAGGATGAAATAATAAAAGAGCATACGTAAAGAAAATCATAATAGAAAATGCACTACTTAAAAAGTGAGCAGCATAAGTACGCTTATTACGAAAAATATTATTAAATGCGAACTGACGAAAAGTCATGCCTTTTCCCCCCTAACAAAGAAAGGACATCCATAATCTTTTGATAAAATGCTTGCCTGCTTTCACCACAATAAATTTCGTTATATAGTTGACCATCTTTAATAAATATGACTCTGCTGCAAAAACTCGCTGCATACGGATCGTGTGTAACTAACATCATCGTTGCCTTTTCTTCCTTATTAAGAGTATCTAACATCTCCATTACATCATTTGAAGATTTAGAGTCTAAGTTCCCTGTCGGTTCATCGGCAAGTAATAATTGCGGCTTATGAACGATTGCACGAGCGATTGCCGTTCTTTGAGCTTGCCCCCCTGATATTTCAAACGTTCTTTTACTCAATATATCTGTAATATTTAATTTGTCTGCAACTTCTTCCACTCGTTTGTTCATTTCTTGTACAGAAACACCATCTAATGTCATTGGCAATACAATGTTTTCTTTTACTGTAAGTGTGCTGAGAAGATTGAACGATTGAAAAACAAATCCTAATTTTTTTCTACGGAATAAAGCTAAATTATCTGATGATAACTGGAAAGGATTTGTGCCATTTATTAATATTTCTCCCGATGTTGGAGAATCGATAGTAGATACCATATTTAATAACGTTGTTTTCCCACTTCCTGATGGCCCCATAATCCCTACAAATTCACCTTCTTGAATTGACAAATCAATATCTACCAATGCTTTAAAAGGTAATTTCCCTTTATATACTTTACTAATACTTTTTGCATGTAAAATTTCCATTTCTATTCTCCCTTCATTTGCACTGCTCACTACAAAGTGTAAAGGAATTGTCTTATAGCTCATATTGATTCATCTTTCATTTATCTTACACGCTTGTAAGATTTCTAAAAAAACTGATAATAATTCTATAACCAATGCCTATCTATCTTATAATATTTGCATAGCAGTATAAAATACAATGATACTTATTTTTGATCTTCATGACATTATTAGTTCATTAAAATTCTCATCTAGAATAGAAGTGGAATTAAGCGGCGTTTCATGCCTTTAATATTGGTGTAATTACTTTATCTCTTACTATCATTAATAGCAAAATACGAAGGAGCTTAAAAAATAAATATACAACTTCAATATATTGGATAACAACTAATGATTTATAAGTAACTTAAAAAGCAAATAAAATGAAAAAAGCTTAGAGTTTTAACTCTAAGCTTTTTGTTCTTAAAATGATTTCATTCCATTATCGCCCTTTTAAAGAACACCATTATTTATCCACTCTGATTTACCCAATAAATAATGTTTAAATAGTTGATTTTCTATCGTCTGCTGACTCATATAAGTAAACCCGCATTTTTCAATAACTTTATTTGATGGTACGTTGTTAATTAAAGCAACTGCGTTAAGGACATCTACATTTGTATTTTTAAACAAATAGTTAATCAACCCTTTAGTCGCTTTCGTAGCGTACCCATTATTTTGATACTCACTTGAAATAGCATACATAATTTCTCTATTCGGTGAAGGAAGTTCTTCTTTAATGCCCGTACAGCACCATCCAATAAATTCATTGGTATCTTTTATAAATACTCCCAGTTTTAAAAAATGACCATCTATGTTTGTTGTTTTTGTTACCGCATCAAGAAATGCTTTATTTGCTGGTATTTCATAATTTACAACCCAATTAACTCGTTGTTCTTTCGTTGATTTCCAGTCTGGCAAAAACTTTTCTATTTCCGGTTGATTCGCTATTTTATAAATATTCTCCGCATCTTCAATGGAAAACTCTTGTAAGTATATATCTCCACAGTCTATTTTAAATAACTTAACCGAATTTTCTTCTCCCATGATAATCCCCCTTAATCACGTTTATCCCGCATTAACGGGCAGTAAGACTCCCACCAAAAATTCGGCTGGAACAAAGAAGTTAGATGGGAGATTAACTGCCCGTAAACGCCCGATTGTTTCAACTAATAATCAGTAAGAGATGAACAAAACCCCCACTGATTAAAGTTTCACTTTATAATTCAGTAATTATAGATACCTCCTAGCTAGAGGTATATTAAAGTGCCTTTATCTGCTTCGTAAGTTCTTTAAATCGTTCGTCAAGTTCTTTATATCCTTTGTCCTTAGAAGTTAAAAAGCTTAATTTACCTAATACTTCTTGTCTCTCTGTTTCTAACGTTAAACGTAGCTCTTCAATGCCATCTCTTGTCTTAGTAGACTTCTCTAGCTGCTTTTGTATCGTATTATTTGAAAACACGAGTTTCGTGTTAGTTGTTTTCTCCAGAAAATATCGATCGTGAGAAACTATAACTAGTGTTCCATTATACTCCGCTAATGTATTTTCAAGCTGTTCACGTGAAGGGAGATCAAGATGATTCGTCGGTTCATCTAAAATAAGTACATCTTTTTCATCTAAAATATAAGACATTAACTTGCATTTCACTCGTTCGCCCATGCTCATATGCTCAATCGGCTCTTTCCATTGAGAAGCTTGAAATCCTAAATGTTTCATTAAATTTTGGACTTTTCCTCTTTCTTCAAATGTCTCTTTAAAAAATAAATCTTCTGGTGTTTTATCCAGTGGTAAATCAAATACTTCTTGTGTTAAATAACCGATGTTTGCAGATGGTGAAATCCATATGTCTCCTTGAGCAGTATCCGTTCCCATAATTATCTTCAGTAATGTTGTTTTCCCGCTACCGTTTGGTCCAATAATCGCAACCTTCTCACCGTGCTGGATTGTGAAATTAACGTTTTCAAATAATGTTCGTCTATTAAGTTCTTTCCTCAATTGCTTCACTTCTAAAAAACGTTTTCCTACTTTTTTATTCGCTTGAATAGAGAACTCAACTGAATACTCTTCTTTCACACGTTCTACTTTCGTTTTTTCCAGCTCTTTTTCGAGACGTTTTCGTTTTGACTTAACTTGCGCATCCGTTCGCTTCGCTTTTACGCGATAAAACTCTTTAAAACCTTCTTGTTTTGTAGACTGTGCATGCGCTTTTTGTGACCATGAACTTAATTCTTTTATTTGTGATTCTACTTGTTCTATCTTTTTTTGCTGTTTTTCATATTCACGCTGCTGCGTTAATCTTCTTTGCTCACGTGCCTTCATATAACTCGTATAATTACCGCTATGCTCAATTAATTTCTTATCCTCAATTGACCATATTTTTGTCGCGATTACATCTAAAAAATATCGATCATGCGATACAACGATAACTGTACCTTTCATATTTTTTATTTGTTTAATAAGAAATTCCGTACTCATCTCATCTAAATGATTTGTCGGTTCGTCTAATATTAGGACATTAGGATTTTCGGAAAATCCTTTTGCAAGTCGAACTTTCAGCTTTTCACCGCCGCTTAACGTAAGAAAATCGTTCGTTGGCACGCCCCATTTTGCAAGAAGTTCTGCTTCTTTTGCAACCACATCATTACTAACAAAGGATTCTATTTCTTGTTCAACATATGCCGTTGTCATATTCATTTGCTGCCATTCAACAGTACCTTTAGATGGTTCAATCTTCCCATTTATTAATTGAAGTAAAGTTGATTTACCAGCACCATTTTTACCAATTAATCCGATAACATCCCCTTGTTTTACGGTTACATTCATTTTCTCTAATAAAGTATCTTCCTTTATTTCAACATAAACATCATTTAATTTTAAAAGTTCTTTCATATTACCGATCCCTTTCATTAAGGGAGAACAAAAAATCCTCCCAAAGTAATTTTGGCAGGATTAGTCGTTACATTATTTATACCCAAATAAGCTATTACGCAAAACAAATAGCAATACCGTTGTATGGAATTGGGCAGACTAATCCTATTTTTTATAAATTGAAATTTATTTAATTTCAACATTTAAAAATAAGATTAGTTAATCATCGTCCACCCATCATTCCTTTCCGTCGTTAGTAACCATATTGTACCATAATAGTACTGTATGAGTAAATGCAATTATATGTGCTTTTAAAAAGATTGCTTTCTTTTAGATTTATTTATCATTTCTACACTTCATATCAATCAAGCACAAACACCATTTGTTGTACTACTGGCTTTAGATTTCCCTATAAGTAAACTTCTAAGCACTCCCTCTTATATAATTTTTATATAAATTTATCATTAATCATATATTATACATATTACATTTCAGTTCTTATAATAAAGATATCATTTTTAAGGGGGGATTCTACAATGGAATTTAGCAAACTAGGAAACAGTGGATTAACAGTAAGTAAGATTGCATACGGGAACTGGATAAACCATGGTGGAAAAGTAAATGAAGATACTGCAAATGATTGTGTGAAAGCTGCACTAGATGTCGGAATCACAACTTTCGATACTGCAGATGTTTATTCGGACACTATAGCCGAGGAAGTACTTGGCCGATCTTTGAAAGGTATACGCCGAGAAAGTATAGAACTATGTACAAAAGTATGCCATCCAACCGGACCCGGAAAAAATGATCGAGGTTTATCGCGAAAACATATTTTAGAAAATTGTAATGCATCGCTACAACGGTTACAGACAGACTACATTGATGTCTATTATGCACATAGATTTGATACAACAACTCCCCTTGAGGAAACGATGTTAGCTTTTGCTGATCTTGTAAGACAAGGTAAAGTCCTTTATATAGGCGTAAGTGAGTGGACATCAGAACAAATTACCCGCGGTGCAGTACTTGCAAGAGAATTGAATATTCCACTTATCGCTAGCCAACCTCAATACTCGATGTTGTGGCGAGTTATTGAAACTGATGTAATACCGACATGTCAACGTGAGGGACTTAGTCAAATCGTATGGTCCCCCCTTGCACAAGGTATTCTCACAGGAAAATATCAACCTGGCAAACCATTACCGACTCAATCACGCGCTAACTCAGATGCTGGTAAACCATTTTTCCACAAACTCGTGCAACGTTGGATGAGTGATGATGTACTCACTGCTATCCAGAAACTCAATCCCATCGCGCAAGAAAATAATCTTACCCTACCTCAACTCGCAGTTGCATGGGTACTACAAAATCCAGCCGTTTCCTCCGCGATTATCGGTGCTTCAAATCCGGAGCAAATAAGAGAAAATGCAGTAGCTGCTGGTGTTAAATTGCAACCTGAAATTATGGATCAGATTGATAGTGTACTAAAAGGTTTCATTGAGTACGATCCGAGCAAAACAGGTTGAAACATCAGTAATATCCTTAATGAAAAACATAAAAATAACTTTGTAGTCCTAATTTAATATAAAAGTTTCCCTTTCAAAATTCCCACTGCCCATCCCATCAAGATGGGCCTTTTCTCTTTAAATTCAAATTATGAAGTCGTATAAACCTCTCTAACAACTGTTAAGAAGTGCTCTAACACTACAGACTTTTCATCTTGTCTCCATCCAGCATATAAATTTATTTTCGGTGTATTTTCTTGAATCTCTTTATATATGACTCCCGATTTTTTATAACTTTCCACTGATGATGGAACGACAGAAATCCCCATTCCTGCTGCAACTAAATTCACAATCGTTTGCATTTGAATCGCTTCTTGAACAATATTTAAACTTACTCCATGTTCCCAAAAGTAACTAATAATTAAATCATAAAAATTTGTACCAAAATGACGCGGAAATAAAATGAATGGTTCATCAATTAATGATTTGATTGAAATGTTAGGTAACGAAGTTAAAGGGTGATCTTCATGCAAAACCAATTTTAAACATTCCTCAGAACAAATTTCGGAAGATAATATTTCATTATTCTGCTTAGAACGAATAAATCCAATATGAATTTGTTTTTCATAGAGCGCTTTTATTTGTTGATCTGTTGTCATCTCACGTAATATGAGCTGTATTTTCGGAAAACGTTCTCGAAATTTTTTTAATACATCTATAACGGTTTCTGTAGAATCGACAAACCCAATTATTAAATGTCCTATCTTCCCTTCATCCGCAAGTTGTGTTTCTTTAATGGTTCTATCTACTTGAAGCAGCGTTTGCCGAGCACCTTCTAAAAATATTTTCCCCGCATCGGTAAGTTCAACCATTCTTTTTGTTCGATGAAAAAGTTGAACTCCTAATTCTTCTTCTAATTTACGAATTTCTTGGCTTAAAGGCGGTTGTGCCATCCTAAGTCGTTCTGCTGCACGACTAAAGTTTAATTCTTCTGCCACCGTAATGAAATATCTCATTTTCCGAATATCTATTTCAATACACCCCTTTCAATAATTAATAAAAAAGGATTCTCTTTTATTACTAAAAAGCATTGATGTATCCAGTGTTACGTTTATCTTTAACAAGATTGTTTTGCTTCTCTTATGTAAATAACCTTTCATTCTGAAATTTTATCAAGGGTACAAAACAAGGCTAAAAAACTTATCTCAAAAGTCCTTTAGCCTGAATCATTTTTACACATTATAAAATTTAATTCGAACAACGGTACCTTTACCAACTTCTGAATGGATCTCTACACTATGTCCTAATTGTTTTGTAATTTCATATACAAGATGTAGTCCCATTCCAGTTGATTCTTTAAAATCTCTACCATTTTCCCCTGTAAAGAAAGGTTTAAACACCCTTGGTAAATCTTGCTTCGGTATCCCGACGCCACTATCGGTAATTTCAAGCACAACTGTATTCCCTTCCTTACATGCTTTCACTTTAATCTTTTCTCTACTACCTGATGAATATTTAATTGCATTCGATATTATTTGTCCAATTAAAAATTGTAACCATTTCGCATCACTTTCTACAACAATATCCTTATCGATTTCAAGCTCTGGATATACAAAATTCCGGATAAAGAAGCGTTTATGTTCATGCACGGTATCATTCACTATTTTATGTAGTTGTACTCTTTCCACATAAAAATCTTGTGTAAATGCTTCTAAACGCGCGACATACAAAGCCATCTCTAACCCTCTTTTTAACCTATCTGTTTCCTCATTTATACTTTCAAAACGCGAATCCACTTCATCCTGTGTAATTAATTCTATTATAGATAAAGGTGTTTTCATTTGATGAATCCACTGATTCATAAAGGTTAAATGATCATTATTTTTTCTCTCTTGTAATTGTAGCTGATTTTGATAATGGCGATATTGTACCTCAAGCAATTCTTGTAGAGCAGTAGATAAAACTGCGAAGTCAGAATTTTGAACAGATTCATCTAAAGATTGCATTGGATTTGCTAGACGCTCATAAAAAGAACGATGTGTAAAATAACGAAATAATAAATAACTTAACATAAAAAAAGCACCTAAAAACATTGCATATAATGCCGTTGTAATATGTTTATAACCATCAAACCAATATACAAGGAATATAGCTAGTAATTGAATCACGGTAAAACAAATAAGTGGTATATGTTCACGTATAAACAGCCTTATCATTTTTCCATACCATTATCCCAAGTAATATGCAATCTATATCCAACACTTCTAATCGTTTCAATTGCCCCTTCAATATGTAACGTTTTTAATTTTTTACGCACACGTGTTGTATTTACACTTAATGTATTATCATCAACATAAGATTCGCTATCCCATAATTTATTAAGTAACACTTCTCTACTCACAACGCGCGGATAATTTTTCATTAACATCTCTAATAAAATGGCTTCATTTCTCGTTATATCAATCTCTTGATTCCGTAGCTTTAATACAAGTCTTTCGGGGTATAAACAAAGACCTTGTTGCTCAACCATTCGTTCCTCTAATTTCGGTGCATAATCTCCATAAGCACGTCTTAAATGACTACGAATTTTCGCCATTACAACTTCATAGTGAAAAGGCTTCGGGATATAATCATCGCCACCATTTTCTAGCGCCATAACTTGATCCATCGTACCTTCACGGGCTGAAATAAATAAAATCGGACATGTAGAAACCGAACGAATTTGACGACACCAATAGTACCCATCAAAACTTGGCAAATTAATATCTAATAAAACTAATTCTGGTTGTTCTTCTAAAAAAACATCTAATACATTTTGAAAATCCGATACAATAATTCCGTGGTAACCGTATTTCGCAACATATGTTGATAATAGTTCCGCAATTTTCATATCATCTTCTACAATCATAATTTTAACCATTATTAACTCCTTTTCGATCCACGATCTCATATACAATTATACAAAATAAATACTACCTCTTTTCATTGAATCCGTAAATTAAAAAGGGATGCTTTTATATAAAAGTATCCTTCTTCTTTTTTTCTTATTTAATATGAAATTCATTCAAATTAAGTCCCAGTTTCTTCACATAATCCATCCCTAGTTCCATCCGCGCCGTTTGCAGCGGATCCACAACTTGACAAACTTTTAAATTACCTGCTACTGATAATAAAAGAGTTGCATCAGCTTTAGGCATTTCTAATTCTTCATGTGAAAATGTCACCATATTATGTACAGCACAATTCGCTGCATCATCTAACAATTGCACTGAAGCAATCGTCATTATTTTTTCTTTTTGATATGGTTTTTATGAATTCGACACATAATACCTCTCCCTTTTCATATTAATCTACTATTACTAATTAGCTTTTTTCATACAAGCTCCTCTTAAAATTTAGTGATATTTGCATGTAAAAAAGCACGTAGCTTATTTTAAAACATACACTCTTTACTATAACAGGTAAAGAAAGGTGGTATCATCATGCCCCTTATTCCATACAACGAAAGTGACGTTGATTTACTAGCACGTTTAATTCGTGCTGAAGCTGAAGGCGAAGGGCGACAAGGTGAACAACTTGTTGGCTGCGTTGTCGTAAATCGTGTATTTTGCGATTGCCTAGATTTTAAACAACTCCGCACAGTTCGCGATGCTGTATATCAAAGCCCCGGTGGATTTGAAGCGGTACAATACGGATATTTTTATCAACGCGCTCGTGAATCAGAAAAAGAAATTGCAAGAAAGGTTTTACAAGGTGAATGGCGCTGGCCAGCACGATGGGCTCTTTGGTATTTCCGTCCAGTTGGAGCTTGCCCGCCTGAATGGTATAATCAGCCGTTTGCAGGGCAATTTAAAAGCCATTGTTTTTATGAACCAAGTGGCGATGAATGTCCGAAAATGTATTCGCGATAGAAAAAATGAAACAACGCAAGTAATTATTCTTTTGCATACTTGCGTTGCTTTTAACTGTATTTTAGAAATCTAATAATTTGACAACTTTCTCGGCGCCTACCACATGTATTAATAACGGTATACGTGGACCACTTGATTGATTCATAATGAGCT
Organism: Bacillus sp. NPDC094077; assembly: GCF_050279465.1. Taxonomy (NCBI): domain Bacteria; kingdom Bacillati; phylum Bacillota; class Bacilli; order Caryophanales; family Bacillaceae; genus Bacillus; species Bacillus sp. NPDC094077. Next base: position 345,034 of record NZ_JBNNUF010000002.1, on the reverse strand, counting down.
TATATATAATAGTAAACAATTGTTTTTGATTTTCTTTCATAATTTTTTTATTTTCATGATGACAAATCGGATACAATTTTTCCATTAGGTTAGAATGATCGCTATAAGAACGAAGTGTTTCACAAACTTCTTCTACCCATTTTTTCTGTCTATCTTCTAATGTGTTATAAAACTCCATATTTTTCTCTTGATTTAGCGTAATCAATTTTTTAGATTGAAAGTTTCTCATCCAATACTCTGCACGATTACTTATCGCTATCATTTCTGGTAATGCATAGCTCCTATCTATTTTCTCTAATATATTTTGTAAAATAGCTGAATCAAAATTTAATAACGGTAAAGTTCCTGCTACTTGATTAAACTTTGGATATTCTTTAAATCGATTATCTACTCTAGAAAGTTTAATTGCATCAAATAAATCTTTATTTTTCAGCGGTTTATTTTCATAACTGTCCTTCAATCGTTCATACTCTGTATAATTTCGAATCACATCTTCATCAAGTCCGATATGAAAAGCTGCGCCCGGCTTATATTTTGCAAACATAAAAAGAATCACTTCTGGTAAATACACTTTTAATAATTCGCTAGGTGTAATACTATTCCCTGAAGAACTGGACATTTTTTCATGATGCCCTTTAATTCCAATGAAATCATAAGCAACGTAATGAGGAGCTTCACGATTGAATATTTTCCTTGCAATTTCTTTTGATACATTATAACTACCTGTTTCCGATGAATGATCTCTTCCACCTGGTTCGAAAATAACATCCTCACTCATCCATCTCATCGGCCAATCTATTTTCCAATTCAGTTTCATTTTGTTTGTATTTAAAACCGATAATTCATTTTGATTTCCACATTCACAGTCATACTGAACTGTTTTTAATACTTCATCAAAATGTGTAATAGTTGTTGCATCTTTCCCGCATCTCTCGCAATATACCGTAACTGGATAAAAGTTTTCTCTGTCTCCTTCGCAGTGAACTCCTGTTTTAAAACCCATTAAAATATCATATATTTCTTTTCTTTTATACAAAGCTTCTAATATGTTTCGATTGTACCTTCCACTTCTATACTCAGCATGTTGATAAATGAATTCTACTTGAATTCCAAATGCTTGGAGCGATTTCTCAAACTCTTTTTCAAAATGCTCTGCATACGAGTTATGACAACCATACGGATCTGGAATATCGCAGTATGGCATACCAATATATCTTGCAAAAGAGGGATCAATATTTTTGGGAACTTTTCTAAACCTGTCATAATCATCCCATGAAAATATAAAACAAGTCTTTTTCCCTAAATCTTGAAGCGCCCTTACAACAAAATAAGTCGTTACGATTTCACGGAAGTTCCCAATATGAACAGAACCAGATGGACTAATTCCAGATGCGCAAACGAAAGTTTCTTTGTTAGGATTTTTTTTAATTAATTCATGTGCTACTTCATACGCCCAATGCATATGTTCCTCACCTCAATTGTATTTTTGTTTTTACATTTTCAGTTTTATGCAATAAAAAAACTCCCACCCCCAAGATTATTCATCTTGAGGACGAGAGTTATTAGCTTCGCGGTACCACCTCAGTTTGTTAATACGTCACCATATTAACCTCTTCAGGTACGGCAAAATATGCTTATACCCTATCTCTATAACGGGAGAACCCGTCGCACCATCCCTAAATAAATTAGTTCCTTGCGCAGCTCCAAGTCTTTTTTCATTAAGATGTATACCGCTCTTTCTCAGCTACCAGAGCTCTCTGTATGTATTCTTTCTTAACTACTCTTCTCTTCAATGCCATTTTAAATATTAGTTTTTATATATGATAATTTATAATGTGTGTATTGTCAATTTTTTCCGAATATAAATGGTATATAACTATCTAAAAAAATGTTTTATCGCTTCTAATTGAATTTTGTGACTACACTTATCACAACAATATGTCCCTTTCGGTTTCTCTTTAAATCGCTTATATTTTTCACTACCTTCGTAAACACGAAATACATTCTTACATGAGAAGCAAATAATTTCATAAAACATCATATGTATTTTCCTCCCCTTAGTTATACGCAATTTTTGAATTACTTGAGAAGGCCTCTTTTCTACATCATAAATCTTAATATTCTTTCAACTAAAGGTTTACGTCTATTTTTATTGAACTATATAGATATCTAAAAAAATCGAGGTGAACTCCTTGTTTAGAAATATAGAATTGATTTTAGATACTAAGGCTAGTTTAGCTGAAGGACCATGTTGGAATGATACGAAACAACTTTTATACTGGGTTGATATTATCGAGAAAAAATTATGCATTTATAATCCTGCTAATAATACGAACCGGGTGATTGCTCTGAATCAGCAAGTCGGTTGTGTTGTCCCATATTTAGATGATGAAGTACTTTTAGCTATGGAAAGAGGATTTTACTCTCTTAATCTAAATACAGAAAAACTCACACATATTTATGATCCCGAACCACATTTATTAGAAAATCGTTTTAATGACGGAAAATGCGATCCAGCTGGCCGTTTTTGGGCGGGCACTACAGACTTATACGGCATTCATGCGGCTGGTTCCTTGTATTGCTTACATAATAATTTTACCGTAGATAAAAAAGTTGTTCGTGTTAATACATCAAACGGCATCGCTTGGTCTCCTGATCATACATTTCTTTATTTTATTGATACGCCTACTAAGAAAGTTGTTCGTTTTGATTATGACATACATACTGGAGAAATTCGTAATCCAAGTGATGTTATCATTTTCCCCGAAAATGACGGTCTTCCTGATGGTATGACAATTGATGAAGAAGGCTGTTTGTGGATTGCGCATTGGGGAGGTTCAAAGGTTACTAGGTGGAACCCTATGACTGGAAAACAAGTTTTAAGTATTCCTATCCCTGCGTTATATGTAACATCGTGCATATTTGGAGGAACCGATTTAACTGATTTATATGTTACAACTGCCAGAACGAGAATGACGGATGAGAAATTAAAACAGTACCCGCATGCTGGTGGTATTTTTCGAATTCAAACGAATGTGAAAGGCTGTCCGACATACTCATTTCGCTATGAAAATATTGGAGCTGAAACACTATGATCAGAATCGATTACATTAGACAAGAAGAGAAAAAATATCATGACCTATGCTACGAACAGTATAAGCTTTTTGAAGCTGGATCTTGGCTTTATAAACCAGTTAAAACAGTTATGGACTTGATGGATTATTTTGAAGGACAGAACAACTTGCAAGTACTTGACCTTGGCTCAGGAGTCGGTAGAAATAGTATTCCAATCGCTCAAAAAATCATGAATTCCGGCGGTACCGTTACTTGTGTAGATCTACTTAATTCAGCTTTAACGAAATTACAAATTTACAGCCGAGAACATGGTGTATTTGAAGAAATAAAAGCGGAACAATCAGCAATTGAAGACTATTATATCGCTCCTATCACTTATGACTACATCGTTGCAGTATCAAGTTTAGAACACGTCAAATCTGAAGAAGATTTTAAGAAAGTACTTCATTCTATGAAAAATGGGACAAAGAGTGGTGGTATCAACTGTTTAATAGTCAACTCTAACATTCAAGAAATCGACTTGGAAACAAATCAAGAATTAGATGCTTTAGTTGAAATGAATCTTTCTACTGAAGAAATGATATTTTTACTAAAAAACGTTTATGCTGAATGGAAAGAAGTAAAAATTGACATTAAAAATCTATCGTATGATATTGTTCGTAACGGAAAACTCATTAAATTAATAACGAATGCGATTACATTTGTCGTTCAAAAAATGTAGTATATACGAGTGGGGACAATCTTTATTTTATACTATCACCACTCGTATATTTATGTAATAGTTCATTCCATTTCAGGTTTCGTATATACTTTATCTCCTATTTTGAAACCATCCACCTCTTCTCCAACTTGTTCAATTACTCCAGCTACATCTAACCCTAATATAATCGGAAATGAAAATTGTAACTTTTCTTGTAAGTCTCCCTTTCTTATTTTCCAATCAACAGGATTCACAGGTGTTGCATGTATGCGTATTAATACCTCATTATATGTAACAACCGGTTTTTGAACTTGTCTTTCTTGTAATTCTTCAACACTACCATATTGATCAATAACCATTGCTTTCATTTCCTCTCCTCCTTGCTGTTTATTTAAATAACTTACAATTATTTTTCAAAATATTTCGTTTCAAATGACAATAAATATGTTTGGAGGTGTTATTTATGCTATCCTTCTAATAAAGCATCAAAATGCAAAAAAACTTTACTTTAATCCAATCTAATTTACGCCTACGAAACACTCAACATTATATTTTCTTTATTTTATTAATGAATTTCAAAAAGAATGGAGAGAAAACGATGAGTGAGAAATTTTTCAAAATCAATGGTATTGATATATGTACAGAAAGCTTCGGTAACCCTAGTAATCCAGCAATTTTATTAATTATGGGAGCTACGTGTTCCATGATTTATTGGGATGAAGAATTTTGTGAGAGATTGGCTAGTACGGGGAGATTTGTAATCCGCTATGATAACCGCGATGTTGGCCGCTCCGTTACATATGAACCTGGAACTTCCAATTATACAGTAACAGATATGGCTGAAGATGCAATTGGGGTACTAGATGCGTATCATATTGATAAAGCACATCTATTTGGTATGTCATTAGGTGGTATGATTTCTCAAATTGCCGCGGTAAACCATCCTGAAAGAATTTTAACGTTAACTTTACTGGCAACAAGTGTAATTGGATCTGATAACAACACTCGCGATTTGCCTCCGATGGATGAAAGAATTTTGATACATCATGCCAATGGTACAAATTTAGATTGGACAAATCAAAACGCTGTGGCAGAGTATTTAGTCTCGGGCTCTCGTCTTTTATGCGGATCAAAACGGACATTTGATGTAAACAGAGTTTATACCCAAGTAAAACAAGAAATAGAAAGAGCTAACAATCTATTAAGTATGTTTAATCACGCTTTACTTCAAGGTGATGATGTTTATGAAGGCGTACTTCAATCTGTAAAAATACCTACTTTAGTAATACATGGTACCGACGACACAGCACTTCCATTTGAACATGGACTCGCACTAATTGACGAAATTCCAAACGCAACACTATTAACTCTTGAAGGGGCAGGACATGAAAATCATCCTGATGACTGGGAAGAAATTATTAAAGCAGTTTCAGAACATACATCCAAAGTGTAAATAAAATCAACTGTTATAAGGGAAACAAATTGTATTGTGCCTCATTTTATTTATTGAAATTGCGACACACACTAATAAAAGCCCATCACTGTCTCCGTACGTATAGTGATGGGCGCTTTATTTATTTTTCTATGTTTAAAAAAACGGACAATCTAGTTGATCAACAGATTCCCACGATTTTTTTTTTACATTTTCGGTGGATTTATTCGCTTCTAGTGGGACATGTTTAAATGGATTCACTTCAACTTTTAGTATAGATGACGGTTCTACGTATAAAGAAAAAACATGACTACTTGGCAAGGCTTTCGATACATCAATATCTCCTACTTGTTTAAACAATTGCTGTGCTGCAAAGAAAAAGAAATTAGTTGGATTAGATTGTTTATTAAGCCATGCAATCATTTCAGGTGATACCGATTTATGAATATTTATTTTTATTCGATCACCACGTTTATATCGCCTAGATCGCATACTTCCACCAACTAACTTATCGTTAAGTTTGTAAATCCTAACTCTTTTTGCTTATGCTCTCTATACTTTGGCGAACAAGTATAGACTAACAAGCCTCTTGCATTTGTAAATAATGGATTATCTACAAAAATCACATTTTTTAGGCGTCCTTTTTGTTTTAAAATCATTTTCAAGCTATTTTTAATGATAACTGCACCCCCACCATAAATAAATACGTATGGATCATCTTTCATATCGTCAATTTTATTTATAATGTCTGTTGCGACGCGCGCAGCTAAACCTAAAAGTGCTGGTTGTGATTCTTCAACTAACAGCACATTTCTTGGGTGCTTTTCATTTAAATAAATTTGATTAAACTCTGTAATACTATCAATCGTTTTCGTAGGGTATTTCCTATTCCATCTCGTAATAATTTGTAGCAACGTTTCTTTAACACCGTAAGATAGCCCTTTACTTAGTTGAGGGCGGAAATTTACTCCTAACGAAACGACTTCTTCTGTTGTACCCGCGCCAATATCAAAAGACAATAAAGTTTTATCTACAAAATCAATTTCAGAAACTTGATTTTGTTCACATTCTATTTTATGTTTCACAACATTTCCTTCTTCATCATATACAATGCCCCACGTTCCGGAAGCACCTTCAGGAAGGCATTTACAAAACTCTATTGAAACATTAATTGTCACATCGCGTCCGTTCGGGTAATGGAAAACGACTTTATGATTGCCCATATAACGTTTCGCATTTTCCGCAGCAATTTCTTGTGTAATAAGTTGCATTGGAAGTGCGACAGATAGATCATATCGAATATTAATATGGCTAGAAGTTGGACTTTGGCGCATAGCACTTATTGCTAAACCTGAAAGGATTGTAATGACCATCAGTTCATCAGTAGATTTATTTGATTTCTTCTCCACTTCCGTACCTTTTAATTGATCTTGAATCACTTTTTCTCCAACGATGTATCGTACGTTATTTAACATTAGTGAAGGAGAACTGATGGTCACATCAATATGATTCTCTAATTCTGATAATGAAACAGCTCCCTCATCTAACAGTCCTGTAGGCTCTCCTATATATAAAGAATAAATACTCGGAATAAAAATAGGGTCCTGCCCTTTCACCATTAACTTCAAACCATTATTTCCTGCATCTGCACCAGCTTTTAAAAGTATAGACATAACTACCCCCTAAATTAATCTGACATCCCTTCCAAATATATGCGAGCCCATTCTTTTACATTCAAATGTAATGTAATTTTTTATTTATCGCAAAAACAAAATATTATATAACCACATATTTTGTGTAAAAAGTATTTGACATGATAGTTTTCCAATTTTATACTGTGATTGTAAAGACTTTTTTACAACATGGGGGGAGTTGTTCTAATATGAATCATAAAAAATTCATTTTAATAACAATCGTTTTATCATTACTTGGGGTGCTTATACACGGAGCTTATAAATACATCGCTGAAGGTGAGATTTTAGGTGGAACAATTTTCACAAGCGCTTTAATACTTAGCTACCTCATCAATCATATTACATGGGGAGATCTCCACGGTGTGTCAGAAGAAAGCCAAGATGAAATGGGACAGCAAATTACATATAAAAGCTTTAAAATTGCTTATTTTGTACTTGTAGTTGTAATGTTCCTTATATTATTCTTCTCGGAAGGATTTTCTATGGGCTCCAATTTAGATGGTGTTAAAAACCTACCTCTGTTTATCGCACTTTGTTCTTCATTTTTTATTTATCCTATCGTTGAACTTATTGTCGCAAAACAATATAAATAAAAAGAAGAGGCTTTCTACATTTAGAAAGCCTCTTCTTTTTATTTTTAAATCCCTTCTGCTAACACTTTTATCTTATTCACAGTCCTCCAATTCCTGACCGTAGCTGGTGTATGTAACTTCTGAAACTGGTTCATTAATTTAGAATTTCGAATGCTATTTTTGAAAAATAAATACACAACTTTCTCATCTATATAGCAATCTTCAAGTTCACTTTTGTACATAAGTAACTGCTTACTCTCATCTTCAGAAAGTGGATTAGCTAAAAAGGCAACGTGTATACTTTCTCCTTCTAACAAAGCATCAGCCTTATAAGGAGAATGTTTTATAGTATTTATAAATTCTTCATTTGTTCTTAGCATGACTGGAACATCGAAATCAAATTCGTTTTTAATTTCAGATTCAATTTTTCCCTTTAGAAAGTTTATATCTTCCTCAGATTCGAACACGATATTACCGCTTTGAATATATGTTTTCACTTGTTTTAATCCTATTGATTCAAACACTCGTTTCAAATTAGCCATTTTGATTACTTTATGTCCACCTACATTGATTCCCCTAAGTAACGCAATATAAATTGTCATATAATTACCCCTCACATATTCATTGGCCTTTCAACTATATATGTTGACACCTTTATCTTTTTTGGATACTTGCTTTCGTTTTTACTAACATATCATACAATAAAAAAAACTTACTACATGAATGTTCAAGAGTAAGCTTTTTATCTCGTTATTTCATTATAGATAGGTGCATTATTATTTGTTGACCAATTGGTCCCATTCTTCTAAAGCCTTTATCTTGGAAGCCGACTTTTTTATATAAATTTTGTGCAGGAATATTCTTTTCATTCACAGCAAGTACAACTTCATTTTTCATTGGAAAATAGCGTTTTACAAACTCTTGTAATAATGCCAATGATTTTTTAGCATATCCTCTCCTCTGTTTATCGTGATTTATAGAAAATGATGTTAAAAGTAAGGCATCTTCATTTTCTGTGAACTCTTGTACTCTATCACCTGTTTGTAATGTAAAAAGACCAACAGGTACCCCGTTATAATCTAAAATAACGATTACATTTTTTGTGCGATCACTTTTTGCTTTTTCAAGTAATTCGCCTGGATCTGATGTGAATTGAACTTGTTCACTTGGTAAAGTAAATGATTGTATAATTTCTTTATACTTCTCCCTATAAGGAACTAATTGTATTTCCCCAGTATGTATGTTCATGCTAACTTCTCCCATTTTTATTTATTTAAATTAAACCTTGCTGAACTTTAGAATGCACTTTCCCATCTAAAAATGTAATTTCAACAAATGAATTTGGATCGCTTCCCTTCCAAGCAAAAATTTGTTTAATTTGTGTAGAATATTCTACCCCTTCTTCTATGAGTAAATTCCCTTCAAAACCGATTAAATCTTTCACTTCTGTATAAGTCATTCCTTCATTTATTTTTGAGAAATGATTTATATTAATCGATTCTTTCTTCTGACTTTCCATCACAGTAGAAGAAGTCGCTGTTTGTTTTTTCACTTCTTTCTTCTGTTCACACGCTGTCATACTGAAACTTAGGCATAAACTACATAATATAAATGCGCTTTTTTTCATCATAACAGTTGTCCCTCCCATTATAATTAAACCATATATTCCCTTGTTAATAAACTGAATATTTAATATTATATTAAAAAAGCCTCGTACAATTTAGTACGAGGCTAACTTTATTTCTTCAAATGATTATTTGACTGGTCATCCTGCTCTTTTCTTAGTTCTTTTTCTTCATCTTTTGGCAATTGTTTATCATTATCTTTAATTGGATTCGTTTCTCTATTTTCAATCATGTCATTTGGAACTTGTGGCATTACTCGTCCAACAATTGCTGCTAATTCATCTAGTATACCTTCACCTGTTTTCCCTTTTTTAATCTGCTTTCCGATTTGTTTGAGACGTTCGTACGTATCAACATCTGCTACAACTACTGCGTTTGCACCATCAGGATCATTTTTTAGACTTTCTGCAACAGAGTATTTAATGGACTCTACACGCGTTCGGTCAAGCTTTGCTTTTACATCAATTCCTACAACAGCATACTTCCCAATTACTACCGCTGTCGCATCGTTCACTCCAGGCACACCTGCTGCTAAAGATGCTAAATGATCCGCAGCTTTTTCATTTGGCTTATTTGATTTATTCGTATAATTAACATTTTTCATTGAAACATTTTTTTGTTCTGGCTTTTCATTTGGATTGTCTTTTTTTCCAATACTGCATCCTGTTATAACGAAGCAAAGCATCAACATATATATTAGGATTTTCATCATTTTCACCACTTTACTATTTAGGTTTAATCATAAATTTTTTCAACAGCTTGCATTTTTTTCACTTTTTCCTCTGCCCCACTATTTGCATTGATGAAAATTTGGTACGTATCTTTTCCTAAAGTGCCAACAAATTCATAGCAAAGTACTTCGTTATGCAAGTCATTTACGACTACAGCTTTGTGCTCCTCCATTACTTTTACATCAGGATTTATTTTTTTTCTTGCCTCTGAAGCAGTTAGCTTTGCAGATGGAATTGTTCGTTTTTGATGTGATGCTAAATATTCTTTCGCAGAAAAACCAACGATTGATCCGTCATCTAAAGCGATTTTCATTTGGATTGCTTCTGGGTAAATACGTACGCCATTCTCATTTACTACATACGTAAATACACCGATATTGTCATACTGAGAACTATCATAAAGCTCCATATTATTAAACTTATGATCCTTTAAAAAGGTCAATCCTTTACTTCCTGCATCATTCAAACTAATTTTTTGCTCTTTAATTTCTCGATTATTCATTACCCAAATTGGATATCCGCCTTTTCCGGTAATATCCATGTGAAACTCATTATTCGTTGCTGGATCTATAATTTTCACACTATAGAAAGATTCTTTTGCACCTTTTCCACTCTTCTCAACATCTACTTTTTCATTTCCTTTTAAATTCAAAAATGATTTTGCAATTTTCGCAGCTTCATCTTTAGAAATTGCTTTTCCTTCTGCCTCAAATCCGCCTTTTTTATTCTTTTGTGCACTTGTAAAGGTCGGTCCAAAGTTTGTAGATGAATAGGATGTTACATTCTTTTCGACTGTTTTTAATCCGTCAATAATTGTGTTATCTGCTGGATCGCGATTTGAAGCAAGGGCCAGTTCTACATCCATCCAGCGCAAATTATTTTTCAATACTAAATGTTGTACTTTTCTTAGTTCATCTTGAATATTACCAGCGTTTGAATATAAAGTTTGCAAAGTTTTATATTCTTGATCATTTAACGGTTCTTTTTCTAAATCACGAATGGCTGCACGGTAACTAAAATCACCGATATTTGCTAAAAATTCTTCTGTTTTATTAAATGGCATTAATGTTAATGGTAATTGTCCTACATTCGAGCGCGCTTCTGATGTTAAACGCCATACATCCGCTAATGCCGGTGATAAAGATGAGCGTGAATTCATCGCAAGCGTTGTGCCAATTTTATCGTGTAATAAATCAACCTCGTATGCTAAATCATGGAATGCACGTTGATAACTATTTTCCGCTCGAATTAAAACCGCATTTTTCTCTTGGTGCTCTTTATAGCCCCAATAACCTGTTCCAACTACACCTACTGTTAATAATACAATGATAATACCTCGTAACACGTTTCCACCTCCGCTCTATTTACAGAAAATATGTTTACCAATTTTTTTAATTTGTGGACGAGACCAAATCCATTTACTTGTCGCCGTATCCGGATTGAAATAATATAAAGCATTCCCTGTTGGATCCCATCCATTTATCGCATCTAATACAGCTTTTTTCGCCGTTTCATTTGGCGTTAAATATATTTGTCCATCCGCTACCGCTGTAAAAGCTCTTGGCTCAAAGATTACACCTGATACAGTATTTGGGAATGATGCGCTTGTAACACGGTTTAAAATAACTGCAGCGACAGCAACTTGTCCTAAGTACGGTTCACCACGTGACTCTCCATAGACTGCGTTTGCCATTAGCTGAATGTCATTTTGAGAATAGCCGTTTGGAACATTTGTCCCTTTATTTTGAGATGGTTTATTTTCTTGTGCATTGCCACCACTATTCCCTTTATTCGTTGTAGTTCCTTTATTAGCAGTTGACTTATCATACTTTGTTGCCTTAACAAGCATCTGCTTCGTTTTAGCACCCGCTAAACCATCAACAGGCAATCCGAATTTCTCTTGAAAATTCCGAAGTGCCCAGTATGTACCCCATCCGAAAACACCATCTACTTTTCCTGTATAAAATCCGTTATATTTCAGACGAGATTGAAGTTCAATAACATCTTCACCAGATGCCCCCCTTTGAATGACTTGATTAGAAAAGGCTTCAACATTTTTTAGTTGTATACTACTGACCATCAAAGATAGTCCTATGAATACTAGCAAAATTGCTATTTTTAAAACAGCTTTTTGACGCATAGATTTCCCTCCTTATTTACAGAAATGAATTCATGGTTATGTTTTGTAAAACCATCGCTTTTATGTAAAGAAGACAAAAAAATCCAAACTAATATAGCTAAAAGAATATGTAAACAATATATAAAAAGGATAAAAGGAGTTTATTATGGAGCAATTCTTAAAGCGTATCGCACTCGTCACTTTTTTATTAACAACATGTTCAACTATATATACTGAACCATCAATTATTCATGCACAGCCGCCTTATGCCAAATGGGGTAAGCTTGCTATAGAAAAAACGAAAGAACAATACCCAAAGGCAGAGATTATTGATTATCTTCATATAGGTAGAAAACCAAAAACAGTTAAAGTAACAGTTGAAAAATTTAAATTGTGGTTACGTGAAGATGGAAAAGAATATGGTGTTTTTGTTGATGTAGAATTTGAAACGAAGACGGAGAAATTTATAAAAATGTCATTTCAGAAAACAAATCTTTAAAACAAAACCCCCACTGTTTAAAATGTATACAGTGGGGGTTCTTTATTCTTATTTATTTGCTAAATTTATTTCCTGAAATTTCTATTTCCTAACATTTTAACTAATATACATAAAGCACCAATTACAATTGCTATCCCAACACTATAGAAAAAGACTCTTTCATATCCGCCTATTCTCGAATCTAAAAATGGATAAGGATACCAATTCACAATTGGACCACGTATTACGCTATAAACTACGTAGAACAACGGGAATAATAGCCAACTCGCAGCGTATTTCCATGTAATTTTCTTAGTAGGTGGATTTAAAACCCAATCTAAAAGCATTGCAATTGGCATGATATAATGTAGCACAGTATTTACCCACGGTATTGCCGTTTGAAGTGATTCTTCTAATCCTCTCAATAATAAAAAATAAATGAGTCCTGTTGTAAGTATGTATACGGTCGCTGCACCACGAAGTATACCAAACTGTTCTGAGCGACCAAATGGAGCTGTTCCAATGCTACTTAAAAGGAGAATGAATGCAACTAATATGTTACTTTCGATAGTAAAGAAACTAAAAAAATTAATTGGATTGAATGGTATCACTTGTGCCCTTATTATAAATTGCGTAATAAGGGCACTAAATGCTAGCAGACTTAAACATAGCCTAAAAAAGGATATCATTTTTACATTCCCCATACAGTCCCTCCTCTCCTTATATATAATTGGAATTCTCCTGTACATGCTCAATAAATAATTTTAATGGAACGAGTCCACGTTTTGGCATATGACTACTCATAACAGCGACAAGTTCTAACTGCGGAATGATAACAATATATTGTCCTCCATATCCCATAGCAAAATACATACAATACGGTATGTGAAATCTTTTGTTATTTAATACCCACCAGTGATATCCATACGCACCGACATGTTCATATGTTTCAAATAGAGCCTTACTTGACTCTTCTAACCATTTCGCTGATACAATTTCAATTTCAATCCCATTCCAATATCCATTCTGCAAACATAATTTTCCTAACTTTAATAAATCTATAGATTTCATTTTCATACCGAAGCCGCCGACATATATACCTTGTGGATCTTGTTGCCACTCATATTCGGTAATCTCTAATGGCTCAAATAAATACCTTTTCGCAAACTGCTCTGTCGACATTCCAGTTGCTTCTTGAATAATATAGCTAAGTAAATGAGAAGAACCTGAGTTATAATTCATTTTTGTAGCGGGTTCTTCAATTATTGGTTTTTCTAATATGTACTGCACCCAGTTTTCTGATTCTACGAAATCATTTGGGAAAACAACCCCATTCCCAAACTCCTTCCAATCTTCTCCTGTTGTCATCGTCAATAAATGATAAAGCGTCAAATTACTCTTTTCCTCAGGTACGTTTTGAATCCACTCTGTAATTGGTTTATGTATGCTATTTATATATCCTTTATCAATTGCAATACCTATTAATATTGATACAATACTTTTTGTAATCGAATTTATTTTATATAAGTTACTTTCACACTCTAACGTTTTATAATACTCAGTTGTTAATTCCCCTTTTTGATAAACAAGAAATGTGTTCACTTTTTTCTTTTCAAATTTATTTTCTAGTTGCTTAAAATCCAAAAACCTTACCTCCATTAAAATAGTTACTTAATTTATTATATCTTGTTCCTTTTATTAAAACATAACTGTGTTCAAATAAAAAAATAAGCCTATCAGCCATAATTAGCTGACAAGCTTATTCCTATAATTTCGTACGAACATTCCAAAGCTCAGGGAAGAACCGTTGATCAAGTACTCGTTTTAAATAAGATACACCTGAAGAGCCGCCTGTTCCCATTTTATGTCCAATAATTCGTTCTACCGTTTTCATATGACGGAAACGCCATTGTTGTAGCCAGTCTTCAATATCAATTAATTTTTCAGCAAGCTGATATAAATCCCAATATTTCTTCACGTCTGCATACACTTCTATCCAAGCTGCTTCTACAGTTGCATCCTCCTCATAAGGCTGCGTAATATCCCGATTTAACACATCTTTATGAATTGGAAAGCCTTCTTTTACAAGTGCTTGAATTGCCACATCATATAGACTTGGTGCATGTAGAGCTTTATGAAGACGTGCGTGTAATTCTGGATCCTTTTCATAAATTTTTAATGCATGTGGTGTCTTATAGCCAAGCGCATACTCAATCATACGATATTGGTACGATTGAAAGCCTGAAGCTTGACCAAGTGAATCGCGGAATTCAATGTATTCTGATGGCGTTAATGTCGCAAGAATATCCCAAGATTGAATGATTTGCGATTGAATTTTTGATACGCGTGCTAACATTTTAAATGCTGGTGCTAATTTATCGTTTTTAATCGATTCAACTGCTGCATTTAGTTCATGTAAAATAAGCTTCATCCAAAGCTCACTCGCTTGATGTATAACGATAAATAACATTTCATCATGATGGTCTGATAATCTCTTTTGAGAAGATAGTAAACTATCTAATTGTAAATACTCCCCATACGTCATATTTTCTTTAAAATCCGTATGAATCCCTTTTTCCATAATTACCTTTTCGTTTTCTTTCATAATAGCCAAACGCCCCTTTTATATGTTTCTACTTATATTGGTCTAATAACTGCTCGAACTGGACTTCCATCTGCATCTGTTAATGCAAGTGGTAATGCGATTAATTCGTAATCACCGTCTGCTACATGATCTAGAACGACATTTTCTAAAATGTGAATTCCATGTTTAAATAATTGATGATGCGCTGCTAATTCTTTATCATCTAATGGATCAACTGATGGTACATCTACTCCGATTAAACGTATACCTTTCTCTGAAAGAAACGGTGCAATATCAGCGTGTAAATACGGGATTACATCTGGGAATTCTTCTGCTTTACCATGTGAAGATGTGCGTAACAACAATCGTTCTACACCTTCTAAATGAAAGCTTTCTAATTCCTTTTTCCCGATGCTTTCAAGATTAGAAACGTCAATAATCCGTGCTGGGCCAACATAAACTTGAATATCTAAATCTAATACTTTCTTTCCGTCATTATCAAAATGAAACGGTGCATCAATATGAGTACCTGTATGAATACTCATCGTTAACTTTCCGACATTTACTGAGCCACTCTCTTCTTTTGACCATGAAACTTCATACGAGAAGGGTGTATCTCCTGGCCACGTTGCGATATTATTGTTTAATGGTTGTGAAATATCAATCCACTGTGACTCTCTCATACTTATGCCACTACCTCTCGCTTATTTTCAAATTTTTTATATTCTTCATCTTTCATAACTCTCTTTAAAATTTGAACAGATTTCCACACTTCTTCGTATGTGTTATATAAAGCGACTGGTGCAAGTCTTACACCATTAGGCGCTCGGAAGTCAGGGATAACTCCATTCGATTTTAACGCTTTACATATGCGTGCTGCTTCCTCATGTTCTAAATAAATGTGCCCGCCTCGCTTTTCGTCCTCTAACGGATTTCCAATTGTAAATCCGAAATCTTTTAATTCACAATCTATTAAATCTAACATGTATCTCGTAATATGAAGTGATTTTTCACGTAACTTCTCAATGCCAGCTTCTTTAAAAATTTCAAGAGAACCGATTAACGGCGCAGTACTTAATACGTGAGGTGTACCGATTTGATACGCACCTGCATGATCAGCTGCAGTTAATGTATGTTCCATATCAAACTGCTTATCTTTTCTAGAACTAAACCAGCCAGACAATCCTGGAAGTCTATTAAAGTGTTTATTATTTACATATAATCCCGCAACACCACCAGGTCCTGCATTTAAATATTTATAATTGCACCATACAGCAAAATCAATATCCCACTCTTTAAAATGATGCGGAATAGATCCAATTGAATGACATAAATCAAATCCTATATGAATACCGCGTTTATGTGCTTCCGCTGTTAAACGTTTCATATCAAGAATTTGTCCACTTCTATATAAAACAGAAGGTAATAAAATTAAAGCGATATCATCAGTCATCGCATGAATAATATCACCTTCAGAAAGTGTTCTACCATCTCGGCTTTTAATTCGTACTAGATGCTCCTCTGGATCTAATCCTTTTAAACGAATTTGACTTTGAAGTGCATAAATATCTGACGGGAAAGTTAATTCATCCGCAAGAATTTTTGTACGTATTCCTTTTGGCTCATAAAACGTCGCAATTACTTGGTGTATATTCGCAGTCGTGGAACCGGTTACAATTGTTTCTTCCGGTAAAGCTCCAATAAGAGGCGCCGTCAATTCACCTAATTTCTCTGAAAGGAAAAACCACGGATGCTCACCCTCTGTCCATCCATCAATGCCGTACTCTTTCCATGAATCTAGCAAAGTAAGTAATGATTTTTCTGCTCTTTTTGAAAGTAGCCCTAATGAGTTTCCATCTAAATATATTGTTCCTTCTTTTTTATAGAATTCAGTTTGAAAATCTTTCAGTTCATCATGTTTATCACATTCAAGCGCATACTCATAAGTTGGTTGAAATGGTTCTTTATACATGGTGTCACCTTCTTTTAATTTTCTTTTTATTCTAACTAATTGAAATATATCACTGAAATTGATATAACGTCAATGATATTATGTCAGTTGACTTTATATACGAACTTCTTTTACAATACAGTTATATTTTCAGACATTTCAGTATAAAGAGGTGATTCTTTGAAAAACACTACTCTTTCAACAAGAAAACACCGCTCCTTAGAAACAAAAAAGAAACTATTACATTCCGGTTACACTATTTTTATAAATAACGGATTTCAAAAAACGACAATCACGCAAATTATTAAACATGCAGAAACTGGCTATGGAACGGCATATGTATACTTTAAAAACAAAGATGATCTCCTTATCGTTTTGATGGAAGATGTTATGAATCGTTTTTATGATATTGCTGAGCGCACTTTTTCCCCTCAAACAAAAGTAGAAGCACACGATATGATTCAAAATCAAGTTAGAGCATTCCTACAATTAGCGGAAGAAGAACGAGCTATTTTGCAAGTTGTCGAAGAAGCAATAGGATTATCAAAAGAGATACGTCAAAAATGGGATGAGATTCGCGAACGCTTTATAAAAAGTATTACGCAGGATATTGCTTACTCTCAAGAGAGTGGATTGGCACAGCCTGAATTAAATAAAGAGATTGTAGCACGCGGTTGGTTCGCGATGAATGAAATGTTTCTTTGGAAAATCGTGCAAAATAACAAAGAGGTAGAACTAGAAGAAATAGTACATACATTAACGAAAATGTATACGACGGGGTTATATAAATAGCACACTTCATATATTTAAAGTGTGCTACAGTATCGTCTATAAAAATATTTTATCTGGGTAGGGTAATGCTAAAGGTGGCTTTTTAGATAAAGGGAAATATTTTAGTTTTAAAGATTCTCCATCAACTGCTTTCAACACCCCACTGATAATTTCACACAAGAATACAACAACAATATATTCTACTTGATCTCCATTCGAATATGTATGACGGAACTCTTTCCCTCCAAATACCCCTTTTTCTTTTTTTACTTGTACTTTCAATCCTGTTTCTTCCCAGACTTCTCTAACTATTGCTTCTTCTGGGGTTTCTCCAGGTTCAATTGCTCCAGCTGGCAAACTCCAGTATTCTCCTCCAGGATATTGAAATAAAATTTCTCCTTGTTCATTTTTTATAACTGCAGCTACACTTGGCATAAAAATAAGCTCAGATCCTAATTTTTCACGGATTTTCCCATAATATAATGACATCGGCATATTATTCACTCCTCGTATATTGATCACTGTATTTTCCAATAATATTATTAATATCAACTTCTATATAGAAAGGAAAAGGAAATGTCGCAAAAAAACTAGTAAACGAGTTTCTATCATTTTTATCGATAACAAAACATAGTTGAATAACTAATCCCTTTCCTCTTACTTCACATATACATAGGCTATGTTTGCAATTAAGTAAAGCTATTTAGCACTATATAATTGAATATCTCCCCCCCATATAAATTAATTATTTCGTCTTGTATAAATCGAAGCGACATAGCTTCGATTTATATGAGTTTTTACCCAACCACATATCCTTTTGGTTCTGTTACAAACCAAGCTGTATCGCTTGGCCGCTAATAACTTTTATTTTCAATTCATGATTAATATAATTTATCAGTCCATTCCTAATTTATCATTTATACATATACTATTACACAATATATTTTTCAATAATTCAGATTAGAGGTGAATATATGTCATATAACAAATATCAAAACCAATTTAATGCTAATAAATTTGTATCTGCAGATGCATTAAATCCTAATTTAGTGGGTCCTACACTCCCCCCTCCCCCACCTTTTACACTTCCTACTGGACCTACTGGATCTACTGGGTCTACTGGGCCTACTGGACCTACTGGGCCTACTGGACCTACTGGACCTACTGGGTCTACCGGGTCTACTGGGCCTACTGGACCTACTGGATTTTCTCTTCCTGCCGGAACTGCATCTATTACCTTGGTTTCTAACGATACTACAGCATGTGTATCCACCCAAGGAAATAATACTTTATTTTTTTCGGGTCAAGTATTAGTAAACAGTATTCCTGCTGCAGGGGTAGTAGTCAGCTTTTCATTTAGTAATCCTTCTCTTGCTTTCGTGGTTCCTCTTGCTGTCATCACCAATGCTTCAGGTAACTTTACAGCTGTATTTCTAGCCGCTAATGGACCTGGAACAGTAACCGTTACTGCTTCACTTCTTGATTCCCCTGGAACAATGGCTAGCGTCAATATTACCATTGTGAATTGTCCGTAAGCGTTTTATTTTATGGCCTAAGAAAATTCCGATAAGATTTTATTTTTTGAATGAAAAGCCCCCTTTAGAGTTTCTAAAAGAGGCTTTTTTAGCCTCAAACCATATATGCCCCTCTGTACAATTCGATATGCAGGTTCTTTACTCTTAACCGTATATGAGACTTTTTATAAATGAATTAAACCTCCTTGGACAAGTATCCGTCTTGCATTAGTAAAAAAATTAATATCTTACTAATAGCCACTTGATAGAATGGGAGATGTTTTTTGTCTGAACGTTGTCAGAAGTGTGGACATAAAAACTGTAACTGTAGTTGTTATAAAAAATGTAAAACATGTGTACAGAAAGTTTTTATCGAGGGAGCACCGATTGTATTTTCAACGGCTTTCGGAAATTTTTATCAAACTAGCTTTGTCACATCGGTCAGGAACCAACCTATGCCTTGGAGTACCACTTGGCAGACAGCTGATGGAGTAAATCTTGACTCAGATGGAGTGACTATCCCCGTTAATCAAGCTGGGTCATATTATATTGAATATTATGTAAGTGTGAATTATAATCCCGATACTCTTAGCGGTGACAGGAGTTTGGGATTATTCATAAACAGGGTGGAAGTTCCTAACAATCAAACGCGGTTTGAGGTTTCTGATTATGAAGCCAATCGCAATGTTTGTGTCACTGTTTCTAGTGGATCCATTGTATTCATCCCAGCCAATGCTACTGTCCAATAGAGAAATGCGTTAGACGAAGTTATAATATGTAAAAAAAATTCCCCTTCCAATACAACTATGCACTTCATTACCCTTTCGTCCCATTCAGTCTACTTACAATTCCAATAATAAATTTATATTCAATTCTCCTCTTCTTAACTTTCTTAAATCCTTCTTTCGTATCAAAAATAAAACAAGTTTTTCGAAACCAAACCCGTACATATAAAGACTCAAAATAAATAGGTTTTATAATTCCTCGTTCCTCAAATTCAGTACCATCTGTATTTTCGGTCTCTGTTCGAACAAACCATCTATTCCCGATACCAACTTCAATATACTTCACATGCTTGCCCCCTTTCAGGGGATTTTTTTCTAACTATTCTATTATTTCCCCGGTAAGCGCACATTCCGACAGAACATGAGCCCACAAAGAAACAGCAGATTACAAAAATCTACTTTTATAGCCTGAATTTTTGCATTCGTTTATAAAATGTACTACGAGGCACATCTAATAACTTTGCAGCTAACGAAACATTTCCGTTCGTCTTTTGCAGTGCTTCAATCATGCTATCACGCTGTATTCTTTCTCGAAAATTTAAGGTATGGTCTTCATTATTTTCTGCTTGCAACTCAAATTGTTTTTCATTTTCCATCATCGTTTGTAATAAAACAGTAATTTGCTTTTCGCATATTTCCTGTCCTTGCGACAAAATGTAAATGCGTTCTAATACATTTAATAGTTCTCGAATATTTCCTGACCATTTATACTGTACAAGTTGATTACAAATACTTATTGGAAATTGAACATTCCAGTTCTTTCGATCACAAAAATGTTGTATGAAATACGGAATATCCTCTTTCCTTTCTATTAATGATGGAACATATAACGGGTAAACGTGTAAACGATAATATAAATCTTGACGAAATTTCCCTTCTTCTACTAATCGTAGTAAATCTTTATGCGTCGCGGTAATAATACGAATATTTACTGGAATCTCTTTTGAACTTCCAATTGGTGTTACTGTTCTTTCTTGTAAAACACGTAATAGTGCTACTTGCATCTCTGGTGGTACTTCACCAATTTCATCTAGAAATAACGTTCCTCCTTCCGCTTGTTCAAATTTCCCTTTATATCCTTGACGTCGCGCACCTGTAAACGCTCCCTCAGCATAACCAAACAATTCACTTTCCATTAGCTCTTTCGGTAATGAACCACAGTTAACCGCTATAAAAGGACCATTTTTTCTTGAACTATTTTCATGAATAGCTCTCGCAACATATTCTTTTCCTACTCCGGTTTCACCACACACATACACACTAGCATCAGTCGGTGAAACAAGCTTAATTTCTTCTAATGTATGTTGAAATGCATTACTTGTCCCAATAACTCCAGGAAAAGAAATTCCTTTTATGAATGGGATAGCAGAATAAAAATTCGTTTGCTTATTTTCCTTTACATAAATACATTTCCCTATCAATCTATCATTACTATATACTGGTACTTCTAATTTAGTTGACAGGTCATTTTGCAATAAATCTACCAGTCTCATACGTGACCAATTAGATACTCGCTCACGAACTCGTTTACTTGCGGAAACGATAACATCACGATGATTACAAATAACTACTTGTTCATCACTATCAATTACATCTAAAAAGCGGTGAATTAAGTGTAGTTCATTTTGATGAACTCTTATGCTACATTCACGTTCAATCGCATGTGCAATTGAAGTTACCATACCGAGCATATATGGATGTGAAAACTCAATTGGACAGGAGAAATCTAAAACACCAATTAATTTCCCATCATCATTATGGATAGGAGCAGCTGCACAACTCCAGCTATGAGATGCGACAGAGTAATGTTCTGTGCCGCTTATCATAATGGCCTCTTCAATTTCTAACGCTGTTCCTATCGCATTTGTCCCAACTGCAGCTTCCGTCCATTTCACACCTTCAATGAAATTAATATGTTTTGCTCGCTTTAACGTTTGTTTATTTCCACTTAATGAAAGTACATATCCATCTGGATCAATTAATAGTGCCATCATTTGTAGTTCATCAATTGTTTTATTCATATTTTGCAGGTGAGGTAATGCAATATCTAGAAAAATTTCACTCTTTTGCTTTTGATCTTGAAAAATATCAGAAGTCAAAATGTTCTGACCTTTATTCATATGAGGATTTACATTCGCTTGTTTACAGCGAAGCCACGACTCAGAAATTCTTTTATTTATCCGATCTGAATTGAGAATACCCTCATTCACAAACTTTTTCCAAGTATGTAAGTAATACGGTGAAGCCAACATTGTATCATCTCCCCTTTGATTTTTTGGAGATTAATAAAAACATACTTTTATTATAAAACTGACTAAAAGCGTTTTCAATAAAACTAAAAAGACGACACAAATGTGTTAATAATTTGAATATCTTAATGGAGTTTTTTATATCTTTTTAACAATACTATATTTTGTATAACGGATCCTACTAAAATACATAACCAAAATCACTTTATCGGATTGTTATTTAAAAAGAATATTGCGACCGCGACGAAAAATAAACTAGTAGATGCTAAACTAATAAATAGTTTTAATCTAATTCCCATTATTCCTCACCCTCTATATCGCTTTACAGTACATAGTAACTCTTCATTTTTCATCTCTATTATGTACTCTCGTAAAACATATTCTTTCCCGCCATATTTTTCATACCAGTCATGTATTCTTTTAACATGAGTCTCATCATTTCTAATTTTCGTTTCAATTCCTTCATAATCTTCATAACTATCATATTCCCATATAGCAAATACTTCAGTTGTACCATCATTATGATCTTTCATCCAGCGTCCTATTAGTCGAGAACCATACTTTAATTGATTAGGTAAATTTGTGTTGTTGAAATGCTCATTAAAAATTTCTATGAATTCATTTTTGACTATATAGTACTTCCTTCTGTAAAACATACCTCTTCACCTCTTTTATGCACAGCATCAGTAAACCTTCCCATTATTACCGTATTATAATACTTACCATCCAATAGCCTTTTATCATTTTTCAGAACGCCTTCTACTTCAAAATCTAATTTTCTATAAAGCTGAATAGCTTTCTCGTTTGTCTCTAACACTTGTAATGATATCTTTTTCACCTCATTTTCGTCAGCCCAGTTGGTAGATTGCTGTAATAGATTCTTACCGATTCCATATCCCCAAAACTCTTTTAAAATACAAACGCCGAACTCAACCTTATGGGACAATCTCTTTAAATCAGATCCTTCACATCTTGAAAAGCCAACGATTCGATTGTGAACTTCTGCAACTAAAAAGAGATTTTTCATTTTTTCACTATCAGTTTTGATTATTTTTTGAAACCCCTCCGTATCTATAAATCCCTCTCCAGCCTCTCTATCCATATTTTCAGTTTCTCCATCAATCTGTACTCGTATTTTCGATAACTGATCTGCATCTTGGAAAGTTGCAGATCGAATTGTATAATCTAGTCCATTTATATGAAACTCTTGTTCTTTTATAATCATTGCAAACTCCTTTCAAATTCAGTGCGTTGGCGCTATTACAATTTGTTTACCTTGTTTCTCAAATTCCTGAACGGTTTCCTTACTAGCCTCTTCGTCTGTTATAATAAGGTCAACTTCTTTTAGAGACTCTCCTTTTATAAAGCAATCTATACCGAGTTTATTATGTGGTGCTAAACAAATATTTCTTCTGGCAATTCCACTTACCCTTTTATTAAAATAAGCAACTTCAGGTGTTGCAGTACTTATACCACGTATGGAAATGCCTCCACCTGTAGAAAAGTTAACATCAATAGAAAAACTTCCAATTGACTCAGAGGCAAGTGTATCAGTAATATTTCCCGAAGGTTTAACCTTGCCACCAATTAAATACGTATCAATGTTCTTACATTCCCGCAATTTACTAGCTATCTCTATAGAATTTGATATAACTGTAAATGATGTTTCGGGTAAAAACTTTAACATGGCATAATGAATTGAAGCCCCACCAATAAAAATGGATTCTCCTTCTTGTATATAAGATGCAGCAACTTTTGCAATCGCGTCTTCATATACCGAACTATTACTATAACGTTCAGATGGTTCCACAGCTAAATTCCTCACTCGTACAATCTCAATTGCACCTCCGTGCGTTCTTTTTAATAAACCATCTTTCTCCATTATTGACAGATCTCTTCTTATAGAATCGATAGACATATCGAACCTTTCAGCAAGATCCTTCGCGATTACTCTTCCATCTTTCTTAAGCAGTTCTAAAATGTTCTCTCGACGTTCTTCAGTAAACATGTTCTCACCACCGTTATTGAAGATTCAGAAATTTAAACTTTATGTTAATTATATGCACGTTTCTTCCGTTTTACAATATTTTCAATTCTTATTCTTCCAGCTTTATGCGAGTTTTTTCTCTCTTTCTATTTCATTAATTTTAATACCGAATAAATGCATATTTGTATATTCTATAAAAAGACTTGCATTTATTTTCCTGCTAATGTAAAATTATTCCTATGTTTTACTTTTTAATACAGAAAGGAATTACTATGAAATCTTTAATTAAAGTATCATGTACAGCATTAATATTTACAGGAATAATGGCAGGGTGTAATGGAAGTGCTATACAAAAACAAGAAAAGAGCGCACTCGAAAAGAATGCAATGCACTATGGGGAAATAGTTAAAAATGAATACTATAGAGCAACTGTTGAAAATGCAAAATTTGAAAAAATAGACAAATAATGGCATCTTACAACTCGTGTTATGATTAATAATGTTCGAGATGACGGACAAACCATTGATCTTTCAGAAATAAAATATTTCATAAAAGATGAAAAAACTGGTCAAAAATATGAAGGTGAAGTTCATCCAGTAGATGATGAGAAGTATAAAATTGTTCCACACGAATTCTCTTTAACTACTGACGTTGTATTTGAAATGAAAACTTCGCCTAAAGACTTAAATAACATGTATTTGTATATTGATAGTAAAGTTGCTCCATTAACAAATACATATTGGAAGCTTGATAATTTAGTATCTAAATAAAAAGACCCGTCTTAAATGACTGGTCTTTTTACATTCAAGTATTCAACTTCCAACAACATTTACATTGATTTTCTAATAACAACTTGAATAACATGAGCTAAACCAGTATGTCCTTTCCCTTCAATGCGCTCTTGTTCTCCATTAAAGAAATGTATAACCTCATGTCCTTCACACCAAGTAAGAATATCAATTGGATTATAAAGCATATCAATATCTTTTGGCCCGCCAGTACCATAATTTAATTGCTTTTTCGAGTAAACTTCAATCATTATTATCCCACCAGGCTTTATCGTATGAATCATTTTATTAAATATCATTTTTTGATTATCCGTATGAAAATGCCCAAATACCATAATTGCCGCATCGAATTCATTAGCTGGCAAACTATCAGCTAATAAATCTACCTTTTTCGTATGCACGTTTACGTTATGCTTCTCAGCTAATTTTTTTGTTTTCTCTAATCCTTCCTCCGAATAATCAATAGCTGTTACTTCGTGTCCTTGCCTTGTTAGAAAAACAGCATTTCTACCTTCTCCCTCTGCGAAAGCTATTACTTTATTGTGATTTGTCAAACGAAATACTTGTTCTTGAATAAACGTATTAGGCTCTTCCCCATAAAAATATTCATCCGATTTATATCGATCATTCCATAAATTACTCATCATCTTCTCCTCCTTCTAAATTCTAGTTAGAATCGCTATTAATTGCTATCGCTGCTTTATTTCCTTGTGATGCAGCAATAATTAATGAAGATGGCCCTTGAATAGTTGTTTCTCCTGCTAAGTAAATGTTTTTTTCTGAAGTACGGCCAAAATCATCTATTACAAAAGTTTCATTACTTTGCAGTTCACAACCAAGTTGTTCTATAAACTGATTTGGTCTAAAGAAAGAAGGTACTATACCCCCTCCAGATCTTTCGATATGCAACCTTGAATAAAACTCTACTTGGTTTAAATTACCTTCTTCGCCATGCAATACACGAATAGGATCTGTAATAAATCCGTGAGACTTTTTCGTTACACGATTCCTATTCGTCTTATTATCAAATAACACTATTTGTTTACGAGCTTTCCCTAAAACTAAACTTGCATTAAGCCCTGCTGAACCTGCACAGTCAATACAATATTCCATAAATAAACATCCTCCATGAATTAACTTAACTCATTTAACTAAAATCACAGATATTACAGAGTCTCTTTATCCTTAATTAATTTAAAAATAAAAGCGGATTAAAAATCCACATTTATTTTTTTCGCAAGATCTACGATTTTTTGATTTCGTAACTCTTCTTCCATTTTTCCCTCTGCTGCAAGCATTACTTCATTTATTAAACATCCAGGTTCATGATGTAAGCAGCATTCAAACAATGATGTTTTTCCTTCAATAGCATGTATAATATCTAAAAATGAAATATCTTCCCACTTATTACTAAGCGAATAGCCACCTTTAGGACCTGATGATGAATAAATCATCCCTTCCTTCGTCAATTTAGTTAGTATTTTAGACAAGTACGTTGGTGAAACTTTCTGCATTTCCGCTAATTGATGAACACTAACTAATTTATTTGGCGTAGCCTTTGCCAGAAAAAGCATAGTGTGAAGAGCATAGTTTGTAGCTTTAGAATATTTCATAATACGGCTCCTATTATAGACTTCATATATCTACAATAACTTTATTTATTTATCAAGTCAAACATTTGTAAAGAAAAGCGCGATATTACTTTTTTTCAAGCAATACATCTTTTGCACAAATCGTCACTTCTCTAAATGGACAGTCAAATAAAACACCCAGTTCGAAACCATCTTCAGTAAGTTCTATTTCATGGTATAGCCACCAAGCATCTTCAAAGTATTCCGGCATAGAACATTTCGCTACTCCTGTAAAAGTTACTTGTAGTTTATCAAATTCACTAAAAGTACCACTACAGTCTAATACGATAGACAAAGTGTCTTCTGACCTTCTCTTTACTACTTTAATCACACTATCATGTAGTGATGCTTCATGTAGCTGAACGACATTTGGCGGAAGTTTTTTCTTAATGGAATTAAAATATTCTAAATATGATTGATCTAATTGTGCCATTCTTTTCTCATAATCTGCTGTCCACTCTAACAAAAGTTTCTTTAATTCATTAGGTGGATATTCTGAATCGATAATGTTGCTATGAAAGTATGGATGTAGCCTTTCAGGAAGATATTTTAATAAATCCTCTTTCCTTTCTTCTACTTCCTCTTTCAAACTTTGTATATAATTGGAATCTATTTCTTTCCATTCTTCTATTGATTCTATTGAATGTATAAATCCTGAAATTTGCATTTCTTTATACCAATCACTTGTGAAATATTTCAATTACATCTCCCCTAAAATATTTTCACATCTAGAAAAAACAATGTATCCGTTTATTTTATCATTCCAATAACCATTCTTTCTAAAGAAAAAATGTAAAACTGTAAATATTCCGCCTACTATTTCTAAAACTTCAGAATATTTACAAAAATAAAAAAATAGAATACATTTTTCTTGTACAAGATTCACCTGTACAAAAATCTAAACAAAAAGGGATGGTTATATGTTGAAGAAATTAGTAGCAGGGACATTAGTAGCGGGTTTCGCATTAACTGGGGGACTAGGAGTAGCAAGTGCTGAAGAAAAAGGTAATACAATTAAAACATTTGATTATTTAAAAGTAGATGAACAAAATGTTAATTCCTTTGCAAAATTAAGTGATCAAGCAAAAAAAGACATCCAAATTACTATGGTATTACCTGAGCAAAATGAAAATGGGGATTGGTTAGCTTATGGTTTTACTAGCAGAGAAACAATGAATGCTTTTATTGAAAAGGATAAAAAAGTACTTAAAAATCAAATTAATCCTTTAGGTAGTGGTGCTGGTAGTACTGATTTTTATGAACATAAAGATAAAGGTGGACAATATATTTACTGGAGCAGCGGGTTTAAAAACTTACCGTCTAGCTGGAACGACAGAATTTCTTCTGTAAGTACAGCATCCCCTTCTGCAAGTTATTCAACGACGCTTTGGGAACATACTTCAACACAAGGGTACGGAAAAGGTGTCTTCTTTAGACATTCTGAATGGTATGGTAAAACTGCTAATTTAGCTGCAGATTGGAACGATATAACTTCAGCTATTGAAATTAAATAGTAAAAGTTCAAACCACTATTCTCTCATTCATTTAGAGAATAGTGGTTTATTATATTTTCATTTAAGCATGCACAGCATGTCCTACTGCCTGAAGTAATGCTTCATGAATTGCTTCAGATAAAGTTGGATGTGCTGCAATATAATCTCTCATTATATCAGCGGTAACTTCCGTATGAATCATTACTGTGCCTTGACCAATAAGTTCTGTTGCACGAGGACCGATAATAGAGATTCCTACAATTTCTTGATATTTAGATTCCACAATGACTTTTACTTTACCTGTTTGCTCTCCTAAAATAAGAGCTTTTCCGTTCGCTGTAAATGGGAATTCTCCGATGAGAATATCACCATAATGCTCTCTTGCAACTTTTTCGCTTAAACCAACACTTGCGATTTCTGGAGCTGTGTATATACAACGAGGTACAGCGTGATAATTTACTTTTACATTTTCTCCGCTTGCATGTAATGCTGCTGTCGTTCCTTCATGAAAGGCAACGTGAGCAAGTTGAATACCGCCAATAATATCACCCGCAGCATAAATATGTGGCACGTTCGTTTGCATATGCTCATTTACAGCAATCCCTTTATTCGAAAAGTGAATTCCTGCTTTTTCTAATCCTAATTCATGTACACGTGGTTTTCTACCAACAGAAACGAGAACAAACTCCGGAGTAACTTCGTGAATACTTCCCTCGTATTCAAACGACGCCTTCTTCTTATAATTATTTAATCCTTTTAAAGCTGCTCCTGTAAAAATTTCTACACCATCATTTTCTAATTTCTCTCTTAAAATGATTGCGATATCTTCATCTTCACCAGGTAGTAATTGAGGTGCCAACTCAACTATCGAAACTTCCGCCCCAAGCCTACTATAAATACTTGCAAACTCGCAGCCTATTACACCACCGCCAACAATAAGTAATGAAGCTGGTATGTTTTTAAGAGCCATCGCATGACTACTATTTAATATCCATTCCGCATCAAATGGAGCGAAAGGTAATTCGGCTGATTCTGAACCTGCCGCTATAATGAATTGTTCTCCATCCACTACCGCTTCCTTATCACCCTGCACAACTCGCACACGATGATCCGTTTCAAATTTCGCTTTCCCTTTTAATACTTTGATTTTATTTTTCTTCATTAAATATTGTATTCCTTGTACGAGCTGCGTGACGATTTGTGATTTCCTTGCCTGTATTTGCTCCCAATCAATAGATATACTTCCTTTGTTAAGCAAAACTCCATATTCATTTGCTCTACTTACAATATCATGCACTTCAGCACTTTCTAACAATGATTTCGTAGGCATACACCCGACGTTTAAGCACGTTCCGCCAAGATCAGCTTCATCAATAAGAGTGACGTCTTTCCCATTTTGAGCCGCGGTAATTGCCGCTACATATCCAGCAGGTCCGCCTCCAATAACAACTAATTTACTCATTCTCTCACCTTCTCTTTATAAAAGGATTGTTACAGGTTCTTCTAAATATCGTTTAATTGTACGTAAAAATGCAGCTGCTGGTGCACCGTCTAATACACGATGATCAAATGTTAAACTTAATGGTAACATGCATCCTTTTTGCAATTCTTCTCCTTTATATACCGGTACATGTTCGATTGCCCCTACACCTAAAATACCAGTTTCAGGTGTATTTAATACTGGCGTGAAATATTCAATACCGAAGCTACCTAAATTACTAATTGTAAATGTCGTTCCTTGCATATCATCACTACTTAAACTACCTTCTCTTGCCTTTTGTACAACGTTCTTAATTTCTTTAGATAACTCTACTAAAGAGAGATTATTTGCAAAGCGAATGGCCGGAACGACTAAACCATTATCTAGTGCAACTGCCATTCCTAAATGAACATGTTCAAATTGATGGATTGCATCATCTATATAAGCACTATTCATTTCTTTATGCTCCCCAAGAGCTAATACAACAACGCGAGAAACAAAGTCGGTAATTGTTAATTTATTATCGTATCGTTTTTGTACAACTTCCGCTATTTCTTTATGTAAAGCAACTAAATCTGTAACATCAACTTTCATCGTTAATGT
This sequence comes from Bacillus sp. NPDC094077, assembly GCF_050279465.1. Taxonomy (NCBI): domain Bacteria; kingdom Bacillati; phylum Bacillota; class Bacilli; order Caryophanales; family Bacillaceae; genus Bacillus; species Bacillus sp. NPDC094077. Next base: position 314,772 of record NZ_JBNNUF010000002.1, on the reverse strand, counting down.
TAATTGCGCGCTATTTTGTAAGCTTGCATGCATACGATTTGCGATTGCTTTCCGCATACCAGTCATAGGAATTAATTTACTTTCTTCTTGTTCAAGTACTTCTGGAATAGTTACTTTTTCTTCAAGTGCCTTTAATACATCTGCCTTTGTAATTCTTCCGCCAGGACCTGTACCAATTAATGCCCTGATATCAAGATTTTCAGTTTTTGCAATTTTTTTCGCTACTGGGGATATTTTTATTCTTTGTTTATTCGTTCCTTCTTTCGTGTACAGTTCTGGATGTTGTACATTTTGCGGTTCTACACTCGGTGTCAGTTTTTCCACAGCATGTGTACTTTCATGTATTTCTACCTTTTCATTCGGTTTACCGATGTAGCAAATTACAGTACCTGGCGGAACTCCTTCATCTTCATGTACTGCAATATCTAAAACAGTACCGTCAGCAGGCGCTTCAATTTCCGTTTCAATTTTTTCTGAGTTAATACTAGCGATTAACTCACCTTTTGCTACATTATCGCCCGTTTTAATATTCCAGCTCGTAATAATACCTTCTTTCATCGCCATACCTAATTTCGGCATTACAACTTCAACAGCCATATTGCTCTCTCCCTTCTCGTCGTTTCATTACACATTTAATAACGAACGGTCTCCGATCATTTCCGATACAGTTTCAATTACTTTTTCTGGCGTTGGTAAATATAATTTTTCAAGTGGTGGTGAGAACGGCACAGGTGTATGTGGTGCTGTTATTCGTTTAATAGGCGCATCTAATAAATCAAATCCTTTATCTGCTACAATCGCTGCAATATCGGTTGCGATACTACATCTTGGATTTGCTTCATCAATAACGATAAGACGATTTGTTTTTTCAACAGATGCTAAAATTGTATCTTCATCAAGCGGTGATAAAGTGCGTGGATCAATCACTTCTACCTCAAGTCCCTTTTTCGTTAATTGTCCAGCTGCTGCAAGCGCTGTATGAACTTGCTTTCCGATTGCGACTATCGTTACATCGGAACCTTCTCGCTTTATATCTGCTTTTCCTAACGGAATTGTGTAATACCCTTCAGGAACTTCGCCTTGCATATTGTAAAGTGTTTTATCTTCAAAGAAAATTACTGGGTCATCATCTGCAATAGCCGCTAATAGTAAGCCTTTCGCATCATATGGAGTGGAAGGAACGACAACTTTAATCCCTGGAATACTTGTAAATAAAGCATATAAACTTTGAGAGTGTTGCGCCGCTGCACTAAACCCAGCACCATGCATCGTACGAATTGTAACCGGTACTTTTGCTTTTCCGCCAAACATGTAACGGAATTTTGCACCTTGGTTTAAAACTTGATCAAGACAACTACCGATAAAATCATTAAACATTAATTCAGCTATCGGACGTAATCCAGTTGCAGCAGCTGCCATTGCCGCTCCCATATAGCCAGCTTCAGAAATTGGGGTATCTAAAATACGATTTCGTCCAAATTCTTGTACAAGTCCTTTCGTAACACCAAGAACACCACCCCACGCTTCATCATCTTGTAAATGATCAACTTGTGCACCACCTGCAACATCTTCTCCGATTAAGATGACATTTTCATCACGTCGCATTGATAATTTCATCGCTTCATTAATTGCAGTTGACATACTTACTGTTCTAGTCATAATTTTTCACCCTCCTCTTATTTGTAAGAAACGTATACATCTTTTAATAATTCTTCATCAGCTGGATATGGACTATTTTCACTAAATTCAATCGATCGTTGTACTGCTTCATCTACTGCTTTTTCCATATCAACAAGTTCAGATTCCGTTAATAAACCTTCATGAATTAAATGCTTACGGAAATTCACAATTGCATCTTTTTCATTTAAATGTTCTTCTTTTTCCTCCGCAGTTTTATACGTTTGCGCTTCTCCCTCAAAATGACCGTAGTTACGATATGTCATACACTCAATAATTGTTGGGCCTTCACCATTACGTGCGCGTTCCACTGCTTCTTCAGCAGCTTTATACACAGCAAGAAGATCTTTCCCATCTACTTGAACACCCGGGATGTTATAAGCTTTCGCTCGATCTGCAATAGAATCACAGCTTGAAGCATATTCGAATGTCGTTGCTTCACCGTAACCGTTATTTTCTGCAATAAAAATAACAGGTAACTTCCAAATCGCCGCTAAGTTAACCCCTTCATGAAATGTTCCTTCATTATTTGCTCCATCACCGAAGAAACAAACACTTACATCTTTCGTACCTTTATATTTAGCCGTTAATGCTGAACCACAAGCAAGTGGAAAACCACCACCTACAATACCATTCGCACCAAGCATTCCTTTATCTAAATCGGCAATATGCATTGACCCGCCTTTACCTTTACATAACCCAGTCGCTTTCCCAAAAAGTTCAGCCATCATACCATTTAAGTCACAACCTTTTGCGATACAATGACCGTGCCCCCTATGTGTACTAGTAATACTGTCACTATCTGTTAAGTGGGCACATACACCAACTGCTACCGCTTCTTCACCTGCGTATAAATGAACGAAACCTGGCAGAACGCCTTGCGCGAATAATTCATGCACCTTATCTTCGAACTTACGAATCTCTAACATTTTTTCGTACATCCAACGAGCTTGTTCTTTCGTAATTTCATTCCCTTTACTTTCAGTTGTTTTTAACATGTCCAGCCCTCCTATTTTCTTGTTCACCTTTTATATCGCAAGTACCGTGCCACATTTTAATCCTTGATTTAATAGGCTTTCTCGTTCCTTTAAAAATAAAAAAGTGGACAAAATGAGACAGTTGTCTCGTTTTGTCCACTTTTGTTCAACCTATTAGAGAATCATTACATTATTCACTATCAAAACTTTTCTGTAATTTCCGGATGTATATAATTTGACCGATATGATAAGCATTATGAGTAGTTACATTACTTAACACTTCCCACCACTTCGCACATACAGGAAATCCAATTACATCACTTTCAACCTTATCTTCATTTATGAGGTATTGCCATTGTAACAGTTTCTCTAATAGTTTTTCTCTTAACTCATCGAAAGTTTGATTATCTGAAAGCATAAAACTTTTGTTATTATCTCCAATAGCGGGCACTGCATTAACATTTGATTCTTTATACCTAGTTTGCCACGTTGAGTTCCAGTACAGCAAATGTTGTACAATTTCAGCTATACTATTACTCTCTTCATTCGGTTTCCAGAAAGCTTCTCTCTCAGATAAATCCTGAACTGCATCAGAAAATGGAATATACCAACTAGGATCATTGGCATTTGCTAATAACTGATCTGCTAATACGTCTTTCACATGGGCCATTTTTCTTCCCTCATTTCATCAACGTGAATGTAATACTCACTTCTCTATATACGCTGAGTCTGCATAATTCCCTTTTTTATTGCCATTCATACATATACAAATAAAAAATCCGAAAGCAATTTATTCATAAAAAACCTCATAAAATATAGGAATAACACAAATTTCTATCATAACGAATGTATGTATAGAAACTACATGTAAGATTAATAGATTTTCTCCACATAACTCGTTATGATAAAAGAAAAAGAAAGCGAGTGACAAATGAATAAAAAAATCGCGGTTATTACAGGAGCATCAAGTGGATTCGGACTATTAACGACACTTGAACTTGCAAAAAAAGACTATTTAGTCATTGCTACAATGCGTAATCTTGAGAAACAAGTAGACTTAATATCTCAAGCTACTAAACTCAACTTACAACAAAAGATAAAAGTTCACCAATTAGATATAACAGATCAAGGTTCTATACATAACTTCCAATTATTTTTAAACGAAATAAACAGAGTAGATATTCTCATAAATAATGCAGGATATGCAAATGGGGGCTTTATCGAAGAAATCCCAATAGAGGAATACCGGAAACAATTCGAAACGAATCTTTTTGGAGCTATATCAATCACCCAACTTGTCTTACCATATATGAGAGAACAAAAAAGTGGGAAAATCATTAATATAAGCAGCATTAGTGGCCAAGTTGGATTACCTGGTCTATCGCCTTACGTTTCTTCAAAATATGCATTAGAAGGCTGGAGTGAATCGCTTCGCTTAGAAGTACAACCTTTCGGGATAGACGTTGCCTTAATTGAACCCGGTTCTTATAACACAAACATTTGGGAAGTTGGGAAACAACTAGCTGAAAACAAATCTGATACTCCCTCTTCATACAAAGAATACATGGATAAAATACAAAAACATATTAATAGTGGCAGTGATTCATTTGGTAATCCGATAGATGTCGCCAATTTAATCGTTGAAATTGCAGAATCCAAGCGGACTACTTTACGATATCCAATTGGGAAAGGTGTAAAATTTATGATCTTTGCGAAGAAGATTCTTCCGTGGAGATTGTGGGAGTTTCTTGTTTTGAGGAGTTTTAAGAAAATGTAATTAACTTTATTGAAAAAAATTATGTAAGGAGCGCTAATCAAATGCTAGGTTTACCCTATGGTAAAGTGTTTTTAGTTCCGTGGACTGAAGAGTGGGAAATTGAGTTTGTAAAAGAGAAACAATTAATTGAGAAACAAATTGGTGAACATATTTTAGCAATACACCATATCGGCAGTACTTTCATTCCGTATTTAAGCGCAAAACCTATTATTGATATTGCGATTGAATTAAAAAATTATATAGATGGTATAAAATGTATTACAAAACTAGAACAATTAAATTATAGATATAGAAAAGATGTATTACCCGAAAGGTATTATTTCAATAAAGGAGAGCCGAGAACTCATCAAATTCATATGTATGAACAAAGGAATCCATATTTAATGGAACAATTAAGTTTCAGAGATTATTTAAAAAATAATACAACTTCTCGTATACAGTATGAACAGTTAAAGATTCAACTTTCACAAGCTAATCCTAATGATAAACATCAATATGCGGAGGATAAAACAAATTTCATTAAATCCATATTAGCTAAAATAAATGATTAAATTGCGAAGTCGGAACTTCATACACATAATAAGAAACCATTTACTTATAGATAAATGGTTTCTTATTAATTAGTTATTCCATTATTCGTACCATCAATACCTATTATTATAAGTGATTGCTCTTCAGATTTTTCATGAATCCATTCTAAAATTACGTTTAAGTCCAACCTAATCCATCCTCTTATATTTTTTGCATCAATCATTATTTTGTTATGTAGCAGGTGGAACGAAGTAAACTAGCATTGAAATCATAAAAATTAATGAAAATAATCCTATTATCGAAAAAATATATTCTTTCGATTCTCTATCATATTTCCATTCCATCCATGCTCTTAAAATCCACGTAATCCCTAAATATGTGAAAATGGCATACCCAATATTAGCGCTTTCGTATTTAAAGATGTAAATAAAACTAGCTATTAAATAAACAATAAATAGTCCTTTTTCCAATTTTACATGTAGACTATTCACATGCTTATATCCCCAAAAAACGCGCTTTGGCACATTCATTTTTTTTCTTAAAAACTGATCTATAAAATAGCCAGCTATGCAAAAAACAAAAATTATAATCCAAAAAGTAGAAGTTCTCATTCCCCCTCCTATAACTTCATTCAATTATTATAAATAAAGTGGACTATATTACGGTTATTCTCTTCTAAATAATTTATGATTCCTTCAGGGTATGTTGGCTTCGCCTTTAATTCCCCTATACTTTTCCATATTAAAATAATATCCTCATGTTCTTTATGCCTTATTTCATTTATAATTTTCTTTTCAACAGTTCCCCAATGTATCAATGTACAGTGATGTCCTTTTTCGTTGTCCCACTCAAAAATATGCTCATTTACAACAGCTAATTCTTGAACAAAAACTTTTAAGTTATATTCTTCGAATACCTCTCGTGTTATTGCTTCTTTTGCTGTTTCACCAAATTCAATAGAGCCACCTGGAAACCGATAAAATGATTCGTTCTCATCACATTGTACAAGTATTTTTGAATGTTCTTCGTTTACAATCATTACTTCTGCCCGTAAACGCGGTCTAATCATTTTTTCTCCTTTACCTTTTCTCTGGCTGATCACTCGGATACGTAACATTTGTTTTGTTTTCGACGTCCCAACAAATAATTGTCGCACTATCTCGTCCTAATTGATGATGAACGTGTTCTAACACATTGGAAACATTCCCCTTAAGGTCTTTATTATTTCCATTCATATCAGTATACAAATTTATTGAAGTTTCATAACGGCGTTCCCCACATTCTAATATCCCATCTGTCACCATTACAATTCGATTGTTCCCAGTACGTAGCTCACGAATCCCTGATGAATAGCAAGGTACAGGTAAATCAAATGTATTTACATTACCAATCCATTCGTAAAAATGGCGTTGGTTTAATGTATGTTGCCCTAACTTATGTAATTCTTCATGAAATACATAAACTAGACAATCACCAATAGATAGCCACCATATGTAATTTTCTTTTCTTACACAGATTAAACAAGCCGTCTCACCTTTTATTGTTTTGCACTTCTCTTTAAATGATGAGGATTGAAAAATTGTAAGTATATGATTTTCAACAGATCGAAATACTGTTTCAATTGATTCTTTCATAATCGCCTTTATATTTTCATATTCTTTTTCGATTGTATTTACTACTAAATCAACACTTTCTGCACTATTATGCCCGTCTAAAATAACAGCAAATTCCCAATCACCATTTGACCAAACTAACGCACCATCTTCATTCTTTTTCGCGCCAGCACTTATATTCCCGCCATATTTGCCAAGTACAATGTCACCATATTGCTTAACTGAGATTTCTCCTAAACACATTTCCATATATCCAACCCATGAATATAGTGTATTATTTGTTGTATACATACTCATTTACCATATACTTTCGTATTCTTTCGCACAGTTTTTTAATTTCCTCTGAATTTCCATATGGTGCGCCAGTCCAATTTGCTACTTCAGTCGGTGACCAAAACTCTTTTGGTGTATTCGGATAACGCGGTATGATGTGCATATGCATATGTGGTACACCATTTCCTGAAACAAAAGTGTAAATATGTTCCGCACCTTCGCTTTCTTTTAGTGCTTTACTTACTCTACTAGTTATAAGTCCGAATGCTTTCGCCTCATCTTCAGTTAATTCAGCAAGACCAGGTATATGTCTCTTTACATCAATCATTACGTAACCAAGATAAGTTTCTTCCTTCTCCCAATGGACATGTCCGACGTATATAAGATCATCTTCATAAATAGCACCACCTGGAACTGCAATGTTTCCTTTATGTTTTTCGCAAATGAAGCAGTTTTTTTCTGCTTGATTGTTTACTGACATATTCATCACCATCCTTTCCATATATAATATCATAAAAGAAGGAAAATTAAGTTTTATATTCCGAAAATTCATTCTCTTAAATTGGCAATTCATTAAAATCAAATACATGATTTACTCAAATTTCATTTTTAAAATTTATAACTCTTTATTTCTTTAAAACCGTAATCCCGATTCCAATTGCAATCCCAATCGCAATTCCGATTGCTAAATTATCAGTAAATAAACCAGGAACTACGCCGATTACAATACCTATAGCGACACCCATGGCCATTGCATCATTTCTTTTTTTATTTTTAGCCAAAATATCATTCCCCCTAGTTTCTCCTCACATTTGAGATCTATTTAAATAAACATTGTTATGCCCTAATATATTCACTATTTCAATTGAACTTTTCCATTTTCTCTACACAATCCCCTTCTTATGAAAAATTTTCGAGTCACCATTAAATATACATAGGCATTTACTATAAGAAAGATCAGTAATTCATTGAAGGAGGAGCGATTCAAATGTATCCTCATTGGAATCCAAATATAAATCAACAATATGCGTATTCCCCCCATCCTGTAAGAAATGCACTGCATCATGATTCTCAATATATGATGCAGCGCATTGCAAGTCTTGAAAGTCAATTAGCGAAATTAATCTCATTAATCGAAGAAAATAATCAATTAATTAAATCGATGGAACAACAGCAAAACCAAGTTTGTGCACCAGCTGGAGGTTCTGTTATTGTTCGTATGTAAGTTGGATGCAATAAAAAACACACTTTATAGTATAAAGTGTGTTTTTTATTGCATTATTTTCTTTTTGTATGAAATCCTTGTGTAATGCGATCTAATATAATCGCTATAACAACAATGGCTAGTCCAGCTTCAAATCCCATTCCGATATTTACTTGTGTAACAGAGCGATATACATCGACACCAAGTCCCGGGGCTCCTACAAGTGATGCTGTTACAACCATCGATAACGAAAGCATAATACTTTGGTTCACTCCAGCCATAATCGTTCCAGTTGCGAGCGGTAATTGCACTTTAAATAGTTTTTGTGATGCTGTGGATCCAAATGCATTCGCTGCTTCAATTAAATCTTCCGGAACTTGTCTGATTCCTAAGTCTGTAAATCTGATTGTTGGTGGCATCGCAAAGATTACTGATGCAATTATGCCAGGTACTACACCTACTCCGAAAAATGTAATCGCAGGTATGAGATATACGAATGCGGGCATTGTTTGCATAAAATCTAATGTTGGTTTTAAAAACTTTGAGAAACGCTCATTTTGAGATGCTAAAATGCCAATGGGAATTCCGACAATAATGGAAATAATAACAGACGTAAGTACGAGTGCTAATGTTTGCATCGTTTGTGCCCAATAGTTAATATTTAAAATAAATAATAATCCGATGAGTGTAAAAATAACTAAAGATAATTTTCTCGTTGTGTACCAAATGAGGAAACATAGGATAATAATCATCAATATAGCTGGTATTATTGTTAAAAAATTAGTGAGTAAATCAACGAATCCGCCGATAATATAAGAGAATCCTCTGAACAAGCCTTCAAAGTGCTCATATAAACTTGCAACAAATGAGTCGACCCATTCCCCTAATGGAATACGCGGTATACTATTCATCGTCTTTCACCTCTTCCTCAATGTTACCTGCAAGAGCTTGAATGACACTTTCACGTTTAATAATTCCTCTTAACCTTTTCTTCTCATCAATTACGGGTAACGGATATTTCATCTCCGCCATTTTTGCATACGTCTCTTCAAGTAAAGTATCTAAATAAACGTGCGGAATATCGTTAAGTAATAAATCAGCAATCGGCCACTGTTTTTGTACTGCTTTACTTGCATCATCTGCGGTTAATATACCTAAAAACTCATACTTTTTGTTTACAACATATACTGTAGAAACACCCGCATTCCTCATAATTTGTAGTGCCACACGAGGTCCACGGTCAATTAATAAAGTCTCCGGTCGTTTTAATATAGATTCCGCCGTAATTACTTTTCCTAAATTCACGTCCGCTACGAACTTCTCTACAAATTCATTGGCAGGACTCATCATAATTTCTTCCGGCGTTCCAATTTGAACGATTTCTCCATCTTTCATTAATGCGATACGATCTCCAATTCGAAGCGCTTCGTCTAAATCGTGTGTAATAAATATAATTGTTTTTTCCATTTTATCTTGTAACTCTAACAATTCATCTTGCATTTCTTTTCGAATTAGTGGATCTAATGCACTGAATGATTCATCCATAAGTAATACATCCGGATCATTCGTAAGCGCTCTCGCAATACCAACTCGCTGTTGCATCCCACCACTAAGTTGACTTGGATAATTGTCTTTATGATGATCGAGTCCCACTAACTTAAGTGACTCTAACGCTTTTTTCTCTCGTTCCTCTACTGGAACTCCTTGTATTTCTAATCCGTATGCAACATTTTGTAAAACAGTACGATGCGGAAATAGTGCAAACTTCTGAAACACCATACTCATTTTTGTTCTTCTTACCCTTCGTAATTCTTCTTTCCCCATCGTTGCGATGTCTTCACCATCTATGTAAATATGACCTGCGGTTGGTTTAATTAATTGGTTTAGCATACGAACTAACGTTGATTTCCCGCTACCGGACAAGCCCATTATAACGAAAATTTCTCCAGAGAATACTTCAAACGTTGCTCTTTTCACACCAACGTTCATTCCGGTTTCTTTTAAAATTTCCGATTTGCTTTTCCCTTCTTTTAATAAGGTAAGCGCTCTTTGCGGGTGTTTCCCAAATACTTTTGTTACGTTTTCAACACGCACCTTTGTATTATCCATGTCACTACTCCTTTTCTACCCATCTATTCATATAGTGTTGCGATTTTGCAAAGAAATATTACATAAAAATGACATTCATAAGCTTTCTTTAAAATTCTCATTTCCGTTCATAATAAGAATGCTTACTTATACATTTATTTAAAAAGGCAAACGTTACTTAGGAGGGTTTCGATGCGAAAGAAAATATGGCTTATATGCCTTGCATTATTTATTACTATGATTTTCGCTTCATGTAATGCAACAAATGCAAATTCGAAAGGAAAAATTAAACTTGGTGTAACAAGTTGGAAAGAAAATATTGCAACTGCAAACATGTGGAAAGTTTTATTAGAACAAAAAGGCTACAAAGTGGAGCTCATGTATTTAGAAAAAGCGGCAATTTGGACTGGTGTCGCTCGCGGTGATGTTGATGCTAATTTAGAAGTATGGCTACCAGTTACGGATAAACCGCTAAATGATCGTTATAAAGATGACATTGTCTTAAAATCAAAATGGTATGAAGGCACTGGACTAGGTTTAGTCGTCCCTTCTTATATGAAAAACATAAACAGTATCGAAGATTTAAACGCTCATAAAGATGAGCTAGATAATAAAATCGTCGGAATCGAACCCGGTAGCAGTCTTATGAATTTAACGAATAAAGCAATGAAGGAATATGATATAAAACTAAAACTTGTCCAATCTTCAGAAGCGGCAATGATGAGCGAACTAAAAAAAGCATATACGAAAAAGAAACCAATCGTTGTTACGCTTTGGAATCCGCATTGGGGCTTTTCAGAATTTGACTTAAAATATTTAAAAGACCCTAAGAAAGTATATGGTGAAAAAGATGACATTTATTACTCCGTTCGTAAAGGTTTCGAAAAAGATCATCCGGATATTGTGAAATACTTTGATAAGTGGAAAATGAGCGATGAGCAGCTTGGTACGTTAATGGTCATGTTAAATAAAACGAAAGATCCAGAAGAAGCTGCGCGAAAATGGATTGAAAAGAATCAATCGTTAGTTGATGAATGGATAAAAGATTAATAAAACAGGCTAGAGAATTAGCATATTCTCTAGCCTGTTTTATCTTATTTTTTCGTAACAACATCATCTACAATCCCATATTCCTTCGCTTCTTCCGCAGTCATAAAATAATCTCTTTCTGTATCATGCGCTACTCTGTCAATTGGTTGCCCTGTTTTTTCTGCTATCATTTGATTAATATCACGCTTTAACTTTAATATTCTTTTTGCTGTTATTTCAATTTCTGTTGCCTGCCCTTGCGCACCACCAAGCGGCTGATGAATCATAATTTCACTGTTTGGCAACGCAAACCGTTTTCCTTTTGCACCTGATAATAGTAACAATGCACCAAATGATGCTGCAAACCCCATACAAAGTGTTTGCACATCTGGTTTGATTAGGTTCATCGTATCTAATATTGCAAAACCTGCTGTCGTTGATCCGCCTGGGCTATTGATATATAAAAATATATCTTTCTCTGCATCTTCCGCTTCTAAAAATAATAATTGAGCTACAACACTACTCGCTACTTGATCGTTAATTTCTGAACCGATAATAATAATTCGGTCTTTTAATAACCTTGAATATATATCATAGGTACGTTCTCCTAATTTCGTTTGTTCTACAACGTATGGAATTGCATTCATTTTAAATCCCTCCAATAATTGTTATGCCGCACAAAGCATACAACTGTAGGAAGAAGGTTTTTTCGCACCGAATAATAAGACTGGCTGTTTAGATGGTAACTTAGTAAAATCTATTGTCGGAAGAAGCTTTGTTAACAATTCCGGCCTTTCTTCACGAATAGACGTTACAACAATTTCAATATCATCTGTGTATTCGACTATCTCAATCCCTTCTTCACTTACAGTCTTCAGTCTATTTCTACTCCTAAATAAAGAAGCTTTTACTGCTCCTTCCGATACGGAACATACTTTAGCTATATCAGCGATACTATATTGAAAAACATCCTTTAATAATAAAATTGCGGATTGTTGTACATTTAATGATGATAATACTTTCCCTACCATTTCATGCAAATCTGCAATTGTCTCATGTGGTTCTTCAACATTAATTTGTTCCTTTATTTTTTCATGAACTGATTTTGACTTCATCAGATCTAGCCAACGATTTCTAGCTATTTTATATAACAGCGTCATACAAATATCTTTATTACTATATTTTTGAAGAACTTTACATACTGTTTCTTGGGCAAGATCTTCGCCATCCCATTTGTTTTTCGTTAAAAACGTACAGTACCTTTTTAACTCTGCATAATTTTCAATTAAAAAATTTATATTTGAATGATTCATATCGATATGATTCTTTAAAAATTGCGTTATTTTTGTGCACAAAATAACCACTCCTTTTCAGCGCTTACTTAATAAACGATTAAATAAATAAAAAAGTTACGGGGCCATAAAAAAATAATGTTTATGTTCAAGAATTCGCGGTCATAAATATGTTATGTACAATTTTACGTGAGGAGGAACAAATTTGCCAAAATTAACAATTGAAGGCACTGGAACTTTTGAAGTGAAAGAAGGAACAAAGTTAGTATTAGCGATTGAAGATAACGGTGTACACATACTCCATCGTTGTGGCGGGAAAGCACGTTGCACTACTTGTAGAGTAGAAATTATAGCGGGTGATTTCTGTGAAGCGAGCGTGAATGAAAAACATGCGATAACGGAAAAAGGGATTGAAGATTATTTACGCCTATCGTGTCAAATGCGTGTACATAAAGATATAGTCGTTCGTCCTATACTTACAGTAGAAAATTCAGGTTTAGATGCCGGTCCACGTCCAGCGGAGTAAAGTGATGAATTTAAAACAACTCGCCGGCGAATATGCCGCTAACTTTGTAAAAGATGGAATGAAGGTTGGGCTTGGTACAGGTTCTACGGTATTTTGGACAATACAAAAATTAGGTCAATTTGTAAAAGAGGGATTATCATTTCAAGCTGTACCGACATCAAAGGAAACTGAAGCATTCGCACAACAACTAAACATCCCGCTACTTTCGTTAGATGACATACAAACTCTTGACCTTACAATCGATGGAGCTGATGAAATTGATTCTAATTTACATCTGATAAAAGGAGGCGGTGGTGCATTACTTCGCGAAAAAATTGTTGCCTCCTCCTCTAAAGAACTAATAATTATTGCTGATGAATCAAAAGTTGTGACACGTTTAGGTACTTTCCCATTACCTGTTGAAATTGTACCTTTTTCATGGAAACAAACAGAAAATAAAATTCAGTCTTTAGGTTGTCGAACAAGGTTACGTTTGAAAAACAATAATACATTTATAACCGATAACAATAACATGATTATCGATTGTATATTCCCTAATAAAATATCTACTCCTGGCAAATTACACGAACAATTAAAAATGATTACAGGTGTAATTGAAACAGGATTGTTTATAAATATGACTAGTAAGGCGATTATCGGATCTGAAAATGGGATAAAGGAATTATATTGAAAGCTGACTTTTTCAAGTCGGCTTTTATTCTTTTTTTTATAACGCTTCTTTATGATATACTATGAAAACACAAGCACATCACACTAGAAAGGGCTGAACAATTTGCAATCCAAACTCATAACAGAATTTACAGATTTAGAAACTGCATTTCATATTCGAAAAGAAGTATTTGTAAAAGAACAAGGTGTCCCACTTGAAGATGAATTTGATAGATTTGATGAAATCGGCGAAGAATGTAAACATATTTTAGTTTATTATAATGAGCTTCCTGTAGGCACAGGTCGTATACGATTTGTTGATGGCGCCGGAAAATTAGAACGCATTTGTATTTTAAAAAACTATCGTAAATACGGATTAGGTAAAGTAATCATTCAAACGTTAGAAGAGATTGCTCGTAACAAAGAAGCTACAAAAGTGAAACTACACGGTCAAACACAAGCTGAAGGATTTTATAAAAAATTAGGCTATCAAACTTCTTCTGATATATTTATGGAAGATGGCATTCCGCATATACTTATGACGAAAGTGTTATCATAATAGAAATGGTACTATATGAAGCTACATTATGTATTTCATATAGTACCATTTGTTTGTTTCATAAAGCTTCTCATACTATTCACCGACTACAACATCAAAATTAGTAATCAATTCTGTAAACAAATGATGAAGAAAAATCTTGCGTTGACTTGTGACTTTTAACTTCATATTTTTTCAGTTATCTTATTTGGCATACATTTACTTACTGCACCTACATATTTTTTTAAAGGAATCTACCAAATAAATCCCGAATTTCAAAAGTTAAGGAACTATAAGTTTTTGGGTTGGAAAATTCATATTTGGAAGGGAGTTACAATGAACGAGCTAGAAAAAAAAATACTCAAACTAATTAATGAACTATATCCTTTAGATTTTAATAACATTAAATCCATAACAAATGAGATGTATCAATGTCTCGCCGAACAAGGCACTTACTTCGTTAGAATTACTAACTATAAAATGTATGAAGAACAGTTAGAAGAAGTTACATATACGAACTTTTTACATCAAAAGGGCTTAGGAGTCCCTCCAGTAATACCTTCTTTAAAGGGGAGTTTAGTAGAGAAATTAACATTAGACAAAAAACTTTTTGCTGTATTATATAAAGTTGCTCCTGGTATACATTTACCAAGAAGTAAATGGAATTCTAATATATTTAAAAAGCTTGGTCAAAAAATTGGTAAATTACATCGTATATCTAAAAACTTTGAAAGTATCGAACCAGTAAAACATATTAATAATTGGTATGAAAATGAAGAATATAATTTCCTTAAGTATATCCCTAAAGAAGAGACTATTATTAGAGAAATTGCATCTGATGTTTTATTTTCCATTAAAAAACTGACAAAAACATCTACCAACTACGGCCTAATTCATGGAGATTTATGGCTAGAGAACATTTTAGTTGATAATGATTTAAATTTAACAATGATTGATTTTCAAGACTGTGAGAAACATTTTTACATATTCGATTTAGCAGTTCCAATTTATAGCGCGATAGAATATTCTTTTGCTGGAAATGGAAATATTGTTGATTATGAGAATTCTATTACAAAAGCAATACTTGACGGGTATCAAGAAGAAAATGAACTACCTAGAGAAATGATAGACAAGCTTCCATTGTTTGTAAGATTAAAGGAGATATTTGAATATAGTTTAATGCATATGTATTGGAATAAAGAAGAATTAACTGAGGAACAAGTACGGATAATGAACCTTTATAGATTAAAGCTTGAAAACAATCATTCCTTAATTAAAATGTAAAGCAGATGTTGTTTAACTACTGTTTAACAATAGTTGAACAACATCATGTAAAAAACCGATTTTTTTAGGAGTGTTTTACATATCATCTTTTATTAGTTGCGTTTCTTTCACGTGCCTTTTCATAGTTAAAATTGCTTTACACAAAAATGTTATACCTAATAGAGCAAAAATGATACTTACAGGAATACGAGCAATTTGCGGAAGATAGCGCGGAAGGAAGAAAAGACGCACTTTTTCATCCACACCCAATATTTCAAAGATTATCGGTACTATACTTTGGTGAACTAAAAAAAAGAACCCCATAAATACAAAAAAAACAACAAAAGCAAGTTTTTTCTTAGGTAATTCAGTCGCTTTGTTTTGAACTTTCTTTTTTTGAATATCCCTCTTTATTTTCATCCCACTTTTCATTTCAAATAACAACTCAGGGCCATTTTTTTCAAGTTTTGTGTAAGCAATGCGCCCAAATAGCCAAGCTAAAAACACTCCCGTACAAATCCCAGTCGGTACACCTAGCCATTGTAAGAACTGTACACGTAGTGATGTTCCAAGCCATACAACTAATAAAGCTGGTATTGCTGTTGCTAACACCATCACCATCATGAGCCACGTAGTTATAAACATCTTACTCGCATTCATATCGTCACCGGATATTATGGTTCCCCTTCCCCGACGATGAGGATCAGTAATTGGAATTAAGTTAACTACAGAAAATAACACAATAAGGCCTACTGCCCCACCAAGTAACGCCGGGATTACTGCATATATCCATGGATAAACGAAAGTAAGCCCGCTAAAAAAGGTAAAAATTATTGTAGTTAACATTGCCACTGGACCAATAGCTATCACCCAAGCTAGTTGACGACCACGCACATCCATCCTTTCTGCGCCAGGTGTCACCAACGTTAACCATAATGCACTTCCATCAAAACCATATAAATTACAAGCGAACATACTTGTAAATAAAATCATAATTACTCCCGCCCAAGGCATTAAGTATGGTATATCAGCAATTGTAACTAAAATCCCATAAAATACGCCTATCCATATGCCCATCCGCAGGAATCGGCCTCGTTGTGGATCTTTCCCCCAACTTTTTAGCTCCTTAGTTACGATTGCTCCTATTTTAGTTTCTAAAAAGATTTTAAAAACTTTTCTATAATGCTTATTAGTAATTTCGCCTTGGATTTTTTTAGAATCTCTCACTGTACTTCTAGTCAATAATGTAGTCCATATAAATAAAAGGAACCCGCAAAATATTGTTATTGCACTTAAGAAAACAAAAGCTAATAACCAATTAGATTGACTTGCGTACTCTACAGCAAGTATCGTCCAACTAGATGGAATCATGTAAAGTAGCGCAGTATCATTAAATGTTATCCTATCGATTACAGGAAGTGCATACCAGCCCACATTTAAAAATGCAACGATGAAACCGATGATCATCGCTCCCATTTCCATACCGACTCTTGATTTCATCGTCTCACCCATAATACTAACTATTACTTTTGATAACAGCACTACAAAAACTAACTGTAAAATAATTGCCGGAACTGCTACTATAATTGCAAATAAGCTAATTCTGGCTGCATAAATTAACAATCCTATGAAAGCAAAAAAACTAACTAGTGGTCCTAACCCTATAAAAGCTACAACAAGCAGTGTCCTAGTAAGTTTATAAGTGCTGAGCGGAATCAACACAAAATATTCAGGACGTAATATTCCGTCTCCCCCAGTAAGCATCGGACCAATAATCCATCCTACTGTCCAAATAGCGAATGTAACGTATAGAATACTTTTTGATATGGTTTGTTCCGTAGGATAAAAAGAAAAAAGTAGAATTGTTCCAATTGCTAGCAATAAACCAACTAATCCTGCCGTAATAAATAGAACTGCCCTACCACCATTCATTGAATGTTTAAGTATTGATAACTTCATTTGAATTAAAACACTAACCAAGACAGTTCTCCTCCTTTAATAGTAGGACTGCCTACTAATCGAACGAAAATATCCTCTAGTTTTTCTTCACCACAAACATCTTCCATCTTGCCTGACGAAAGTACTCCCCCTTTCGAAATAATCGCAACGTGGTCACAAAGTTGTTCAACTAATGCCATGACGTGACTTGAAAATACTACAGAACCGCCTGAACTAACAAATTTCTGTAAAATCTTTTTAATAGCAGTTGCAGAAATAGGGTCTACCGCCTCAAATGGTTCATCGAGAACGAGTAATTTTGGTGCATGAAGGAGCGCAAGTGCGAGACCGATTTTTTTTCGCATACCAGTAGAATAATTGATAACTAGAGTTCCCTCAGCATTATTTAACTCTAGTACTGTAAGTAATTCTTCTGTTCGCTGAGCAACTTCCTTCACATTCATTCCTCTTAACAATCCCATATATGTCAATAATTCGCGACCAGTAAGTCTTTCTGGCAAAGCTAATCCGTCTGGTAATACCCCAATCAGTGTTTTAGCTTTTTCTGGATTACTCCAAACATCAATTCCAAAAACTTTAACGTTCCCGCCATCTGGTCGTAACAAACCGACAGCCATCGACAACGAAGTAGTTTTTCCTGCGCCATTAGGCCCAACTACTCCGTAAAAAGATCCCCTTGGAACAGTTAAATCAATTTGATTTACTGCAATAAATTCACCGAACTGTTTATGTAGTTTTGAAAGTTGTAGAGCAGGAGAAGATTTCTCAAATTCAGCATTAAGTGAAATCGGTTCAACAGTTTTCATAAAATGGACTCCTTCTTTACTATTTTATTAACTGTACGCTAATTCCAATAATTTTACTCATGCATTTGTATTGTTAGAATATATAGAGATTTTTTCTTTAATTACAATACTGAATTACCAATTTATTTAGTAATTCATTGTTTTTAACTGATACCTTTTCAGTTAGCTTAGCTGCAATAATAATAGGAGCCCATTGAAAAATCTCTTCTCTTGATAAGCCGGTATTTCTGCAATATATATGCAAATACATTTCAGCTAATTCTACTGAAGCTTGAGCATACAGTAAATATGTACGAAATACATCTGCACGAATATCACCTGAACTAGCATCTACCCAATCTATAATCTTCACGTTCTCATGACTCAAAATTAAATTGAATGGATGGAAATCTCCATGACATAACCTAGAATCAAATACAATTGAATTTAACCTTTTCAATACATTTTCCTTTTGATTTTCATCCAATTTATGTACAGATTTAATTTGGCGCTCTAACCTTTCCCTCATTGATTCCATTTCATCTGTATTCACACATATAGCATGAATCTTTTTTTGTTCATTAACACAAATACTGATGTAATGCTCTGCTTTATTTAGATTATTAAGTAAGAGATCACCAATACTTTCCCCTTTTACGTACTCCATAATAATAGCCTGTCTATCTTGTACTTTTGTCACTTCAAATACGTTTGGAACTGGCAGTCCGCATGAATAAGCGTATTTTTGTTTTTTTGCTTCATTAATAGACTCTGTATTTGGAAGGTATTCCTCAAATAATTTAATAATTTTATTTTCATAAAGATATATCTTCGCAGTATTCCCCTTGGCTATTGGCTCATCTAAATTCAAGTTTCTTCCTCCTTAAAAGATATAGTCCTACTCCTGACCCCCATGTTTTAAATTCACTGCAATGTCAGGAAATCCTTCTGCTCAAATAAATGCCGTTATTGCATCAATCTTTGAAATTACAAAGGTTATATACGTATTTGAAATAACATTTATATAATCTTTTTACACAGCTATAAAGATTCTTAAATAAGATTAACAATATTTTGTTTCGTTCGACTTAAATAATTGTTATTTTTAGTAGAAATTAATATACCAATCGGAATTTTAGAATTTAAATTTTAAATCTTAAAGTATAACGTTACACTCGTTTATTGACGAAGCGATTTTCAATAAAAAACATCTTATCATTAGAATTCAAATTTAACAGGTCTTAAAAAAAGTTCTTCTAACGTATCTTTTGCATCTTTACTTTCAAACAAAATCTCATATAAAGCGTTACTAATTGGAAGTTCAACATTATATTGTTTAGATAATTCTTTCAATGCTTTTACTGTTGAAACTCCTTCTGCCAATTTTTCAAACTTTTGACCTAAGACAAACGCTTCTCCGAATTTTCGATTATGACTATGTAATGAGAACAATGTTGCCTCATAATCTCCTAAATGACTCAATCCATATATCGTTAAATCATTTCCTCCCATAGCTGTAACCAAACGTGAAAGTTCCCTGGCCCCTCTAGCCATTAGTGAACCTTTCAAACTGCTGTAATTCAATCCATCCAACATTCCTGCGGCGATTCCCATAACATTTTTTGTAGCAGCTCCTATTTCATTGCCAATCAAATCTTGTCCGTAGTAAAACCTTATTAAATCACTATTAAACTCCTGCACAATCTTCTTAGTGATACCAATATTCTCGGATCCAATCACCATACAATTCGGAATGCCATTCACAAAATCCTGTACATGTCCAGGTCCTACCCAAACAGCTATATTGGTATTTTTTCCAACGATTTCACCAAATACTCGAGAAAGCCTCTTTCCACTTGTTGCTTCAAGTCCTTTCATACATAAGATGAAGGTTTTCCCTTGTACTTCATTAATTAAGTTTAGTTGATTAGCAAATGAACGTAATTCCTGTGCACTAATCGATATAATAATAATCTCCGCAAATGAAATTGCTTTATGTAGAGAATTACTTAGCTCGATATCTTCTGAGAGCTTAAGATAATCATTCTTTCTTGTTTCATTTAATTCAATGTAATTTCTTGAGTTTTCTCTCCCCCACAACATTACATTATGACCAACTTTGTTAGCATACCAAGCTATAAAAGTACCCCAACGTCCACAACCAAGAACTGAAATATTCAATAATCTCACCTTTGTCTTTATAAATTTTTTACTATGTTTTCCTTTACATGAATGGTTTACTTATATTGTTCAATATTGGATAAACATTAACAAATATCCTTCATCTTGTGCAACTAACCTGTTCGTTAGTTGCACAGGGAATAATGTATATTCCATACAGCTCTAATTAACATAAGGCGACATTATCAGTAGTCAACAATGGATAGAATTTTCTTTATGGGGGATTTTGATTTTTTAAGTTGATGGATGTGTGGTGCTACCCCATCGCTATCAAGCTAAGCTC
Organism: Bacillus sp. NPDC094077; assembly: GCF_050279465.1. Taxonomy (NCBI): domain Bacteria; kingdom Bacillati; phylum Bacillota; class Bacilli; order Caryophanales; family Bacillaceae; genus Bacillus; species Bacillus sp. NPDC094077. The sequence continues at coordinate 294,128 of NZ_JBNNUF010000002.1, read as the reverse complement.
ATACAGCGTCAATTATAGTAGAGGTTGTTTCTTTTTTTGTAAAGGTTATGTGTAGGGAATTTAAAGATTTGCATACGAAATAAACCCTAACTGGTTTCATTTTTTTGATTTAAGCCGCTTGATTATCAGACATGGTACATTTGTAAACGACACCTAATATATCAAAGACTGTTTTCTTCTCATATCGATGAGATTTTCTCCCGTTTTGCTGTAGGAGGTTGAACAGGCGAATTAGAATCTTTGATAGCTCTTAAGAGTTCGTAAGATATTTTGGGATAAAAAGCTTTGAATTTCTTGAACAAATAATTGTAATTCATCAGATACAGAAATAGACATACAAAAACGCCACCCTTTCCTATGATTCTACAGAAAGAATAGCGTATTTTTTTATTTTAGGGGGTATTTTGTTTTTATTCAGAAATTTCTAAATTAACTTGCTTTTTATTTAAAATTGCAATACAATCGAGTTAAATAAATTTAACCAGTAAAAAAAAGGATGATGTATAATGAAACAAAAGGCAATTTCCATTATTGAAACATACGATCAATTAAAAGTAATAAGCGATCCATTACGTACAAAAATGCTTATATACTTAGTCGAAAAGCCATATACAGGTCATCAACTTGCCCAGCTTTTAAATCTTTCTCGCGCAAAAATACTCTATCACCTCCGCGAACTAGAAAAACACAACATCATTCAATTAGTAAAAAAAGAAGAACAGGGAGGGAATATTTTAAAGTACTATCAGGCTGTTTCGCGTGGCTTTATTCCTGCAAATCACTTACTTCACTACATGGAATCGCAACAGGCAACAAGACAATCCTATTTAGAAGTATTACATCGTGCGCAAACAAGAGTATTAACTGCTCCAGATACTTCATTCGATTTAACATCTTCCCATGTTGAAGATTGGCCAAGTATCTCGATGCAAACAGAATTTTCATTAACAGAAGAACAATTTATAAAGTTTTTAAATCAGTATAGAAACCTTGTTAAAGAAACTTTAGCAACTTCCACAGAAACTGATACTAATAAAAACTTTTATGTTACAATCACAGGTTTTGAAATTGATCAACTGCTTTTTAACGAAGATTTATAATTCATTATTTGTGGGGAGGAATATTCTTTGAGTGAGCCTTTTATATCACAACAAGTTCAACCTAAGTATACAAGCATGTCATTATTTAAAAATCGTGCATTCTTATTTCTTTGGTTATCTAGTACCTCTTCTTCTCTTGCTCTTTCAACCTACCTATTTGCAGAGCAATGGTATGTTATTCGAGCTTTAGGTCAGGAATCAGCACTTGGGATTGTCATGATGGTAACTCTAATCCCACGAGTCCTCCTAATGACTGTTGGAGGTGTATGGGCAGATCGCTTAAAACGTTCAAAAATTATGTTGGTTTCTAGCTTCACGCGTTTTTTACTGGTTTTTGTAATGATTACTTTATTACATTTACATCTATTAAATTTATGGTCGTTACTGTTTTTTGCACTACTATTTGGAATTCTGGATGCTTTCTTTTCACCAGCGAATCAGTCTCTTCTTCCTCTTCTAGTCCCAAAAGAGATGTTAACTCGATCTAATTCCTTTATTCAAACTTCCAATCAAGTTGCAATGTTTGCCGGACCAATGATAGGTGGCTGGATTATTACAGTTAGTTCTTTCTCGGCTTTATTTCTCTTCGTTGCTTGCTTTTTACTAATTACATCCGCTTTCACATTATGTATTAAAGAAAAAAATTCTTCACCATCCTCTAAGCAAGCATCTACCAAACAAGAGCTATTAGAAGGTTTTCAATATGTATGGAACATGCCTTTTTTAAAATCTATACTTTTTATTTTAATGACAATAAACGTCCTCTTCTTTGGCCCTTTACTTATGGGAATTCCATTGCTAGCGAGCCAAGTATTGCATGGAAAGGCAGTTGAGGTAAGTCTTTTACAAAGCTCTTATCAAGGAGGAATGCTAGGAGGCGCTTTATTGATCGGGCTTTTAAATATTAGGAAAAATAGAGGTCTTTCTATTCTAATACTTATTTCTTTTCTTGGTATTTTTCTTTCTCTCCTTGGTCAAATGTATGTTTTATGGCAAGGAATCCTTTTACTTGTGATAATGGGTTTCATGTCTTCTATGATTAATGTACCACTGGTGTCTATTATTCAAGAAAACAGTGAAACAGATAAGCTAGGGAGAGTTATGAGTTTCGTAAATGCCTCTTCGAATGGTTTAGTTCCGCTATCTTATGCTTTTGTATCTATATGCTTAACATTTGGCATTTCTATATCTAACATTCTACTATGTTGCGGCTTACTCATAACTATCTTATCCATTCTTTTTATAACAAAATATAAAATTGTACGTGATACAAATTAACTAAACAGTGCAGTGTTTCTAGAAACTAAATGTTGGTTCCGGTTAAGCAGGTGGAGCAATGCTATTTATAAATGTACTAAAAAATTTTCCCGTATTGGGTGTACAGAGGTATATTATTTTTATTGGAAATAAGTATATTATTCAGTATTAGGGGATGCCCATCAACTTAAGATTTTGAAATGCCCCATCGTCATCAATTTAAGATATCGGTTGATCCTATAAACGAAAAAACAATCTAAATTTACATAAATAACTATCAAGAGATAAAAATTTCGTTTTGGGGGTACTTCAAAATCTTAGCTTGATGGTGATGCGGTGCTACCCCACATCAACTTAAAGTATATGTTTATACAAAGGTTGATGGATGTGTGATGATACCCCTATTAATAAACTATAAAAAAGATTGATAAAAATAAGCTATTTTACCTCATGCAAATACATGATTTTGCAAAAAAACTCATTTTTTTACATATAAAGAGTTCAACCCAAATTATTTTATCGTTTTTATCAAACTTTATATTAATTCCCAAAATGATTGGTTCGATTAACTATCTTTCTTTAAATGATGGTTTGGTCTTTTCTAAAAATGATTTAGTACCTTCTCTGAAGTCCTCTGTGGACGCTATCAAACCGAAATAATCTGCTCCAAGACGTGCCGACTCTTCTAAAGTTAAATTACCTCCCCGATGAATTGCCTCCCAAGTCATTTTTACTGCGATAGGAGCCTGAGATAGAATTTCTTGGATAAGCGCTTCTGCCTCTGATAATAATTTATCAGGCTCAACAGTCCTATTAACCAGTCCTATTCTATATGCTTCGTCTGCGCTTATCGCGGTTCCAGTGAGCAACAGTTCTGTAGCACGCCCCTTACCTATAAGTCTGGGCAATCTCGTAGTTCCTCCAAATCCGGCAACAGCTCCAATACGGACTTCAGGATGTCCTAATCTAGCATGATTAGCACAAATACGAATCGTACAGGATTCAGCTAACTCAAGTCCACCTCCTAGTGCAAATCCGTTGATGGCAGCAACAACCACTTTTCCTAATGACTCGATTTTATGAGTAACCGCAACAGCCAACTGAGCTAAATCCCGTACTTCTAGTGGAGTGGCTTTATTGAGAAACTGAATGTCAGCACCTGCGGAAAATGCCTTTTCTCCGGCACCGATAATTATCAATGCTTTTACACTTGAATTAGTTTTAACCCTGTCCAAGGCGGAGGAAAGTTGCTCCAGAACATCTCGGTTTAACGCATTTAGTGATTCCGGTCTGTTTAATGTAATTCTTGCAATACCACTTTCCTCAGTGTAAAGGACGACACTTTTGTTTAACATTTTAATCCCTCCGATAGTTTAGTGTGCAGACACAAAAGGCTACTAATTTCTATCGCTTCTTTTATAACATTAAGAGAGGATTTTTACTGAGATGTCATCACCGACTGATTGCTCGTTCATAAGTGAGATTATATTTAGAATATACTGCACAACTCAAAAAAGTTTTTTATTCATCAATTTAATCTCGTAGAATGCCCTTGTGGCGAAACATCTTGCATTTTTAAACACGACTAATATTCAGACACAGAACCTATCCCACAGACCTCTTTAAACCGCTTTCAATATAAAATGTTCTTCTTTGGACATAAAAATCCTCTTTAGGAAAAAATACTTAAGGGGGTAAAATTTCACAAATTCCTTTTAAAATGTCGCGCCTTTCTTCTAAACATCACATTTTTTTAAGGGTACAGACTCATGCCCATCAAGTTAAAATTTTGTAGCATCTCAGAACGAAATTTTACACCCTCTTGTAACAAGACATCTCATTTTATCGTTTTGGGGATGAGCTGTTTTCTTAGCTTGATAGACATGTGGCGGTACCTCTAAAACTATTTATTAATACTCAAATGGTAAAATAGACATTAAATCTACTTCTTCAGTTTCTTCATCATGATTCATTGTTACTTGTCTGTCATCTACTAATGTATCTTCCAAAGATATATATGTTAGTATTATTGCTGCGTAATTTTTCTGTCTAACTTTTCGAGTTCAGTTCATTATATTTTCTACTTTGTCTTTATATACAACATATTCTTTCCTATCCACTACTGCTACCACCGCAAGTTCATCTTTTGGATTAAATGAAAGCCAGTCAGCCCACATGTTTGTATTTGGTCCTCCACTCCACATATTATGAACAGTGTTTTTAGTTAAATTCATAACTTTATATTACTCATATACTTTTATAGGTGTTGCTATTAGCGTCATGAAGTGCTTTGGTCACGCACTCCTATTTTTTATGCAAAGTAACGATTTTATTAAATTATCATTGGATTAATCATCTTTAAATTCGTTTGACATACATGAACATTAACCGGAAATTATACTACCTCCGGTTGCTTTTAGAAGGAAAGTGCCTGTTATAAACAACAGGTCCTTTTTATTTTCATTCTTCATTTCATTCAAATAAAGATTTTATATAAAAACTGCACCTATATTAGAAACATACATACAATAATCATATACATCTCATTATTAGTCATTGAGCGCCTTTTAAGGAGCTCTTTACTTTTTTCAAAGGTACGCACCATTTCATAAAACAAACATATATTTACATGAACGAGACGTTAACTTTATATAGACATGTACAATTTTTGTGAATGTTTTTTTATTTCAATACATAATAAGGATTTTTCTCTGTTTTTTTATCTGAAACATATAAATAAGAATGTAGTAAGTATCTTGATTATTTTGTGAAATTTACTAAGGTGCCTGTACAAGGTGCTCTTTTTTGGTACATATTTTCGTTTCAAATAACTATTTTATTAAAAATCTTTAATGAGCTAATCCTTACAGTTTTGTAATATTAATGTCACTAAAATCAATTTTTTCACTATAAACTCTTAACTATAAATTTCCATTTAACTACTCTTTAAAACATTGGATAAATATTTCAAAACAGGACGAGATAAATATGAGGTAAACCTATAGTTATTCGAGAAACGGGCGCTTTAATGGAGGAAAGATCACAAAAATGATCAAACTTTTTTATGAAAGATAAATATTCAATCTCAAAAGTGGAATCCATTTTAATCAAACTTTATTTCAAAGCTACAATTATATTAGCTTTTTAAATCAAATTAAACTTACCACTTTCTATTATAGGATAGAAAGTGGTAAGTTTAATTTACTTGGAATATCAGAATGAAACTCTGGTGTATACACAACAGAAAATGAATATCCCTGCTGAAGAAATGATACCTCATTATGTTTACATTCAAATGGAACACTATTTTTCTTAAAGTTATGTTGAATTCGTTGTAGAAATGTGTAATCTGGTGTTCCGAAAGAAACATGTACTTTCGGTGGTAAAGCTTTCATCGCAATTGGAATCCAAGGTCGCTGCCACCAGGTTGCAACTATATATGCAGTTCCACCTATAACAAAGTTAAAAATATCCCCATCTTCCATCGTTTTCATATCTAGATTTGATTTCAACCATTCCGTAAATACAGGTACACTTTTAACCGGAAGACCAAATTCCCTTACGTATAAAATGTGTAACGGTGAATGCGGGACTAGTACTTTTTCTTGAACATAACTATGTGCGATAATTTCGAGAAGATTTCCATCACCGTCTTTAAAGTATAAATTGAATAGACCGTTCTCCTCACCAATTGTATTTCCATCTTTCCATTTCACAATAAGTAATCCAGACTTTTCAAGCCATTTTGCTATTTCATGAAATTTTGAATATGGAATCTCAAAAGCGAAATGCGCAGGTGCTATTGGCTCATACACCTCTTGAAAGCTAATTGTTGTGTAAGGTGTTACTTCAAATTGGATAAATGCTTCTGTTTCTTTTTTTATTGGAAAAGATAATATATCCTTATAAACTTGTTTTACCCCTTCTATTGAAACCGTTTGTAGTTTTATATCTGAAATATGTGTAATCATTTTATATCCCCCTATTTCATACTATCTATTTGTATTGTATTACAATTATAAATAGATAAAATCAAACCGAAGGATGGATTTTTCATATAGAAACTACAACTTTAGTATGAATATGTTAGCTCCAATGACTTTTTATTTCTGCAATAACAACTTCTGGTTTATCCCAGTGCAACATGTGTGTTGTATCAGGGATTAATTTTACTACACCATCAGTTTTCTCTTTAAAAATATTACCTGTCTTATCTCTATAATCAGCCCAAATTTGTGGAACTGTAGCTCGAAGTAAAACAATATTAGATGGTAACTTCTCGTATATATCAATCGTTTCATCCTTATGCATACCTCTTATAATATTGCTAGCTGTTCTCCCCCTCGCATGCCAACATACGTTATTATCCATTTCTATACCAAGATCCTTTACTGCAAGCTCTAATAATGGAGACCATCTAGTATAAGCTTCTTTTTCACTTTTAAAGAATTCATCCCAATTATTAAAAACATATTCATCAAAATCCTTTTCGTAAAAAGCGATTTCCTCTTGAAGTGTTTCTTCTTGAAGTCTTTTTGTTTGATATCCCCCATCGATAAGAATACTTCCTAATACTTTTTCTGGATTATTTAATAAATAATATAACGCGACGAAGCTTCCCCAAGAATGAGAAAGAAAATAAAAACGTTCAATTTGAAGTGCATTTACAATTTCGTTTAACCAATGCGCTAAATTTTGCATCTCATAATCTTCCGTTCGTTCAAATGGAGCTGTTTTACCATGTCCTGGTGCATCGATAGAGATAAATCTATAATCTTCTTTTAATTTCTCTGCAACTTCTATAAAACTTAAACTCGTACTTCCTAGTCCGTGTAAACAAAAGATAACGGGTTTATCATTATTCCCCCACTCAGTAATATGTACGTTTAGTTTATCGTTATTCATAAAGTAACATTTCACAACAATTATCCTCCATATTTAAATTTTACGATTAACACATTATATATATTTCTATTATTTTCAAGATTTCCCTGCATTCTTTTCTACACAAAAAAGCTGATTTCCTTTTAAAGAAAACCAGCTTTTACGTTCATATACAGTATGATTTAACAGCAATAATCATAAACCTTTTTGAATTCGTACAAATACCTTTTTCAGAACTATTAGCATCAATGAACTTTTGTAAAATATTAAAATCCTCTTCCTCTTCCCCAAAATTAGGAATAATAGGCGTATGTTTTAATAAGAAAATGAGATCTTCAGGAGTATTGTAATAATCAGTAACATCATATTCACGTACTTGCACGAGTTCAAATCCCGCATTAATAAGTTCACTCATATACTTTTCTTTTAATGTGCCATCTCTTTCGCCTAAGCATTGTCCTCTTCCAAATTCTTCTTTAAGGTCCAATTTATCATGTTCGCATACTTGTTGTGTTAAGAAAAAAGCACCTTTTTTCATGACTTTTGCTAATTCTGATGCTACAAATGGTGCATGACAACTTGAAACAATATCAAAATAAGCATGCGGAAACGTTAAAACTTCAGAATCCATTTGAAGAAACTCAACGTTTTGTACACCTGCTTTTTTTAAGTTGGAATGTGCTTTTTCAATCATGCCATTTGAATTATCTATTCCAATTAGTAATTTAGCTGCAGATGCTATGTTAAGTACATTCTCTCCTCCGCCTGTACCAACATCAAGTAGAATATGTGATGGTTTGCATCTTTCTTTTACTTCGCTATAAAAGTCCCATGTATCTCCTACAGTTTCACATTTTATTTTACTAAAATCCCATCCATTTAATCTTCCTACTTTATCATAAAAGTTTTTATACTCTAATTCGTTCATTTTATTATTTCCCCTTTGTAAACATGCATGAAATGTTTCATTCTGATTATGCCGAAATAGACTCTAAGTTGATATTTTCATAAAAGGGCCTTCGTCTCCTTTTATATCTGATACGCATTTTTTCAACCCCAAACAACTAGTTACTTCGAACGATACAGTATTTCATCTATACCACCTCATTTTGAAGACTACATGTATAATAATCTATAACATTATTTAATTATATAAAATACAAATTATTAAAACAATATATCCCCACACGCTATACATAGTTTACATAATAATTTTATTGTTTGTTTTTATCGATAAATTCTAAATGTCCTCTTCCCCAACCACACATACTATCTAATACAGTACTGACTGTTTTTCCATGTTCAGATAAGCTATATTCCACTTTAGGTGGTATTTCTTGATAAATTTCGCGTTTTATTAGTTGATCATGTTCTAGTTCACGAAGTTGCTTCGCTAATGTTCCTTGAGATATGTCTGGTATTAATCGCTTTAATTCACCAAACCGTTTCGTTCCATCTGTTAATAATATAAATAAAATGAGTGTTTTCCATTTACCACCGATTATTTGTAATGGTGCTATTGAAAGTTTAGGGAAAGCTTTAGCTGTTGAATTAGCTCCGATTAGAGTTAATGTTGTTTCTCCTGGAACGATACGAAGGGAAAATGAACAAAACGAAAAAAGGCTAGCTGCTTATGAAGGTTATAAGTCTCTTTCTCTTGTACAGAGACCTGGCTATAATGATGAAATTGCACATACTGTCATGTATTTAATGCAAAATAGTTTTACTACAGGTAATGTATTATTTCCGGATGGAGGATACACATATCATTGATTACAATAAAAATAACCCTCCTTATATCACCTTGAGTTAAGGAGGATTCTGTTTAAAACAAAGATTATACTAGATGTAAAATCATTTAGGTGAATCTCACCTCCAATCTAAAAAAATTCATTTCCACCCTGCCCTCTTATTTCAAAAATTCAGCTTATAAAGGTAGGATTCAACAAAGTCTTGCAGAATTCTATATTTAATAAGTATCGGACGGATTATTTTCAAATTCCTCTAGCATAAAGGTGGTTCATAAAATTGTGAAATTGAAACAGGAAAGAAGTATTACTGTAAAAACAACTTTTTCTAAAGAATACAAGATTTTCATTTTTGGTTTATTCATTTCACGTATCGGAGATTCACTATATACCTTTGCATTACCTTGGATTGCCTATCAATTAACCGGTTCGGCAGTTATCATGAGCTCTTTATTTGCTATTAACGTATTGCCAATCGTCATATTTGGCCCTGTAGTTGGCGTTGTTGTAGATCGTTATGATCGGAGAACGCTACTTTGGATAGCCGATATAACCAGTATTTTTTTAGTAAGTCTCGTGCCGATTCTACATTTATTACATCTATTAGAAATATGGCACTTATACGTAATTACTTTTATTTTAGCAGTTATGTCTATGCTTTTTGATGTAACAACTGTTACAGTTATTCCGCAAATTGCTGGAGCAACATTAACAAAGGCTAATTCTCTATATCAAATGGTCAATCAACTATCTAGTCTTTTTGGACCTATGTTAGCCGGTCTTTTCATTTCTTTTATTGGTGGTTTTCAAGTTCTTTGGATTAATGTTCTTTCTTTTATTGCAACATTAATTGCTGTGCTACTCTTACCATCAATTAAAACTTTAAACAGTAAAAATAATGAAAAGAATACGGTTCAAAATATACTAGCTGATTTGTTTGATGGATTCAAATGGCTCAAAAAAGATCGGTTAAATATAGCTTTATCTCTTCAAGCTATGGTAGGAAACTTTGGAGCAAGTGCTGTCTTAGGTGTACTCATGTATTATTTATTATCGACATTACATCTTACCTCAGAACAAAGTAGTTTTAATTATACTTTCATTGGAATAGGGGGCCTTTTAGGAAGCTTAATTGCAATTCCTTTAGAAAAGAGATTACGGCGCGGTGTTCTTATTCCTTTACTCCTATTTACCGGAACACTTGGGTTAACTATTGCACTATGGAGTACATACTGGCTAGCGCCTGGCATCGCTTTCGGTATCGCAATGACCTGCAATATTGCATGGAATACGATTGTAACCTCAGTTCGTCAAGAAACCGTTCCATCAAATATGCAAGGGAGAGTTTTAGGATTTTCGCGTGTACTTACTAGATTAGCTATGCCACTTGGAGCATTAGTAGGAGGCATTATTTCAGCTTATAATCCTGTTTTTGTATTTGCTTTAGCTGCTTTTACTAAATTAATAGAAGTCTTTATTGCATTATTTAGTCCGATAAGAAAACTTTAGTGGAGGAACAAGTGCATATTGTACTAGTAGTTGATGAATCAAATCATTATATGTTTTAAGATATTAATAAAAAAAGGCATAAAACATGCCTTTTTTTATTACTTATTTGTTAATCGGATAACAAACCTCTGTAACCCACTTATTAGGATCCGATTCCATCGCTGGACTAACATGATAAATATTAAACATTGGTCCTACTAATTCGTAACCCTCTGTCTCAATCCATTTTGCCACAGCCTCATTTACGGCTGTCATTTGTTCGTAACTTCCGTTAACAGTTATAGATGCCACCTTCATTGGCTTCACCTTTTTAAAATCAACATCTCTTGTATTTTCATACTCTCCTAAAATATTTAGTTGTACTTCTACTTCTACATCATTTTCTTTATATTCATGATCATGGAAGATAGCGATACTATAACTCGGATTAGCAATATTAATATTTTTAATATTAATTTCTTGCATTAATATACTCCATAAATCTCCTTCACAATTATATGATGGAATAACTTTTCTAACACTAGCTACATTTCTCTCTGGAAGTTCTTTTATTGAAACATGATAGTTCATCTCACCAACATCCTCTCTCATCGTTTTCATTGAGGCTTCGAGGAGACGTAATTGTTTTTGGAGATTATTCATGTCTTCTTTAATTTGGGCACTATGAATTAGAAATTGCTCCTTTATACTATCTATATTATCGCATTCTATTATTTCTTTAATGGTAGCGATATTAAACCCCATATCTTTTAACGTTTGAATTCGATTTACTTTCTTTAACTGGGCTGCTGAATAATATCGATAACCACTCAGCTCATCGACTTTTACTGGTTGTAATAATTCCACTTTATCGTAGTGTCTCAACATACGTATACTAATGGAAGATAGTTTTGAAAAATCTCCTATTTTAAACATAGTTTCCTCCTATACATTAAATCTACTTCGAAGCTCAACTTCATCTTAAACAATGACATTGTGTGAGAGTCAACTAAATATAACGGCTTAAATTAATTACCCTTATATTTTCGTACCTCTTAAGGCAATTAAGATTGAAATTAGTCCGTTCACAGCTAATAAAGTTACTATAATACTAGTGAGTAAAGCTACATCTGCTGCGAATATTTTAATCGTGTGCCATGGTGAATTAGTGCTGTAAGTAAGAAGTGGGATTAAAATAATAGATAATAGTAGAAATAAGCTCCCTACGAACAGCCAATTGAGCTTTTTACAAGTTTTCTTATGTTTATACTTTTTTATTAACATAATTGATGTAATGAAAAGTGTGAGTGTAACTATCGACATAACAATTTGTGTGAATGGTATGCTTTTAGGGGTATCAACTGGTTCCTCTCCATTCAAAATACTAATAACCCCCTTCTTCAATTCCGATAGTGCTGTTTCTTCTAATACATGATTTTTATTCGTTAAAATCACGCCACCCCAGCCGCTTTTATTTAAAGTAAACATTTCTGCACGAGCATCAGGCGTTGATCCTGAATGCCAAACCATCGTTTCATTTCCATCTAAATTTGTTGTTCTTAATCCAAATCCATAATTTTTTTCTGAATCTATTTTATAAAGCGGAGATAGATAAAGATCCATGTTTTCTTTCTTTAAAAATTGAGTATGTTCTTGACGATTCAAAAACATAATATATTGAATCATATCTTCTAAATTTGCAGTAATATAACCATATGGTGTCCCAGCATTATCATAGGACACTACACTTTTTCTTGATACGCCAAACCAAGATTGATAGCCTGTTAAATAGCCTTTTTCATATGCACTATCCTTATTTGCTGCCGCACCATTCATTTTTAATGGTTGGAAAACATACTTTTCCATATATGAAGAATATGTTTCATTTGTGACTTCTTCAATAAGTGCACCTAAAACAATATAATTCGCATTACTATATTGATACCTTTTCCCTGGTGAAGCAGTTAATTTTACATTTGAAAGTTTCATTACATTTTCTTTTAATGCTGTAGAACTCTTTGATTGCTTATCTGATAATGCTAACCCTTCAAATGTATTTATTCCGCTTGTATGTGTTAGTAGATGTTGGATTGTTATATTTGAGGCTAATTGCGTATCTTTTACTTTAAACCACGGAAGATGTTGTTGAACTGAGTCCTCTAATTTTATTTTTTTATCTTCAATTAATTTCACTATAGCTAGACCTGTTAGTGATTTACTTAATGATCCTATTGCAAATGGTGTTTTACTAGTTACAATTTTTCCAGACTCTCCAGTAATCCCCCATGATTTTGCGAAGAATACATCTTTATTATGTACAATCGCTACGGAAGCCCCTGGAATGTTCTGTTCCTTTAAAAATTTTTCAATATACTTATCTAAAGTAACTTTAATATTTTGCTGGGCGTAAACTTTTGGATGTACGATACATAACATTAATACATTACAAAGAATACAAATTAGAAATACTTTATAGATAGTTTTCTTCATTATACTTTAGATAACTTTCTTTTTTTATAACTTACTAAGCTAATAAATACTAATATAGAGAGCGTAAAACTAATCATTATTAATACTGAGTTCCACCACTGATTCTCTGCTATTCGATATAAAAGATTATAATTAAATGTATTTTTACTATTAGTTGGAGTAAATGATTCAGTTAAAAATATTGAAAGTGTAGTTTGTGAGATGAGGTAAGTACTAATTGCGATAAATATGCCGCCTAGGATCGATGTACTAAATTTTCTATTTGCATTTTGAAGTTGTTTCATTTTAACTTGTAGGTCAATTTCATTTATTTCTAAAAAATCTTGAACAAATAATTGAGGGGTTCCTAGATCATGAATACTATCCTCACCATTTTCACGACATTCCTGAATATGCTCTAATATTTGTTGTTTAATATTTTCCCTTTCTTCTATACTTATATCGTATTGCTTTAATTCCTTAAGTACGTCAGTTAAAAATTGCTGTTCTTTATCGTTTAATTCATTCCTCATTTCAGAAGGTCTCCTTTCAAACCGCTTTTTAATAATGTTTGAATATCAGATTGCAATTCTAACCACTCATTAATTTTCTTTTCCAGATGCATTTTCCCATTTTCATTAATTTCATAATAAACCCTAACTTTACCACTGTCTGTTACTTCTTGATAAGTATTAACCCACTCTTGATTTTTCAACTTAGTTAAAATCGGATAAATACTTCCTACTCCTTTCAATTTTAAATTGTTCACTTCAAGCTCTTTCATAATTTCATAACCATAATTTTTCTTTTTCGACAAAATAGATAACACACACATTTCCAAATGACCTTTAATTAAACTTGTTCTGTCCATGGGATAAATTTAACAGAAATATATACTTCATTCAAGTATATATTTCTGTTAAATTTAAAAAATCAGATAATAAATCACCTATACGCACTCATAACAATGTTTATCTCTCATGTTTCTACTTTTATACTATAATAATTATGTAATATATTAATCATTGATCCTTTTTAATATTCATTCTTCCATTAGATATATAGCGAAATTAAAATGTTAAGGAAGTAAAAATAATTAAAGGTCCAATTTCTTAATTTTGACATTAAGAAATTGGACCTTCTTTCATTACTTTGGAATTTTCATAATGCGTTATTACATTCATCTTAGTGGAAAGATTAAATTCTTCAGCAAGTTTTTCACGAATCTCTTTAAAAACACCTGTATGAGTACCAATCGTTGAACGTGGATTAGATGAAATTGATGATTTCCCTGAAAAAAGTACTAATGGCATTTCTTCCATCTTAATAGTACTAAAATTAGTTTCCATAATATTAGGAAATAAATATTGATATTCAGCTTTTGGTAATAAGGAAACTAGGCGCTTCTTTGATTCTTCAACAATTGTTTGGCAAAGAGTTGTTTTTCCAGATTCAGGACCTATTAAATGGAATGACTGCATCTAAGTCATTTATGTTATTTGCAATTAATTGATTTACTTTCATATTAACCTCTATTCTTATTTTCCTAAAAAATCATTTTTACAATATAATAATTACACAATGAATATTACCTATTATACAATTATCCTTTCACTTCACGAATCCTAACCTTATATTTTTCAAACCATTGTTGCCACTCATCTTTTGAAAATTCTTTCTCTTCTCCTTCTAAAACGGAAGAAAAAAGATCTAAACAAATATGCCAACCAGCTATATCTTTCGGTGTATGATCTGTTAATTCATGAATAAATTCTTTAAGTAATAAAAGTGAACCTTTTTCCTCTTTATGTATTTCAAATCGGACACGATCTTTATCCCATGTGAATTCAAGTACTGAATTTAGTTGACACTCTAAAATATCAATTTTTATAAATGAACCATCCATCATGTCAAACTTTATAATTCCACCAGTTCTAAGGTTTTCAATCTGCAAATTAGACATCCATTTTTTAAGCTTACTGTTTTCCGTTAAAACCGACCAAACTTGCTCTATTGTATAAGGAAATTGGCGTTCAAATTTTACAATATACCCATCAGTTAGTTTCCCTATTTCAGCTAACATATTTATTGCCCCCTACTCTCATATAGAATATATGTTCTCATTTCATTTTACACGAATTTATATGTAAAATAAATCTCTATACCAATTAAATATTAATTTAATGTGTAAATGGTAGTTCGAACATTGATTGACTTATTATATATTGTAGAAATTAATATATATTCTCTCCATGAGTTTATTACAATAGGCGCACCTCCAACATTTTCATGAAAAAATTCGCTAAATAAAACTCAACATGAGAAAACGTTAATTTTTATACTCTATATGATATTTTCAGTAGATATTTGAGAAGAATTTAGTTTAATGTAAATGGTGTTGAGAAGAGCTTGTATAATATCCAATTCGAATTATGTAATGTTGAGAATCCCTTATCATATGTGTCCTCTCCCTTATTGAACGGAGGATTACAGCACAAATAAAAAAAGCCGCATTTGCGACTCATGAACTTATAGAACTAGCGCCTACTTTAGTTGAATGACTTACCGTTTAATCGCATCAACAATTAGCGATGGAAAACCAAGCCTATCGCCTTGATTTCTAGAATCATACCTTTTCGAACGGAAAATAACACCGTCGTTCGCATCCCATTCATTGTAATAAAATTGACCATTTTCATCACAATATTCAAGTAAAACTACCTCGAATCCAGCAGTTTCAAACATTTTGGTTAATGTTTTGTAATTATGAACGATTTTATGACTTGCAGCTGGATGGTCTTTCGGGCCAGGTCCGCCTATTTGAACTATATTTTGGTAGGTTTCATCTGGGAAAAATGCATCAGGGACGCCGCATCGAATATGACCTGATGGTTTTAAAAATTTATAACAAATTTCAGCTGCTTTTACACCTTCTTCAAAATTAAGATGTTCCCATACATGCTCAGCTAAAATAGCTGAAATTGAATTGTATTCAAATCTTTCTTCCCATGTGGTTTCAACTAATAAATTGAGTTCATCTTCTTGAGTTTGAATCCAACCTGGGTTATTATTAAACGCTCCATCTCCAACTACTACTTTAATTTCGTCTTGTTTTATTGCCATCACTTTCACCTCATACTAACTTTAATTCATTAATATATTCTATGTTTACTATAATCTTTCCTTCTTCAACTAATTACGAAATATATAATTTCAGAAATTACTCACCTAATATGACTGGAATGTTTAAATTAATTTCTGAATGAACTAAGAAGCAAATTGGATTTGTTAAATAGCAATTCAGTTGGATAGAGTTTTTTTGAATCTTCCGCGAGAGGACGAATTGTTAAACGTCATTAAAATAGATCGATTATTATAATAACAAACGGATTAAGGAAAAATTAAAAAGCATGAATTCGGTACAATACCGAACCCATGCCCTAAAAGTTGTCTAATAAAACAACCTGCCTAACTTTATGGAAGCAGTTCATTATACACAGCTGTTTTTTAACTATTTATACACGATTTTTCTTACAGAAATATAACACACCAAACATTAGCATGACACCAATCACATAAAAAATTGTTGTTCCGCTGCCACCAGTATTTGGAATCACCCAATTATTCTTCGCATTTTTCACTGTTATTTTTTGTGTCCTTACCGCCTCTGTAATTTCTACCTTGATTGGATCTCTAAGTAACATATAGCCGTTTGGTGCTTTTATTTCTTTAATCGTATATTTTCCAAGTACTAATTGCTTAGAAATCACCTTCCCTTTTTCATCCGTTGTTAATCTAGCTACTTCTTTACCTTCTTTATTCAAAACTTGAAATACAGCACCTTTTAGTTTTAAATTGATATCCTTGTCATCAACTTTCTCAATTTCAATTTGCCCACCCGGATCTGGCAATTTCTTATTTCCTATTTTAATTTCTACCACTGCATCTTTTTCTACTTTTACACCTACCTTATCTTTCAATAATTCGTAATCTTTAGGCGCTTCTATTTCCACTAACGTATAGTTACCTACTAGTAAATTTTTAGATATTGCTTCTCCCTTTTCATCTGTTACTAACTCTCCAACTATTTTTTCATTTGAATCTACAATATTAAATTTTGCTCCTAGTAGCTTTGTATTTGTATTGCCCGTATCTACCTTCACCAGCTTGATTTTCCCTATTGGATCTGGCAATTTCTTATTTCCTATTTTAATTTCTACCACTGCATCTTTTTCTACTTTTACATCTACCTTATCTTTCAATAATTCGTAATCTTTAGGCGCTTTTACTTCCACTAGTGTATAGTTTCCTACTGGTAAATCTCTAGATATCGCTTCTCCCTTTTCATCTGTTACTAACTCTCCAACTACTTTTCCATTTGAATCTTCAATATGAAACTTTGCTCCTGCTAGTTTTTTATTTTCATTGCTCGTATCTACTTTCACCAGCTTAATTTTCCCTATTGGATCTGGCAATTTCTTATTTCCTATTTTAATTTCTACCACTGCATCTTTTTCTACTTTTACACCTACCTTATCTTTCAATAATTCGTAACCTTTAGGCGCTTCTACTTCCACTAGGGTATAGTTTCCTATTGGTAAATCTTTAGATATCACTTCTCCTTTTTCATCTGTTACTACCTCTCCAATTACTTTTCCATTTGAATCTTCAATATGAAACTTTGCTCCCACTAATTTTTTATCATCATTATTACTATCTACTTTTTTTATTTTTATTTTTCCTTTACTAGGCTTGTTCCAATTTTTCCAGTTAAATTTGAAATTGTGAAATTCAAATCCTCCAGTTTGTTGCACCGTACCGACAAATGCTTGTCCATTGATTGAACCGCCTTTTGTTTCTAACACAGCATTTGGAGCAAATACACTTCCAACGACACCATACCCCTCTGTTGTGATCTTTTTCGCATTAGGAAAAGCCCAAATCACTTTCCCATATAGCTCAGTAAACGGTGAATCAGGAGAGTAAGGTTGTGAAGTAGGAATTATATCAGTAGCCCTTCCAATATTGTTCGTGTCATATAAAATAGACCCATTTTTAAAAGTAACCTCTATTGCATCCGAATACATAACAATATAATCTTTGCCCTTAGCATTGGGTAAAAATACATCTCTTACATCTAATTTTGTTTTTCCTGTCAACTCTGATGAAGCATAAATATTAGGATTGTTTATATCTCTTCCGATACCAAAACTCATATTTGGAATTGGAGTATTCGTTTTATATTGGCCTGCATTTTTATTGACTTGGTTCACTATGTTGCGGAATTCAATAAATTTCGCATCAATTTCTTGTTTTTCTTTATAAACAATACAATCATAAGAAGATTGTATGATACGATCTGGATCACTCTCTTTTGTCATTACGACTATTCCGTTTTGAATGATAAAAGATTCCTCTCTTGATTTTTTTAATTTTCCAGACAATAACAAGGACGGATATCCCTCATCACTCCATTTTTCACCAACCATATTAGATGTTCCCGCCGCTGCACCTACAATCGTATAACCTGATGCATCCATATGACCTTGAACTGCGATTGCCCCTTCAATGTCGCCACCTACTGCTTTATGGTTACCAAAGACAACTGCATTATAACGCGAGATATCACCTAAATCTTCTAAGTTTATCGTGGATCCATATGCTTCTTTTGGTACATATACGCCAAAACTTACACATATCATTAACAAAACCATAAAATGAATACTTACTAGCTTTAATCGTAGCCTCAATTCCCTTGTTCCCACCTTTACCGTTTTCTTTTCTACAATTGAATAAAGTGAACCTTTTACCAGTTAGGATTTTATTCATCCTCCGCTCTCTGAAATTTCGGACCTACTGCCCATTACTTCGGGATAAATAGATACATTTTATCTGGTTAATTTTTTCTTATAAATTACGACTAGAAACACACATAACAATAGCATTGGAACTATTACCGTCCACTTATTAAACAGAAATACCTCTGTACTCATTTTTTGTTTTTCTTTCTGGTTAAACTCTACACGCTCACCTCGAACCAGCAATCTATTTGTGTTTACTCCATAAGGCGTACATGTAATTAATGTTGTATAATCTTTATTTTCCACAATTTGCAAATCGTCTATTTCGTGTGGTAACACTACTTTAATTTGATCTACTTTATAAGCAAGAACTTTGTCTAAAGAGTGAATATAAAAAAGATCTCCTTCACTCAACTTATCTAAATCTGTAAATAATTTTGCTGATGGTAAACCACGATGTCCTGTTAAAATAGTGTGCGTATTTTTTCCACCTACCGGGAGTGAAGAATAATCTAAATGACCTACCCCGCGACTCAATACTTCCTCAGAGGTCCCTTGATAGATTGGCAGTTTTATACTAATTTTCGATATTTCAATATAACCCATTACATCACCTAAATTTAACGCATCGGCATACGCTTGTTGATTACTTTTTTCTTCAGTAAATGGATCTGCAAATGTTTTCTTGGAAGTTTGAATTTGTCTATTATAATCGGCTGCTTCTTTTTCCCTACGTTCGATTTCTTTCTTTTGTAGCGCTTTGATCTTCTTATCGTAAGAGCTAATCTCAGAATAATGAGCGCTAGTCGCCAACCAATTACTAATAGTAGGATATAAAAAAATACCTAATCCTAATAAAAAAATACCCCCTAAAACAAGATTTCGTTTCATATTTCCACCTCTGTATATGCTAAAATGTCGAAAAGAGGAAAGCATTTTGCTTCTCCTCTTTTCACATCACATGGTTACATGCTCCTAAAACCTTAATTATTAGCAAACTTTTTTCTAAAGAAAACAAATGCTGCTGTAACCATCAACACAAGACCTAGTACAGTAAAAAGAGTCGTTCCTATACCACCTGTCACTGGAAGAATCCATCCACTTTTGTTATTTTCTATCGTTAATTTAACCGATTGATTATTTTCGCTAATCTTTACATCAATGGGGTCCTTTAATAATTGATAAGAAGCTGTTGTACCATCTTCTTTTGTATATGTTGGTGCTTTCGTTTCAAAAATTTGATAGTCTCCATATGGAATGTTAGTCCATTTAATAACACCATTTTCATCTGATACACCTGTTACTTCTTTTCCTGCTACAACAACTATTTTTCCATTTTTATCTTTAAGTACAAACTCTGCACCTTTTAATTTCTTCTTATCAGCACCATCAATTTTTGCTAACTCAATAATTCCAGTTGTCGGAACAACAACTACAGGTTTAGATTCCTTTTCTCCAATTACATCATTTTTATTTGTAAAATCAATTTTTGCTGTATTTAAAATTTCCGAACCAGATAGTACTCCTTCTTTTACTTGCGATTTAATTTGTAAGTGAAATTCTTTTTTACCATCTAATCTTGTGAAATCTTTTACTGTAGCTGTTACTTTTTGACCTTCTACAACTACGTCTACAACGCTTTCACTTACTTCCGCTCCATCAATCTTCACGATTGGCTTTCCTTGAATCACTAAACGATTGTCCAAAGTATCTGTTACCACATATTTTTTGTATTCTTTAATGTCTTCTGGAATTAATGTTTTAATATCATAATTGTAATTAGTTAATGGATTAATTGGTAACGTTCCTAGGTTTCTATTAATTTTTTTATCAATAGTTGGTTCTTCATAGTTTTTCACTTCTACTTTTACTACTGTACCAGAAGTAATTGTTCCATCATCGTTAATTGTTCCGGAGTTCTTAATAAAAAACTCGCGTTTAGTTGAATCTATTACATATCCTTTTGGAGCTTTTGTCTCTTGGAAATAGTATTCTCCATACTCTAATCCTTGCACGCGAATATGACCATTTCCATCTGTTACTAACTCTTTTTTAACTTCTGTTCCACCTTTTTTAAATAAAGAAAATTCTGCACCTACTAACGCTTTATCGTTTGCACCTGTTTTTATTAAATCTACTGCACCGCGTTTAATCTCATTTTTCGGATACATATGAACATCATAGTTTAACACCTTACCCTCTTTATTGGTTAATGGAATATCCACTGTATACGTATTTGGATTTAGGTTAATATGAGGAGGACCTGCCACTTCTTTCACTTCATAACGTCCTAGCGGAAGATCTTTCAATACAGCTCGTCCGTTATCATCTGTTACTACTTGAGTTGAGGTTTCCCCCGTTACAGGCCTCGCACCTTCTTTCACAATCTCACCATCATTTGAAATTTTTTCAAACGATGCAACCCTTTTCACTTCAAACGTTACACCTTTTAAGGGTTTCGCATCTTTTGGCACATCTTGATTTGCAGAACCATCACCTTCTACCCCTGGTGTTCCATCTTTTTCTTGTTCGTACTTATGAATCGTCAAAGAACCTTTGGTTGGTGAAGCTGCCTTTATTAATACACTAGACCACGTAGAAAACGTTAGGAAAAAGACTAAAAGCACACTAAATATTTTTTTCATTTCTCTTATCCCCTTTACTACTTCTATCATTTTAAAAATCTATTTATTACTATTACCATCTAAAGAGCAATAGTGTGCCAAGCATCAGCCTTGAACGAATAACATAAAACATAGTTGTCTCAATCCCCCATTGCTTACAATCACTTATTCACTCTTCTTATTTTCTACTATTACGTTGTCTCCCCATATGATATATGTAATTCCCTCCCTAAATTACACTTATATCTCTACTTCAAAATCATTACAATTGTTACATATTAGCTTTCATCTCTAATTTTCACTAATCACTTAGCGGCAATTCATTAACCTCTCCCCTCTTATCCCTATTTAAAATCCATTCTTAATCATTTTTTGATAAATATCGGCAGTGACTAGCAAATAAGTGTGGTGATTCATATTTTACGCTATTCTCCAAAACCGTTACCTGTATATTCAAATAATACGTGCTATTTATGTTAAATTATGGTATTATTCTTAGAAGTTTATAATTTTTATTTATATTTTTTATTTATAAAGGGTTCCCGTTTCTACTTACTTATGAACAAAGAAATATGTAATGATTCAACTATTACGCATAACTGTAAGGAGGAAGAATATGACTAAAAAGCTCAGTCTAGTTGAGATAGAGTACATTTGCAATATATTTTCCAAATCTTTCGAAATTCCAGTTTGTTTTTTAGATCGTAACAAAAATATTCTTTTAGAATTTACATCAAAAAATGATTCACATTCGTTGTATACATCAAAAATAGAACAGTTACATGTGCTTTATCAGAAAAGCGATCCATATAATTCCCCCATCTTCAGAACTCACCAACATCTCGGGCACTTCATCTTAATTCACATAAAGAGCGATTATATGGTTAACGGTACTGTTATTATTGGGCCTGTAACACACGTAAGCTTTTCTAAAAAGAAAACGGATAGCAGCTTTAATTTTATTCCGAATTATAAAAAACTACGAAACTATTACTTTTCATTGTCAGTCAAAGATCAATATTTCTTTGTAAATATGACGATTTTTTTCTATAACATTCTCTATAAAAAAAATTTAGATGTAAGTACCTTTTCAAATAACAGTGACCCACTTCATGTAAGTCATAGCGGTATCTTGAACGAAGATGTATATATTTCAATGCAAAAAAACGACTCCATTTGTCATAATTTGTATATAGAACAACAACTACTTGGAGCTATAGAAAACGGGGATAAAGAAACAGTACTCAAATACTATTATGTATTCCAACAAGAGACTCTTTCATCCTTATCTTCATTCCATCAATTAAGACGTCATAAAAACATTTGTATTTCATCCATTACACTCGCTACTAGATATGCGATAAAAGGAGGGCTTCCATCTGGAATTGCTTACAAGATTTATGATTTATACATTCAAAAAGCAGAAAATTCAAAAGACACAGAGTCCCTTTGGGAATTATTAAAAAATGTTTTCTGTACCTTCGCAGACCGTGTAAAGACACAGAAAACACAGCAACACTCAAAGACTATTTCTATTTGCCAAAACTACATATTCAAAAATATCTACAATCCAATATCTGTTAAACAACTTGCTAAAATTGCAAACGTGAATCCAGATTATTTATCTATATTATTTAAAAAAGAAGTTGGTATTTCATTAAGTGAGTATATTCAACGTGAACGCATCGAAGAAGCCAAAAAATTATTAACTTTCACAACTTATTCCTTATCTGACATCTGTGCTTGGCTCAATTTTAGTGACCAAAGCTACTTTACTAAAATCTTCAAAAAATTCACTAACGAAACACCTGGTAAATACCGAAAATCTCATGTTGTCATTTAAAGGGAAACGTCCATTAAAACAAAGTGTTTTCAGTAACTAATCAATAGTTGATTAGGGCTACCCCCACATCCATCAACTTTAGGATTTAGACTATTTTTGAAATAAAAACACGTTACTATTCTTTTATTTCAATGAGAATAGTAACGTGCTAAAAACAATCTTTATTTACCAAAGAATTATATCGCTATCTTTCTTCAGTCTAATTATTTTCGGACCATTATTATTGAGTACTTCCAACTCCTACATATCTGAAAGGGTTTCCAGTTCTAAATTCATAGTTATTTAATATGTGTAATGCATTTCTGTATAAAAAAGAGAATGTTACTCTCTACAATACCATTCAAGAGCAATGTATTATGGAAGCCAAATGCGCGCATAACAACTAAAATCTTATGTATTTAAAAGTATCATTAAAATGAAGGTAATTTTGCTCTCTCCATCTGCTTAATATTCAAAATAAAAACACGTTACTATTCTCTTGTATGAAGAGTAACGTGTTTTTGCAGTTCAATTTATTCAGGAAATACTATATTATCGTTTGATTCATTTTTGAGATTAGAAGAAGTATTTACATTATTAGTAGCATTCTCTAATTTATTAATAATTGCTTTTAAATTTGGCATTACTCCTACTCTATCATTTTCTGGATTTGCTGAAAGAGTTGCTGTAACTGGATCAGTAAGTAGATCTCTCATTTCTTTTGGAGTCAGAGGTCTTCCAAGAACTTTTTTGGAGATTCCTTGTAAATTAACTGCGGCCCCAGCGATAATTGGTGATGCACTTGAAGTTCCATTAAAATATGATGTGTAACCAGATAAGGACGTCGTTGTTACATTTTCTCCCCATGCATATGTATCTATTCGACTTCCGTAGTTAGAAAAATATAATCGTTTATGAGGAAGAGAGGATGATGCGGCCCCTACCATAATAGCTCCTGAATCTTTAAAATCAGGACTGTTACGATTTAAAGTATATTTCCCGTTTGCATCGGTCAATTTATCTAAATTTACACTACCATTAGCACCAGCCTCTATTACAATAATGCCTTTATCCGTGGCATATTTAATAGCATTAAATTTTTCTATATCATATTCTATTGGAGCAAGACCAAGTTTACTACCAACCTGCATCTCCAATAATAGAACATCACCAGGTTTCATTACTTTAACTGCCTGCAAAATCGAATCTGCCATGTTGCCACTACCATCACTTCTTGTAGTTGATGTAACCATAGCGTTCGCTTTAGGAGAAGTTCCTACAACACCTATATTATTATCACTGGCAACAACAATTCCTAATACTGAAGTACCATGCCCCGCCTGATGAAGTAAGTTTACACTGCCAGGTACAAGTTGAATATTTTTGTCTACTAAATCTTCATGATCTAATAACCAACCATTTTCCATATCAACAAACGTTATATCCTGCCCATCTCCACCTGGTTTTGTCCATGAATATTCTGCATCAATACCATAAGGAGCAGGCTGCAAATACCTTTGATTTTTAAACAAAGGGTTATTAGTTGATTGGACAGATGACGCTGCATTACTTTCAGCATAAGCGTTTGTCGCGTGAACCCCTATAGTAGATACACATATCATTGTAGATAAAAGCGTAAACATTTTCTTTTGCAATTTACTTCACTCTCCTAGAAATTAGATTTTCAAATGAGTAAGATTAATGAAATCTTTAAATTAAGGAATAATTCAAATCAAACTTTCCCGCTAATAAAAGATTCTCAGTTACCACTTATTTACATCTGTATAGACAGTAATAAAAATATTGGAAACTACATGTAATCATCACAGTTACAATTATGTCTTGTCTTCAACAACAAATCAAATGTAACTTTACATATCCTAATATTAGGGGTTTGATAGAAAAACCTTGTCCATTACATTTAACAGATTCATTTTCTATTACCTTGAAAGTATAAATTGCAGGTGATATTTTTCTTCTCATTATAGAAATGATCATTCTCCATTGAACATTCCAAGCAGATAAAATGCTCCTTTAATATATCTCCAGTCAAATACCTCGCCTTAATAATTTCAGCCTTATCATTGTCTACTATGCTTTTAGCTTCATAGAATTCAATTAGAACAAAGTCATCTTTACTTTTTAGCACCTCCACCGAAGTTGGACACTTATTTATAAACGCCACTCCTTCTTTTTGATAGATTAATAGGGATATTAAATGCCCTTCCACTGTTGCCTATCCCTATTATTCCTTGCTTGTTATTCATAAAATTATTTTGTTTTATTTTCACTTAATCCTTATTTTTAATCCCTAAAAAATCTGTTAATTGTTATATAATAAATATATAGTTAAAACATTTTATTATTAGGAAGGCTAATTATGTCATTTGCAGTATGGAGTACAATTTTTATGACTTTGATTGGTGCAATATCTGGTGCAATTTCCGGTATAATTTCTTCTCGAAAAAAGAACAAAAATCCAATTTAAAAGCTTAATAATAAGATTTAATAACGAATTTAGTGGTAGCTAATTCATCCCTGATTTTTCAGCTACCACTTTCTATTCAAGTCACACTTTGTTTAGTTTAAAGTTAAAAAATTCTTTTCCTAAGGGCTGTTTCTATATGCTATACTGATCGCTAATTAATTATAAAAAGAATATTTAAAATGAATGAAAGATCTTCAATGAAATGGAAAATATAGCAAAAATAAAGAGCAATGAGGTACCGCCCTATCGCCATCAAGCTAAGATTATATAAGTTTTATTTCATGTGAAATCCCCCCGACTACAAACGATATAATAGAACGTTCCCTTCTGTTTTTATCCCTTTTAAATAACCGTCTAATAAAGTGAAACTTTAATCAGTGGGGGTTTTGTCCATCCCCCACTGATTATTAGTTGAACCAATCGGGCTTTTACGGGCAGTTGATCTCCCACCTAACTTCTTTGCTCCAACCGAATTTTGAGGTGGGAGTTTTACTGCCCGTTAATGCGGGATAAAAAGAACTCCACATATAGTATGTAGGGAAATTACCTCACAGGTTATTTACAGATTATAGGTGAGAAACATTTTACGCTTATAGTACAAAAATAAAAAGCGAAAAGAATAATTCCTTCCGCTTTTATAGTAACAAATACATTTCATATTGAGACAAAGAATTTTTCTCAAACCCACATTTCTTTAAAAAACCTTCAAGTAAACTATTATTAGGAAATCCAATTGCTAAACTGGATAATTTCAATTCTTCAATTGTCACTTGTAATAGTTTCGCTCCTATGCCCATATTTCTATAGTGTTTATTCACGAAAATAAAGCTAATTTTACCTTGTTCATTTACACATACAGAGCCTTTTAATTTATTATCGATATATGCCCCATAAAATGTATTATTTGTTTTTTCGATATAATCAAGATCATTTTGCCAATTTATATGGAAGTTTAACCATTTCTGAATTTCAACTTTAAATGTTGGAAAGTCTAATTGTTTGACTTCAATATCTTTATAATCCTTATTCATTATTTTAGTTACATCATTTAAATTATAATAAGAAAGATCATACACTTTTTCATAACCTAATTTATTATAAAAATTAATCGCTCGGTCGTTACCTACAATAACTTCAAGAAAAAGTTGCTTGCATCCATTTTGAATCGCCTCTTCTTTATGCAGTTCAAATAACTTTTGACTTACACCAATGCCGCGATAATTAGGATGAACCGCTAATGTTCCACAACGCATCGTTTTTATACTTTCATAAACCTTAATACCACCAAGTATTACGCCAACAGATTCGTCACCATCTAGAGCAAGATAGGAGTGTTCTAACGAATTTCCTTCTGGACCAAAAAATCTCTTAATGAAATCTTCTTTTGAAACATCCATTTTAATAATATAATCTGAAAATCCGTCCTTAAAAGCTTCATACACTAAATCTATATTCACTTCACTACATCTTTTGTATTGAATCATATAAGTATACTCCTCCGCTATGACTTGTTATACACTACACTCAAACACATGAAATGAATTCCCTTCACCATATCCATCTTTTATTTCATGAACACCAACTTGACTAAATCCAATTGCAATAAGTATATTTTTAAATTCTTTTAGATCATATAGTCTTATAGGAAAATCCATAATCTCAGTTTCTACTACATTCTCATCGTGAACAACTTCATATTTCAATTTAATATTTAAAAGTTTTTGTGCTTCATCATATGCTACTTTTCTATATTCAACAATTAATTCATCATGAATTTCTTTTCTATTTGTCTCAATCCAGTCTAAGATGTCTTCCGTTTCATTTCCACTCTGTACAACTGTCAAAAGGAATTTTCCCTTTTCCTTTAAGTTGTTTTTCATGTTTTGAAGACTAATATCTACTAAATTATTTGGTAAAAGCGAAAATGATCCAAAAGGAATCATAATAAGATCGTATTTTTTATCACTATGGTATTCTTCTATTCTCTCTTGTGACACAACGGCTTTTAAGTTTAATTTTTCTGCTTTTTCTTTACACACTTTAAGCATATCTTCCGAAATATCGAATCCTTCTATATCCACACCATTTTGCATAAAAGGAATTAGCATTCTACCATTTCCACACATCGGTTCTAACACTTTCATGTTTTTATCTTTTATAAAAGAAAGATAAAATTCCAATTCTTTTCCGGTCGCAATTGATTTATCACTTTCATATATTTTTGTGCAAAGTTCACCATAATACGTAAGCAATATTATTCCACCCCTTAATTTGAAATGAATGGACATTTTCCTATATATGTCTCACTATTTATTTGTTTTATAACAAATGGTGCAATATCTCCATTTTGAATTTTGATTCCTGGCATATCTACCAAACTCTCTGTTATATTTCCAATGCCATTTCCCTCTATAACAAATGGTAATCTAACAATTGTCCAATCTACATCACTACGTTGGATAATTTGCATTTCTTTATATTTATCCTGCATCATCTTTGGTAAAAATAATTTAAACAAGTTAGCCCCTATTTTATTTACAACGCCCTTCTGATCTCCTGTTACATTTAAAGAGCCGCCAGAAATTAGAATATAACGTTTTACTTCAAACTCCTTCATTACTTCTAAAATATGCTTCGTAACTGTACTAAAAATATAAGGTTCATTTTTCGGTTGACCTACCGCATTAATTACAGCGCTACAACCTTTAAGTAATTCCTGTATTGTAGAAAAGTCACATGCATCCCCAATAATAGTCTCTATATTTTCATTAGTTATCGTCATATTTTTAGAATTTCTCGTTAATATTTTTACTTGATATCCCTTTTCTAACGCTTGATTTACGAGGAATTTTCCGGCTTTTCCATTCGCACCAAGAATCGCTATTTTATTTGTAGTTTCCAATATTAAAACCCTCTAACTATCTATTATTTACTACAGTAATCTCATAAACACGTAAAAAAGCAATTAAGTGTTCACAAGCTCGTTCGCACGCTAGCATTTTAAAAATTTTTTGTTCTTCTTTCGTTTTATCGTTCGCTTGATCCGAAGCAGCTTTTAAACATAAAAAAGGTTTTTTATTTATATGGCACACATAAGCGAACGCTGCCACTTCTTGATCAACCGCTAAAGCTCCGTATACAGTATGCAGTAAATATCTCATTTCTGAACTACGTATACGCTGATCTCCAGATAAGAATGTACCGAAATGAACAGGATCATAAGATCGTATTTTTTTAATTCTTCTTACAAGTGATTTAGTTGTTTCAATAGGTGCTGTTCTACCATCGTATAAGTTAAAAACATCTTCCCCTGAACCAGCAGCAGTAACATCGTGTTGTATTGCATTAAGGGCCACTATAATATGACCATTGTTCACCTTGTTTGATAGACTTCCGCATATTCCTGTCATAAATAGCTCATCTGGCTGAAACTCACTAATTAACAATTGTACGCAACTAGCGCAACTTACTTTACCGACACCAGTAATAACTGATATAATTTCCAGCTCATTAATAGTATGAAAATGAAATTCCCAAGCTGCTTTTTTTTCAACACGTTCACTCGGATAATGTTGATGCAAATACGTAAGTTCTGGTTCCCATGCGGATACGATTGCGATACGTTTCATTACACGCTTCACTTCCCCTATTGTCATTTAAATAAGTTATCTATACTTTCTCGTTCATAATCTGGAATCCACTCTTTGTATTTCTCATATAAATCCCGTATTATTTCTTTATTCTTCGCAATTACTTCACATCCTCTATCATCGTAAATAAACATGACAGTATCTTTCGTTGCATTTATGAGAAATACATCTGGATAAGAAATTTCTTTCTTGCGCCCAAAACGTGGGTACAGCCCTGGAAAATCTTCATGATTAGTAGCTTGAATTAATGGTACATAATTTATATCTTCAGCAAGGCATTTTAAAGCGAATTGATACGTACAGTATAATTCGGCTTCTTCATCTTCAAATAAAAAAGGTACCGTTTCTTGTCTTATGTGAAACTTTAAAGCTCTCTTTTTAATAAAGCGGTTATATACATTTATTTTCTGCGAATTTTTTATATTTTCCTTTTTAAATCTATAAACATTTGTCACTAAAAACACTGTATCTTTTTTTGAGAATATATCATGGAATACTTCTTTATTGTACTTATATAACTGATAAAAATAATCCATATTATATTCATCTGTTCTCTCTTTGAAGTGATATTTATCTTTCCCAAAATCAAAATGCAGATGATTTTCCCACTGAGAGTATATGTACGGTACTAATGTAACACCTGGAAATATTTGATTCATATATTCTTTTAATTGCATTTTTATATCCTTTCTACTTTACAATTTCTTTTAAATGCCAATATGCTTCTTCTAGCCACGGATGTATAACTTTCAATGTATCTTTTCTTTCCCACAAATATGAAATATATACAAAAGCAGCATGTTCCAAAGATTTTTTCAGTCCTTTTTTTACTTCTACTAAATATAGTGGTGTTCCATTTTGATCCCATTCTATTTTATCTGCAACGAACAACACTAAATCCATCTTCGTTGCGTATTTTCGCAACGTAGTGTGGCAACCAATTGCATTTAATACAACTTCATCTTCCACTTTAAATATCTCTTTTGCGATTACTCTCGATAATTTTTGATGAATAATCATTGGAAATTTCCGTTCTTCTTGTAATATTTCAATTCCAAATTCTTCAGCAACTTTAATCCGCTCCTCGTTTGGAAAGATTGCACTAATATCATGTAAAAACCCTGCAATTTCTGCTTTCTCTTCATTTTCATGAAACATTATCGCTATCTTTCGTGCTTCATTTGCCACGCGAATTGAATGTTTATATGTAAATTCTTTATTATATTTTAGTAAAAAAGCTTTAATATCGTTTTCTATTTTTCCACTTAGAATAAATGAATATATATCATTATATAACATAGCAAATCCCCCTTATAACTAACTTTCATTATAATATAGAATTTAAATGTCCTTTTTATTTTGTATTCGTTATAAATATTTTAATCCCTTTTTTATACGTTACATGAAATTTCATGTGGAATCTTTGCTACAAAGTACATAAATGTTTGTTATTATAGTAATGTTGATGATTTGTAAGGAAAGGAACTAACTAAATAATGAATAAAAACATATTAATAATTGATGATGATAAAGATATTGTAGAATTACTCGCTGTTTATTTGCGAAATGAAGGTTATAACATTTTTAAAGCTTATGATGGTGATGAAGCCTTGCAAATGGTATCTACATATGAAGTAGATCTTATGATTTTAGATATTATGATGCCGAAACGAAACGGACTAGAAGTTTGTCAAGAAGTTCGTGAAAATAATACTGTGCCTATTCTTATGCTTAGTGCAAAGGCTGAAGATATGGACAAAATATTAGGGCTTATGACAGGTGCAGATGATTATATGATTAAACCATTCAATCCACTAGAACTAGTGGCTAGAGTGAAAGCTTTGTTGAGAAGATCCTCTTTCCAAAACACTGCTACTAAAAAGAAAGAAGATGGTATCATTCGTATTCGAACAGCTGAAATCCATAAGCATAATCATACTGTTAAAGTAAATAACGAGTATATTAAGCTTACATCTATTGAATTTGATATTTTATATTTACTTGCAAGCAATACAGGAAGAGTATTTAGTTCCGAAGAAATATTTGAACGTGTTTGGAATGAAGATGGTTATGGTTCAAATAAAACTGTAATGGTCCATATTAGTAATTTGCGTGATAAACTTGAAACAGTAATGAATGGAGAAAAATTTATTCATACTGTTTGGGGAGTAGGCTATAAAATTGAGAAATGAAGCGTTCGATATTTTAAAAGATATTCCAAAATGGAAAATTATTTTTTGGCTCTTACTAGCTATCACACTAACTCCTATTACCGAATTAATTATATATCGCCTCGTTACGAGTATAATTGAAAGTTCTCTTACTTTAAGTGAACTCGGCAAAGAGTTCATTAGAATTTTCGGCCACGAAAAATATAAAGGGCTAAAGGAATCTCTCTGGATGATGATTGTTTCTTATTTGTTTTTATTCTCTATTTTCTCATCCTATCTATATATTTTTTATCGTCATGAAAGAAAGCTTTACTATGAAACTTGTATTAAAAAAATGATAGAAGAGATTCGTTATATTGCAAGTGGAAATTTTAATCATAAAGTTTCCATCGTAAATCATAATTATCTAGAAGATTTAGCAACCGGGGTTAATGAAATTGTTGAACAATTAAAAGTCTCGATTGATGAAGAAAGACAGGCGGAACAAGCAAAAAGCGAGCTAATTACAAATGTATCACATGATTTACGTACTCCCCTTACATCTATAGTTGGATACGTGAATTTAATCCATCATGATAATTATAGAGATGAAGTGGAATTGCGTCATTATATACAAGTCATTTATGATAAAGTAACACGTCTAAACGCATTAATGAATGACTTGTTTGAATATACACGTGTTCAAAATAAAGAGTTGAGTTTATATTCTGTTCCCATTGATATCGTAGAGCTACTTGGACAATTAACTGTTCAATTCCGAATACAGGTTCAAGAAGCTAATATAAAATGTCGACCTTCTTTCCCCTCTCAAAAACTCATGGTATTAGCTGATGGAGACAAATTAGTACGCGTGTTTGAAAACCTTATTATAAACGCTATCGCTTATGGAAACGATGGTGGCTATATTGACCTTACTGCTTATGAAAGCAATAATATGATTACAATTGATATAACAAATTATGGACAGCCTATTCCTAGTACGGATTTACCTCATATTTTTGAACGTTTTTATCGCGTTGAGAAATCACGCTCAACAAACACTGGTGGATCTGGGCTCGGATTAGCAATTGCAAAAAGTATTGTCGAATTGCATAAAGGAACAATTGAAGTATATAGTGATGCTAAAAAAACAACTTTCACTGTAAAACTACTTCCATATAAATGTTAATACAACATAATTTTAGGTTCAATTTCTTATCTAATAAGAAATTGAACCTTTCGTTTTCCATAAACATCCAATTTTTAATAATACTTTAAAATTCTTTAGAAATTCTTTACCTTTTCTTTCTTCCTAATTAAGCATTCCCTCTTACAATATTGTTATTGATGTATTAGTAGGAGGATCGCTTATGCAATTCTTAAAAAAAATAACAGTTTTATTATTATCTTTTCTCATTACTGCACTTATCGTTTTATATTTTTATCTTTATGTAAATGGTCCAATTATCCAAGCTAAATCAGCTATTTTAATAGATGCTAATTCTGGTGAAGTTGTTTATAAAAAAAATGAAAAAACTCCTATACAATCAGCTACTTTATCTAAATTAATGACAGAGTATATCGTATTGGAACAACTGAATGACAGAAAAATACAGTTAGATGAATTAGTAAAAATAAATAACGAAGTATTCCAAGTAGAAACAAGCCCTATACAAGTAACATCGAAGGATAAAACGACTGTTCGCGATTTACTTCATGCATTGCTTTTAACAGGAAATAATCGTTCTGCGCTCGCACTAGCAGAACACATTGCCGGAAATGAAGATAGCTTTACAATGTTAATGAACGAAAAAGCTAAACAACTAAAGTTATCACAAACATCTCCATTTCTAAACTCTACTGGAGTTAATAACGAAAAAAATAAACAACCTAGTACAACAGCGATAGACGCAGCTAAACTAGCAACACAATTAGTAAAAGATTTTCCAGATGTACTGAATATTACGAAACTAACCTCTTACCAATTTACCTTCAAAGATTCCCAAGTTTTCAACACAAATAAAATGATTTATTCCCTTAATGAAAAAATTAAACTCCAAGGTGTTGATGGCTTGCAAACTAGTTTTCCAACTAACGGTAATTATAGTTTTGTCGGTACAGCTAAACTAGGGGATACTAGATTAATTTCAGTAATATTAGAAGCCGATGAAGAAAACCGTACTTTTATCGAAACAAAAAAATTACTACAGTACGGTTTTGACCCTTCCTCCTACTCTGCACTCCAAGCTTTTAAAGATGCTCTTACATCTTGGTCAATATTGCTTCAATTTAAAAATTTAATCATACAAACGATGATGATTTTTTTCATCATTACAATTTTAATGTTTTTACATATACGTCAAAAAAAATCCGAGGATTTCAACTAAGAAATCTTCTTATATATAAAAACCGACTAGCGTTTGTAGTGCAAGTCGGTTTTTAAGTCTATAATCCTCTTCCAATTAAATTCGCTGAAACAGGCTGAAGATTTAACTCTCTTGCCCATATAGATAGCTGACCAATATGATGGATTTCATGTACAATGACATGTCGTAACACTTCTCCATACTTATATTCTTCATTCGTCCATGAAACTTTCAATATTTTATTCTCTAAGTCTTCTGTCCACGATTGTACAAATCCCTCTAAATCCTTGTTATATAAAATGGACAGTGCTTTCACTTTTGGGATTGATTGATAACCCTTGAACTGCGGCTCATCTACTTCCTTTCCTTTCAAATCACAAATCCAGCTATACTCAACATCTACAATATGGAATAGTGTTTCTAAGATACTTCCAACACCGCCAACACGTTTGCGAAGTAATTCTTCCACTGTAAGTTGTTCACACCATTTAAACCAATCATCTCTTACTTGCCAATTATATTGAAATAAAGTGAAACTTTAATCAGTGGGGGGCTCCCTCCACTGATTATTAGTTGAACCAATCGGGCGTTTACGGGCAGTTGATCTCCCACCTAACTCTCTCGCATTCGCCGAATTTTGAGGTCGGAGTCTTACTGCCCGTTAATGCGGGGTAAAGTGTGCACATTTATCTCTCCCCTACCCCAATGATCCACTTAACAGCATCTATAATATAATGTGGCTCATCTTTTTGAATATAGTGACCGCTATGTTCTGCAATTATAAATTTATTTTTGGTTGATAATTGTAATAATTTTTCTTGTAATTGTAACCATTTCAGTTGTGCGGCTTGCGAATAAAAATCTTTTTTACCAGCAGCTAACACGATAAGTGGAATATCACTTATTGATTTACAATGTTTATCTGCTTCACCTAGACTAAACATAAACTCTTCATATGAACTTTCATATATAAATTGGTTATAGTAAGCTTCTTGAAATTCTGTAGACATTATTGGCAAAAAAGCTTCTTTATAATTTTCTGGTGTCGAATCAACCAAAACGATTCCCAACATATCTTCGGGATAAAAAGCCGTAAATAAACGTGCATTTATACCACCAAATGAATGACCTACAAAAATATAGGGTGGCTTAAGTTGTAATTGCTTTAAGCAACTTCTTAAATCTTTTACCATTTCAGAACTAATACGTCGCTTGGAACTCTTCCCACTTTTCCCTAATCCAGCTCGATCATATGTAAGTACCGTCCCACATTCCGTCAGTCCTTCAGCAATATGATCCCATGCCTTTGAATAATCACCATAACCTGCTTCCATTATAATAACAGGCTGCTGCTTCTTGCCTCGGAATATTTTGGTATATATTTTAAAGTTATCAACTTGTACATATTCCTCTATACATTTAACCATTGATGATCACTTCTCTTCGACTAAGTTCCTCTACAATATAATCAATTATTTCACCTACAGGTAAAGATCCATCCAAAACAACATCCGAATTCGGCTTTACAGTATAGATCGCCTCTAAATAAGCTTTTCTAGCATATGTTATATAATGCTTTAAATCATTATGTATTTCACTCATTGTATCTTCTTTAAAATCCCGCAAAATTCTTCTTGCCATCGCAATATCTAAAGGTGTATCGATAAATATAGTTACATCAATAAATTTTCGCATTTCACTATTTAAGTATGCAAAAGGATAATCTACAATAATATAGTCTAAATTACTATCTTGTATAAAATGCTGAATATCATTTATTAATGGTGTAAGTACCCATTCATCATAATTTGCTCCATCATCAATCCATTTACAAATATCAGCAGGACAGTTATCAAATTTATAATTATCAAAATAAAGAGCCTTTGAATTTTTTAATTCATAAGATAATCTTTCTGTAATTGTAGTTTTACCTCCCCCTGAAACTGCTGCAATCGAAATTATTTTAGCTTTTTTATCCATGATTCCCA
This sequence comes from Bacillus sp. NPDC094077, assembly GCF_050279465.1. Lineage (NCBI taxonomy): Bacteria > Bacillati > Bacillota > Bacilli > Caryophanales > Bacillaceae > Bacillus > Bacillus sp. NPDC094077. The sequence goes on along the minus strand of NZ_JBNNUF010000002.1, from coordinate 258,293 downwards.
CCAACCCCCTTTTGTTAACATAATATAATTATAAAATACTATTGTTATTTATTGTTCCATTCATATTCTAACATACTCATTTCCCATAAATTCCAATACATTTCTCCTACTTTTTTTGAATCCCTTAATAAACCTTCTTTTACAAATCCTATTTTTTCATAACATGAAATGGCCGACGTATTAAAATCATAAACACCAAGAGTTACTCTATGCAGTTTCAATTGTTCAAAAGCAATATAAAGTACTGCTTTCATCATATGTTTACCTATAGAACGTCCTCTCACTTTTGTATCACCAACTAACACTTTTCCAATCCTCGCAGACTTATTTATATTGTCTATTTGCCCAAGTGAAATATGACCAATTACTTCTTCAGTCTCTTCATCTATTACTTTGAAAGCGAGTGTTTTGGCACTTTCTATATATTTATCTAATTGCTGTTCATTTAAAGGATATGTAAATGCATTTCCTGACCATTGTATTAAAAATTCTTCGGAATCGATCCAATTAATTAATTGTTTGAAATCAGTTCTTGTAAATTGTTTCAGCTTAATCACTCTCATTCTCCTTTCACACAACCTTTTATACACCTTCAAATTTATTTCTATATGAAAAATATATTCCCTTTTAAACAAAATAAAAAGCCATTCATAAGAATGGCTTAGCATAAATAAAGCATAATTACTCTTTATTTGCTACGTCAACACCGTTAAAATCAAACTCATCAGCAACAGTTGTAGCAGGTGGTAAAATTGCTTCAATTTTACAAAGAGATATAATTGCTGCAACTGAACCAGGAATAGCAGCTAGCTTAACAACATCGCAAGTTACAGAAGAAACAATACCTATATAAGTACGTCCTTCAGTGTTAATTCGCACTGTTTTATTAATTAATTTTTTAAGCTCGTCTCTAATTCCTTGTACACAAGAGTTGTCACATTTCTCATGCTTTTCCTTTTTACACTCTTCAAAAATATCCCAACAATCATCATGTTTACACGTACATTTTTTTCTACAATTATTAAATCGAGAACCCAAAACCTCACCCCCTAATCATTTCTATTAATAAAGTATGTCCACTAGCTTAAAAGTGTACGAGGCAAAAATATAGAAAGAAAAAAACAAACACTTGTACTAAATCATCCTATGTACATAAAAAACAAATGTATTGCTGTATGAATTTCCATTTTAATACTTGGAATATGCTCATTAACGATAAGAAAATATCTTCTTTTTATTATTCATTGTAATGCGAGAAAAAATAAAAACTGACCTCTAACAATTAGAGGCCAGTTCACATCATAAATACTTTTAATTTTATAATTTACTAGACTGTAGCCCCTGAATATACGGAACTACTTCTGGATTTACAAGTGACGATAAATCGCCTAATTCTTTTCCTAAGTATGCAGCCTTAATGACGCGTCGCATCACTTTAGAATTTCGTGTTTTTGGTAAATCTTCTACAACGTGAATATCTTTAGGGCATAATGCTTTTCCAATATGAGAGTTTACTAAACTCATTAATTCTTTCTTTAATTCTGCTGTAAATATTACACCATCTCGTAATACTACAAAGCAATGACAAACCTCACCTTTTACATCATCAGGTACACCAATTGCTGCTGCTTCTATCACATCATTATGTTTCACAAGAATAGATTCATATTCAGCAGGTCCTATACGTTTACCTGCAATATTTAACGTATCATCTGAACGTCCTGTGATGATGTATTGCTCTCCGTCGTAAATGACCCAATCTCCATGTACCCATTTATTTGCAAAACGTGACCAATACGTGTTTACATAACGTTCATCATCTTCCCAGAAACTTTTCGTCATTCCAACCCAAGGTTTCTCTAAACATAATTCTCCAACTTCATCACGAATTGGTTTACCTTGATTATCAAGTACAACCGCTGCCATTCCTGGTAAAGATGCGTTAAAACTAATTGGTGCAATTGGCTTAATAAGCACATTCCCGAATATCCCACCTGAAATTTCAGTTCCTCCTGAATAATTGCAAATTGGTACATTATTTTTTCCAACTGTTTCAAACAACCACATCCAAGGATCTGGATTCCATGGTTCTCCAGTTGACGCGAATACTTCTAAACTCTTTAATGAGTGTTTATTTACATACTCATCACCTTTTGCCATTAATGCACGAATTAATGTTGGCGAAATACCGAGATGAGTAATTTCATATTTATCAACTGTCTCCCATAAGCGATCTGCTTCTGGGAAGTCTGGAACACCTTCGTACATAACCATCGTTGCTCCATTTATGAGTGAGCCGAATAATAAAAATGGCCCCATCATCCAGCCCATGTCAGTTACCCATAATACGCGGTCACCTTGTTTAATATTCATTCCAAATCCTGCATCAAAAGCTGCTTTCAAAGGAAATCCAGCATGCGTGTGTACCGTTCCTTTTGGTTTCCCAGTCGTTCCGGATGTATAAATGAGCATTAAAGGATCATCACTATGCATTTCTTCAGCATGTGTAAATGGTTTTTCTTTCTCTAACGTACTCCACGAAAAATCGTAATTATGCGGTGTAAAATTATTTCCTGCATGACGAACAATTACAACTTTTTCAACAGTTGGGCAATGTTCACAAGCTTTATCTACTTCATCTTTTAATGAAACAACTTTACCTCGGCGTGAAAATCCATCTGCTGTAATAATCATTTTTGAACCAGCCGCTTGTACGCGTGTCATTACCGCATCCGCAGCAAATCCTGAGAATATTGGTGAAATAATCGCTCCTATTTTCATTACAGCCAACATCGCAACAACTGTTTCGGGAATCATCGGCATATAAATTGTTACACGCTCACCTTTCTCAATGCCAGCGTGTTTCAAACCATTCGCAACACGGCTTACCCAGCTGTCAAGCTCTTCATATGTAAATGATTTTGAAGTTCCATCTTCCCCTTCGTACTGAAGTGCTGGCTGTGTTCTTATTTCATCATCTGCAAGCCAGCGGGATAAAGCTGATTCTACAACGTTACATGTTCCGCCAGTATACCACTGTGCAAACGGTGTACCATTTTCTAAATCTAACACCTCTGTATAAGGTTTCATCCATTGATAGCCTACTGCTTTTTCAGCCTCTCCCCAAAACCACGCTGTTTCTTCAATTGACTTATTATAAAAAGCTTCATAATCTTCATAGCCCAATGATTTCATCCAACCATATAAACGCGTTTTTTCTTTATACTCTTCTGTTGGAAACCAAACTGCTTGTTTCAATGTTTTCCCCTCCTTGACTTTTTGAGCAAGAAAGCCCTAAATAGGGCTTTTAAACTGGATATACAGGATGTTTACGATCTGTGAATACTTGATATTTACTCATATACATTTCGAATCGTCCTTTTAACTCTTCTCGTAAATTGTTTGGATGAACAATACCATCAATCACCATCTCTGATGCTAAATGATAAATATCGATATCTTTCTTATACTCTTCACGTTTTTCAGCAATGAAGCTTGCACGCTCTTCTTCTGGTAAAGCGGCAATTTTATTTGCATATACAGCATTGACCGCTGCTTCTGGACCCATTACTGCAATAGAAGCTGTCGGTAACGCTAAGCAGCAATCTGGTTCAAAGGCTGGACCTGCCATTGCATATAAACCAGCTCCATATGCTTTACGAACAACGATAGAAATTTTCGGTACAGTTGCTTCACTCATTGCAGAAATCATTTTTGCACCGTGACGAATAATACCAGCGCGCTCTACTTTTGTACCAATCATAAACCCTGGTACATCTGCAAGGAATAATAATGGAATATGATATGCATCACATAAATTAATAAATTTAGCTGCTTTATCAGCAGAATCGTGGAATAATACGCCGCCTTTCATACGTGGCTGATTAGCAATAATGCCAACTGGTTTACCATCAATACGCGCTAAACCTGTAATTAACTCTTGAGCAAATAGTTTTTTCACTTCAAAGAAAGAACCCTCGTCAATGATACGATTAATAAGGTCTTTCATATTAAATGGAGCATTTTGATTTTCTGGAATGATTTGTTCTAACGTTTTATCGAACTGTTTCGGTTCTTGAGGTGTAATCAATGGAGTCTTTTCTAAGTAGTTGCTTGGAAAATATGAAATGTATTGTCTTGCTTGCGTAATTGCATCTTCTTCTGTCTTACATAATACGTCTCCGCATCCTGATACTGAGCAATGCATACGTGCTCCGCCCATTTCTTCTAAAGTTACCTTCTCGCCAATAACCATTTCAGCCATACGAGGAGATCCTAAATACATAGATGCATTTCCTTCCACCATCATAACAACGTCACAAAAGGCTGGAATATACGCACCACCTGCGGCAGAAGGCCCAAATAGTAAACAAATTTGCGGAACTTTACCTGATAATTTCACTTGATTATAAAAAATTCTTCCTGCACCACGGCGCCCTGGGAACATTTCTACTTGATCTGTAATACGTGCCCCAGCAGAGTCAACTAAATAAAACAATGGCACACGTAATTTTTCAGCCGTTTCTTGAATGCGTAAAATCTTCTCAACTGTACGTGATCCCCATGACCCAGCCTTTACTGTTGAATCATTTGCCATTACGCACGCAGTACGACCATGAATTTTTCCAGTCGCAGTTACTACGCCGTCAGCTGGTAATCCTGTTTGTTCACAATTTGCAAATAATGCATCTTCTACATATTCGCCATTATCAAATAGAAGCGCTAAGCGATCTCGAACAAATAGCTTTCCTTTTGCTTTGTTTTGTTCATGATATTTCGGTGCCCCGCCTTGCCTAATTGTTTCAACTCGTTCTTCAAATGAATTAGATTGTTGTTTTTGGTCTAACATATTTACTCCCCCTTATACATAGGTTTGCGTTTTTCCTTGAATGCCTGTAATCCTTCTAATCTATCTTTCGTATGGATTACTCCCTCATACGCTTGTTTTTCCATTTGTAATCCGGTATGTAAATCTACTTGAATACCATTTGAAATCGCTTCTTTTGCTAATCGAACAGCAATTGGTCCATTACTAGCAATTTTCTCTGCAATCTCAATCGCTTTTTCTTCTAATCTTTCAGCTGGTACAACATATTCTACTAAACCATATTCTTTTGCTTCTTGAGCTGAAATACGTCTTCCTGTATAGATTAATTCTTTCGCTCTACCAACGCCAATTAATCTAGGTAAACGCTGCGTACCACCTGCTCCGGGTATAATTGCAAGTGTAGTTTCAGTAAGACCGAGGCTTGCATTTTCAGAAGCAATTCTAAAATCACAAGCTAAGCTTAATTCAGTACCTCCACCAAGAGCGATTCCATTAATAGCGGCAATAACTGGTTGTGGTAATTGTTCAACCATCTCCATAGTAGAACGAATCATACTAACAGCATGGCGAACTTGTTCTTCATTCATGTTGGCACGCTCTTTTAAATCAGCACCAGCACAAAACGCTTTTTCACCAGCTCCAGTTAATATAACTACACGTGTATTTGACTCTTCACTTATTTGCGTTAATATATTTTGTAATTCTTCTAATAACGCTAAAGATAATGAGTTTGCCTGTCTTTCACGATATAACGAAATCTTTACAACTTGAGGTGTTACATAGTCAACGGAAATGTTTTGTAATTGTAGCATCTTCTCACCTACTTATTGTTTTATGTTGAAGCGCTCTATACACATGACTCGGTAATTGGATATTTAACTTACTTTGAATAAATTGACTAGCTTTCAATAACTTCTCTTCGTCTATATTTGTTTGAATCCCTAACTTATGGAGCATATGCACTAAGTCATCAGTTGCAACATTTCCTGATGCTCCAGGTGCATAAGGACAACCTCCGAGTCCACCACAAGAACTATCAAAAGCTGTAATACCATATTCTAAAGACTTAACTACATTTGCAAGTGCCATTCCATACGTATTATGAAAATGCATGGCAAACTGCGAAGTATCATACTTCTTTAATAAATGATCTAATACTTGTTCTACTTGTAACGGATTTGCTACACCGATTGTATCCCCAAGAGAAACTTCATAAATGCCGTATGAAAATAGTTGGTTACATAATTCATCAACCGCTTCAACACTAATATCTCCTTCATAAGGACAACCAAATACAGTAGAAACATAGCCTCTTACTTTTTTCCCTTCAAATGTTGCCTGTTTCGTTATATCTTCAATTACAGCTAATGCTTCTTTAATTGATTTATTAATATTACTTTTATTATGAGATTCACTTGCTGATAAAAAAACGTTCACCTCATCTACATTTTGCAAAAAAGCTCGTTCCAAACCATTTTGATTTGGAACAAGCGCTGCATATGTAACATTTGGATCCCTTTTTAGCTCAGAAAACACATCACTTGCATCTGCTAATGCAGGGACCCATTTTGGGTGAACGAATGAGGAAACTTCAACGTACGACAATCCTGCTTCTGTAAGTAGTTGAATCCATTTTACTTTATCTTTTGTGCCAACAATCTTTTTTTCATTCTGTAAACCATCACGTGGTCCTACTTCTTTAATGACAGCAAAATTAGGTAGTTTCAATTCGCTTCCCCCTATATCTCCCTATTCAATTTCTAGTAATACATCTCCTTCATTTACAAAATCGCCTTCTTGTACATTAATTTTCATTACAGTTCCGGCTTCTTCTGAAACGATTGGAATTTCCATTTTCATAGATTCCAAAATGACGACATCCTGCTCTTCCTCTACTGTATCTCCTACTCCTACAACAATCTTCCAAACGTTTCCTGCCATCGATGCATATACTTTCGTCATCATTTTTTCCCCCTTAGTATTGTTAAATCTTATTTTTTAACAAGTTGTTTCGTTACAAAACCAGTTGTATAAATGCCATCTTTGAACACTTCGTCTTCTAATACTTTCAGCAACATTGGCGTGTTCGTTTTAATGCCTTCTACTTTTAATTCTTCTAAAGCATCATGTAATTTCAAAATTGCTTCTTCACGAGTTTCACCATGAGCAATAACTTTCGCAATCATCGGATCATAGAAAGGTGTGATTGTTACATGATTCTCTAAGAAGTGATCGATACGTACATTTGACGGTAATGTTAGATCTGTAATTTTTCCAGGTGATGGGAAGAATGTTTTTGGATCTTCTGCATAAATACGAGCTTCAATGGCATGACCACTACGTTTCACATCATCCTGTGTAAATGATAGCTTTTCACCACTTGCGATAAGGAGTTGTTGTTCTACAAGGTCTAATCCAGTAATTTCTTCCGTAACTGGATGTTCTACTTGTAATCTCGTATTCATTTCTAAGAAATAGAAGTTTTTCTGATCATCTACAAGAAACTCAACTGTACCTGCATTTGTATAACCAAGTGCTTTAGCAGCTTGTACAGCAACTTCTCCCATCGCTTTTCTTGTACCTTCATCTAAAAATGGTGAAGGTGCTTCTTCAATTACTTTTTGATTTCGGCGCTGCACGGAACATTCACGCTCCCATAGATACACTGTGTTTCCATGTGTATCTGCTAAAAGCTGAATTTCAATATGGTGTGCATCTGCTATATAGCGCTCTAAGTACATTTCTCCGTTACCAAAGAAGTTTTGCGCTCTTGTCTTATTACTTTCAAACGCTTTGGTGAGCGTTTGCTCAGTTTCCATCAACTGCATTCCAATGCCTCCGCCGCCTGCGGATGCCTTAAGCATTAATGGATAACCAATTTGTTTTGCAATTTCAATTGCTTCTTCAGCAGTTTCAATATTTGTAGTAATGCCTGGAACTACTGGTACATCTGCTGCTTGCATTGCTAAACGTGATTCAATTTTACTTCCCATCTTAGTAATGATTTCTTCTGAAGGACCGATAAATACGATTCCCTCTTCTTTACAGCGAATCGGAAAAGATGGATTCTCTGATAATAATCCGTACCCCGGATGGATTGCTTCAGCATTTGTCTTCTTTGCTATTTCAATAATTTTTTCAAGGTTTAAATAGCTTTCTTGTACACGCGGTCCACCTACTAAGTAAGCTTCATTTGCCATTTTCACATGAAGGGCATTTTCATCTGCTTCAGAATAAATAGCGACGGTACGAATCCCAAGTTTTTGACAAGTTTTCATAATACGAACTGCAATTTCTCCGCGATTAGCAATTAATATTTTTTGAAACATAGTGATTCCTCCTTTTATCTACATCCTAAGTGTCTTGCAATTACGAGACGTTGAATTTCAGAAGTTCCTTCACCAATTTCTAATAGTTTTGCATCGCGAATATGTCGTTCAACTTCATATTCACGCATATAGCCATATCCACCATGGATTTGTACTGCTTGATTTGCAATACGACTTGCCGCTTCAGATGCAAATAGTTTTGCCATAGCCGCTTCTTTACCGAAAGGTTTATCGTTATCTTTTAACCACGCTGCTTTATGTACTAAATTACGCGCTAGCTCTACTTCAGTCGCCATATCAGCTAATTTAAATTGAATCGCTTGGAAATTAGAAATCGTTTTTCCAAATTGTTGACGTTCTTTCGCATATTGTAGTGCACGTTCAAATGCAGATTGCGCAATACCTACAGCTAATGCTGCGATTGAAATACGCCCTCCATCAAGTGTATATAAGAATTGTTTAAATCCTTTATTTACATCACCAAGTATATTTTCTTTCGGTACACGAACACCATCAAGTACGATTTCACATGTATTAGAAGCGCGAACACCCATCTTATCGTAAGGACTTGAAATCGTTAATCCTTCACTTGTAGTCGGTACGATAAATGCAGAAATACGTTTTCTACCATTCTCTTCAACACCGTTGACAGCGGTTACAATAATTGTATTTGCATACTCTGCGTTTGTGATCCAACATTTTTCTCCACTAATTACATACTCATCACCATCTAATACCGCTTTCGTTTGTGTGCCCCCTGCATCTGATCCAGCGTTCGGCTCCGTTAATCCGAAAGCACCTAAAGTTTTACCTGATGCCATTGGAACTAAATACTTTTGTTTTTGTTCTTCTGTACCGAAATAATAAATTGGAGAAGCCCCTAATGAAATTGTTGCAGCATAGCTTAAACCAGTACCACCACAAGCACGACCAATTTCTTCAACCGCTAACGCGTACGATACAGTATCGCCACCTGAACCTCCATACTCTTCTGGGAATGGGATGCCTAATAATCCTAGTTCGCCCATTTTTTGAAATGTTTCATATGGAAATTCCGCAGTTTTGTCATAATATACAGCTTTCGGTGCAATTTCCTTTTCAGCAAAGTCACGTACCATTTCTTTAATCATTTGTTTTTCGCGAGTTAGAGTAAATTCCATTCCGCTACACACCCCTTATCGAATATTGAGTTTCGACAGCGTGCGAGTTTCTACTACAAACATTACGAATTAAAAGATAAAAACATTAGTTAGACAATTGCTATAATTCTGTCATAACTTAATTTTAAAACAGATTCTGTACTAATGCACAAAAAAATTCCTACATTGTTCTACAACAACATAGGAGTTTTCATGTCGAATTATGTATTTTTTTGTTCAATAATCTCTACCTTTTCCGGAATCTGAAATTTCTACTACCGCTTCAGGATACGGTTCGAAATATGTTTGTCTCAATAAATACTTATCATCAAATCGAATGGCCCACGATTTTAAAACAGTAAGCAAACTGCTAAGTGGTATTTTCTTCATTGCATACTTGTTTAGCGGTTCTAAAAAATGAGCTTTTTCTTGTTTTTTTAACTTTGTTTTAAAATATCCGAAAATGTGCTCGCATACATTTACATTCGATGTATAGCGGGGTGTACGCATGAATAATTCATATAAAGTCTTCTCATAGTTATTAAATACAACTTCAATAGTTCCATTTTTATGATTTGCAATAATACGCCCTAATTCTTTTTGTTTCACCTGATTATATGCCATAAATAAATATTTATTATCTGACTGAAATACTACGAGTTCTTTCATATTTTTAGTATGTTTAATCATTTTGTAATGCGCGATTGTAAACAATCTTGTAAAGAAATGCTCTCTAATAATAAAATTCGACAATCTACCTTCTTCTTCAATAGGAAGATGCGAAAAATTTTTTAATACTGCTCCACCAAATACCCCAGTTCCTTTTCCTTTTACTGGTCCTTTTTCAAAACTAGAATAACTTCACCTTTCGTTGCTTCATTAATACCTGCAATCATTTTAATAAGCGTCGTTTTTCCTGATCCAGAAGGTCCAACTAAACCAAAAATCTCTGCTTTTTCAACTTGCAATGAAAGATTATGTAAAACTTCTTTTTTTCCAAAACTTTTTGATACAGTCCGTAAAATAATTGAAGGTTGTTCAACGTATTATCCCCCTTTTTATAAAATGAGTGAGTGCTCACTTTTATTCTCCTCTTGCAAAATTATATGTCAAACTTCATTGATTAATATGTATTTTCAATTAATACTTCAAACAATGAAACAGAGTCGACATTAGAATGTGTTTTCTTAAAGTCGACTCTGTTTCATTTTAACTATACATCTGTCTTTATGTTTTTAAATTCATATACTTCCTAATTCTAGCAACGTCTAAAGAATATTCGATAACTAGTTGCTGTAACGGTAAAATAACTGTATCGGGATATAAATGTGCATATTGTAATGTTTCTGCATATTTTTCTAATCTTTTTTCTAAGTACTTTATTATTTGATCAGGATGGCTGACTAATAAACATTTACAATAGTAATGAATTTGTTCCTCTATCGCCGTATACTCTTCAATTTCAAATTCTTTATGCATGTGTACACCCCTTTATGTTTTTTACATGAATTTCATATCACACTTTTCACTCGACTAATTTTTAAGTTTTTTGATTATTTACACTATAACAAACACTTCGGGTCAAATTTTGTTACTTTATGTAACGTAGAAAATTTTTAACAAAATTGTAATGTAAACTTGTACAAAATGAATAGAGCTCCTTTACTCATTTTGTACATAAAAAAATCGTACAGTTTAATTTAGCTGTACGACTACAATTTCTGACCTATTAAAAATCCTTTGCGGAATGATACTATTGCCTAATCCTCTACTAACCACCATAGATGTATTTTGTTCTTCATATAAACCCGCTGTATATTTAGGTAAAACACCTTGATTTGAAGCTACTAATCCACCGATAAATGATACCTAATTTGCCCACCATGAGCGTGTCCCGATAAAACTAAATCTATTCGCTCATCAGTATACTCCTCAATAAATTCAGTCCTATAGGATAGTAATACATTATAACTATCTGGCTGCATTTCAATTTTCACTTTTACAATAGTTCTTTCATCACGGTTTACATTAACAAATTCCGAATCATCAATACCTAACAAGTTTATTTCTTGTCCGCCTTTTTGTAGTATTACATGTTCATTTCTTAAAACAGTGACATGGTGTTTCTTCAATTCTTTCTCTAAACTATTATATTTTTGCTTTTCTCCCTTTAATAAGGATACAAAAACGATTCTTTTCACACGAAAAAGAATCGTTTTCTAATTTTATACTTTCAATAACATCAGGTTAAGAAATGCGAAAACTAAGATATCATCACCTAAGAGCATTGACTATAACTTCAGTCGCCTCTGAAATTAGTTGATTATCATAGGTAGCCTCTTTCTCATCTTTACTGGATAAAATTGCGATGATAATAGGTGCTCTATTTGGCGGCCAAACGATAGCAATATCATTTCGTGTCCCGTAACTTCCAGCTCCTGATTTATCCCCAACTACCCAGTCAGTTGGCACGCCTGCGCGAATAAGTTTGTCTCCTGTAGCATTTCCTTTCATCCACTCTGTAAGAACTTTACGTTTATGATCTGGAAGCGTATTTCCGACCGTAAAAGCTTTAAGATTCGTAGCAATTGCTTTCGCTGTACTAGTGTCACGAATGTCTCCTGGAATAGCCTCGTTTAATTCTGTTTCAAAGCGATCAGACATAGTAACCCGATCCCCCATCTGTCTAAGCGCTTTTTCATATCCTTTAGGTCCGCCTATTTTATTAAATAAAATGTTCCCTGCAGTATTATCACTTGAACGAATAGCAGCCTCAGCAATTTCTCCTAGTGTCATTCCAGTATCTACATGTTTCTCTGTAACAGGTGAATATTCCACTAAGTCTTCTTTCGTAAATTTGATGACTTCATTTAATTTATCAATTGTGTTTTGCTGTAGCAATACTCCTGCCGCTAACGCCTTGTAGGTTGATGCAAAGGCAAACCGCTCATTAGGTCGATAAGAAATTGTTTGATTTGTACCAGTATCAATAGCATACACACCTAATCGAGCATCAAATTTTTTCTCAAGTTGAGAGAATTCTTTATACGTCGCATGATTTTTATGTTTCACTTGCCCTGTCTTTTCTTTCGCTTCAACTTGCAATGTCCCTCCTGTAAAAGCTTCTAGGCTTGTAACACTTAAACCTAATATACCAACGCATATACCTATTTTTAGCATCCTCTTGTTTTTCAAAATCATCATTCCTTTCAAATTCTTAATACCTTTTTTACGTACACATAATAGACAAACAATAAAACAAGTTTGTTCCATAAACTTAAAAAATTTTATAACTAATATCTGAGTTATTAACAAAATAAAAGATAGCAACTATGATAGCTGCTATCTTTTATTTCAAATCTTCCTTTAACTTATAAAAGCTTTTATATAAACAGGGGCTCTACCCCTGAGAAAAGTGCACAAATTTTACTAATTTTGATTAGCACTATCTGTACTAGCAGCTTCACCATGTATACGTTGCTTTTTTAAATCAAAGTATACATCTAAAACTTCCTTTCCAATTATAGAATTAATTCCACTTTTATCATTATGAAGCCATGGAACTACTACTGAAAACGCTACTTCTGGATTATCATATGGAGCATATCCAACTAATGTTAAGTTGTAACATTCCATACGTTCTCCTTTTGCATTTCTACCAATTGGATCATCTCCACCATATACGGTTTGAGCTGTCCCTGTCTTTCCTGCTGGTTTATATGGAGCGTTTTTGAAATACTTCACACCAGTTCCATCACCTTCTTGGAATACCCATCTAAATCCTTCTTTTATCCGATCGATATGTTCTGTCTTCATATCAATTCGATTTAATACGACAGGCTCTATTGAGCGTATAACTTTGCCAACTTCCTCTTCTTTTATGGATTGTTCTCGTATTTCTTGTACAATTTTGGGTTGCATTCTATAACCACCGTTTGCAATAGTTGAAATATATTGTGCCAATTGCAATGGCGTATACGTATCATACTGACCGATAGAAAAATCTAGTAAAAACCCAGGTTGACTATCTACTTTTCGCGTTTGTCCAGTTATTTCATTCGGTAAATCAATACCTGTTGGGACGCCTAATCCAAATTGTTTAAAATAATAGCGCATCGTATCAAATGCACCTTGTTTAATATCCAATGAACCATTTGGTACGTAATTAACTCCCGCGATTTTTAAAGCTGTCTGGAACATGTATACATTCGAAGATACTTGTAAAGCTCGTAAATCATTAATATTACCAAATCCGGATACATTCCACGATTTCTTAGCTTGTGTACCTTTAAATTTCATCGGTGCATCATAAAATTGATCTCCTGGCTGTATTGCCCCTGTCTCATATCCAGTTAATAAAGTAGCACCTTTTACAGCTGACCCTAACTCATACGAAGTTGTCATGTTACCTAATGCTAGATCCTCAATTTCTATTTTCCCTTCTTTTTCTACAATCTTTTTGCCTGCCATAGATAAAATCTGTCCGTTATTTGGATTCGTCATGACGACAAAAGCTCGGTCTAACAGTGGCTCTGAACTCTTAAAAGCTCTCAAATTTTTCTCTATACTTTCTTCCACTTTCTTTTGTAATTCCATATCAATTGTTAATGTTATACTATTACCACTTTTTCCTTTAGAGATTATTTCTGTGTTTATAATGTTTCCTGATTTATCAGTAATGTTTTTCACTTCTTCTTTTGTACCATGTAATACATCTTCATATCGTTGTTCAATATAACTTTTTCCTACACGATCATTACGGTTATACCCACGTACCAAATAAGAATCTAAGTTTTCTTTCGGTAATCCTTCTTCACTACTCGTAATATTACCTAACACGGAACGAAATAAATTACCATTTACATAATTACGCTCCCAATCAACTGTTGCATCTACTCCTGGAAACTCCGCAAGGTTTTCACTTATCTGCGCATACTCTTGATTTGTTACATCTTTTTTAATAATTTGTGGCGTTAGTTGATAACCCGAACTCATTTTACTTTTAATAGCTAACACCTTTAAATCTTGTGCTGTTAATTCTGCCAATTCTACTTCTGTAACGCGACTTCGTCTTAAGTCTTCAATTTTTTTATCTAACTCTTTTCCCTCTATTCCCTTTTCTTTAAACTTTTCTATATCTTTTTTAGTAATCTTTGACTCCGCACGTTTCGTATTCAATTGCATCCAGAAATCTTTTTTATCGATATCCGTTAACTTATTTATATCTTGTTCAGGCATTTCAAGTACTTTCGCCAATTCTTTTGCTGTTTTTAAAATATCTTTACTCGTTATCCCCTTCGCCCTTGTATACGTAATCGTACGAAGAGATTGATTATTAACAACTGTTTTCCCTTCTCGATCTAGAATTTGCCCACGTGGAACCGGAATACTAGTTGTTGCATTTTGACTGTTTTCCACTTGGTTCTTATAATCCTCTCCCTCAACAATTTGTACTTTTCCTAGCTGCATAATAATAGCTGAGAATAGTACAAATATGCAAAGGAACATTATATTTAATCGAATAGATACATATGTCTTCTGCTTTTTTTCTTTTTGTTTTTTCATAAATCCTCCATATAATTCTTCTGGAACTCCTCACTAATACTGAGTAAATAAATATACTAAATACGTTCCCTATATATTAGAAACCACCATTCAATTATAAATAGTGTCTTATCTTTTTTTCTAAATCCTTGTAAGCGTCAATTCCTTTTCGTTTAGCCGTGTAATTGATAAATCTCCCTTCCTGTTTTTCTCTCTATTTTTTTGTCGCTTGCATTAGAAATGCTAAACTGTATAATGACTCATATTAAACTTACACATAGACTTGCTATTAACTTTTCATACTAATTGTTCCTTTCTTCATGCTGTAATACTTAATAGACAATCTAAATCATAAAGTTGTTCCACATTTACAAAAAAAATAATTAACTATAAGATGAAATAAGCTAAATAAGGGAGGGTTTTATGTTACATACAAAAATAAAAAGATGGAGATTTTTAGCGGTTCTTTTTATTGTAGGTTTGATTTTACTAATTTTATTAAAAATCAACTTCATTTCAATTACTATCGCAACTTCTTCAGCTGAAAGAGGAAAAATTTTTGATCAAAATGGTGTAATACTAGCTACAAATAAGAAAGTTAAATCTCTATATTGCACTTCTAATGATGAAGAGCTATCGAAACAAGATACATCAAACACATTAGCTTTTTTCAATCAATTTTCAAGCGAGTTTCAACATGACATTTCTGTAAAGGACACAAAATTACAATTACAACAATCTTGTAAAATGCAAACTATGAATGATATACCGTTATACTCTGACATAAATGAGAGTGAACTTACATTCATAAACAAGAACAAGCCCAATAATGTAATCATCAAAGATGAATTGGTTCGATATTATCCAAAGCACGAAATTGCATCACAAGTAATTGGGTATGTAGAAAATGACATTAATTCTAAGTATGGACCTGTTGGGAAAAGTGGGGTTGAGCTTCAATATGAAAATGATTTAAAAGGAAAACCAGGAAAAACTCTTATTTTTAAAATGAATAATAAAAAGTTCTCATGGAACATTCAAAAAGTTCAAAAAGGAAAAGATGTCAGGCTAGCTTTAGACTCTAAGTTGCAGCAAAAAACAGAGGAAGCATTAAGATCTCAAATTAAGAAAATACCGGATGCTAATGCTGGTTATGTTGTAGTGACCGATGTAAAAACCGGTGCAATTTTAACTATGGCCAACTCGGCAGTTTTTGATCCAAATACATTACATACACATGTATCATCTAAAAAAGAGAACATCAAATCACTTTCGCAAAATAAAGCAATTCAAAAATTAAAGTATGGTGAATCTTATATAAATATGGCCTCTACTATAAAGCCACTTACTATTTTAATTGGATTAAACGAAAAGCTATTTCAACCTGAAGATACTTATTTAGATAAAGGCACTTTTCAGTATGATAATCAAAATAACATTACGAATGCACCTGGAACGCCAACAGGTGAGATTACACCGAGTCAGGCTATCATTAATTCATCTAACACATTTATGACAGCAAAAGTAGCTCTACCCTTATTCAACCAAAATAATGGGAATATAGAAAAAGTGGCACATATATGGACAGATTATTTAATGCAATTCGGCCTTCGTTCTAAAACCGGGATTGATTTACCCTTTGAAGAAGACGGACAATATGAATTTCATCCATCTAATAAGTTTGAAAATGGAATCTCCGCTTTATTAAATGCCTCTTGGGGAGGAAATGAAGTGCACACTCCTCTTCAACTCGCCCAATATGCAGCAACTTTGGCAAGTAAAGGTGATAAATATAAACCTCAAATCGTAAGTGCTATTATTGGTCAGGACGGTAAGGAGACAAAAAAGAGTAAACCAATCTTAGAAAGTTCAAATCGTTATCCTATGAAATTTTGGAGTGTCATACAAGGTGGGATGAGTCAAAATATAGAGGAGATCAAAAATTTGCCCTTTCATGTCGCAGGTAAAACAGGTATAACAGGCTCTCCGAACGAGGAAGAAAGAATGATAAATCATTCTCTTTTCATTGCATATGCTCCTACCGAAGATCCACAAATTGCTATTTCTGTCGTTATTCCTGGTAGTAATTCAGAAAAAAACATCGCTGCTCTCGTTACATCAGAAATTTTAGAGTACTGGAATACTCTTCAAAAAGAAAATAAAAACAAAGAGGAAGGTTCACTAAAGTGAACCTTCCTCTTTTACCATATAGAATCTATATTCGTTATTTTCCATATACCTTCATGATCCTTTTCGAATATGAATGAATACTTAATATCAGTTAAAACATATTCTTTTTGTACATATCCAGTATTACCGTTAATTGTCGATATTTTTATATATCCATCATTCTGCACTTTTTCTGGAATCCAAGCTTTTACCATTTCATTAGATACTTCATATAAAACTTGTGATTCTCGTTTTGGTTCAGCTAAAATTTTCGTTTTGTTTCCAGTAACAGTTGCATATATAAAATGCGCTTGCTTTGACTGATCACTTTCTGTTAATCCACTTGGTACTTTGTATACTTGCTTTGTATCATTCACAAATTCTCCTCCCATTGTAAGAGCAACTTGCAACTCATGAAAAATATCTTCATCAAACTTTAATTCATCCTTCTTATAACTCTTCCCTTTAAATAGAACTTCATCATTTAACGCTCTATACAGGTCATTTTCATTTTTTAAATCTGTAGTTCGATATAAATCATTCATAAATTGTTTTAATGAAGGATCTTGAGCAGACTCATCTTTTGTTTTAGGCTTAATTTGAGTACTACTTTGTACCGGTGATTTATTATCATCAAGCCAAGGTTGTTGAATAATAAAAAATAACATTGTACAAGCCAAAACAACTACAATAGGCAATGCTTTTTTACGAAATGGTCTCTTGTATGTTACAGAATCTACTTCACTATTTTGGTATACCGATTGCTTTATTTTATAAATAAATTCTTCTTCATCTTTACGGTGCTCCATTGGGCCGCCTTTTAATTTGCTATACCAGTCAGGATTTTTTTTATTGTTCATCACTTCTACCCTCCCCTATTAATTTTGAAACCTTACTTCTTGCTCGGCTTAATCTAGATTTTACAGTTCCAATTGACACTCCTAATGTTTCAGCCATTTCTTCATAAGATAATTCGTATTTTGCGTCCAATATTAGTATTTCACGGTGTTTTTTAGGTAGTTTTAATACAACCTCCCACACATCATTCATTTCCTCTTGCTTAAAAAATTCTTGTTCCGCCGACAAAGATTGCTTATCGTCACTAAAAAATCCTATTAAAGATATCCTTTTAAAATAGGAGGATTTCAAATAGTTTATTGCCGTATTTCTTGTAATTTTTAATATCCACGTTTTAATAGATGACTCCTTTCGAAACGAATGCCAATGTTTAAAAACCTTTATAAAGACATCTTGCGTGATGTCATCTGATAAGTGTGGATCTTTCGTAATAATAAATGAATAATTCCATACATCTTGCCAATAGTCTTTTATAATATAGTCAAGCTCATCATGATTACTTTTTTCAATAAACTTCTGTTCCATTTCCACACCTCAAACTTATTTGAATAAACATAAAACTGCCCTCACTTTTAATATGGTTTCAATATATAGACATGATACAAGTTTCATTTGTTCCATTGTTTATCTTTTTTTTGATAGAAGAATCCTTCTTAAAAAATGTAAAGGTGAGCAATAATTTTCATTAGATAATCACTTATACATTCTCTTACATGACAGGCTCCTACAAAACAAGTAAAGCATACAATGTTAAAAATACACTCATAAAAATCTGATTATTATTTTTGAATTTCACGCAACACTCCACTTATATCACCTATTTTTTTGAGAGCATACTTATTTGTGTGCTCTATTTATTTTTTACTAAATAACTGTTTTTTTAAGTTTAAAATCACCCTCGTTTGTCTATTTCAATTTGTTCTTCTCTTATATTTACTATTAGCAACACCAAGATTTCAGATATGAAAATAAAAATGAACAAGTTTTTTATCACCAGCTTCATTAGTACCTGTCCCAATCGGAATCGCACTCTCAACTATGCAATTTTACACTTCCGACGAATCCTCTGATTTTAAATCAGTATTTAGGACAAACTACCAATCAGCACGTACGTGCAAATAATGAATATGATGGGGTATCAACTTTCTAGAGCCACAACAAAATAAAAAAGCATTCTCGATTAGGAAGAATGCTTTTTTTGAAATTTAATTATTCTTTATTTTGCCCAATTTATACCTTTGAGTTAAGCAAACATATAATAAATTTAGTAAAAGATTTCACCTTATAATTAAGTGTTATTTCTGAAAAACATGTTTTACTTTTTCGCCTGGAACATTACTCCCTCCTCTTCCTTTTACATCTTCGATCATCATGGTAACAATCATGTCTGGTGCATTCGCATCAAAAGCTGCAAACCATCCAAGTTCTTTTCCGTCTGCTTCTTTCGACTCTTTCAGCTCTGCTGTACCCGTTTTACCAGCTAGAGTTACACCATCAACCTTAGCAATTCTCCCCGCGCCATCAGGGTCATTAATGACTTTTATTAATGCACTCTTTAATATCTCTTGATTCTTTTTAGAAACCACATTTTCTTTCCAATTCCCCGCTACTTTTGCTTCTTTTAAAAGATGAGGCGACGGAATATTCCCTTCATTCACAATCGGTGCATATGTTAATGCTAAATGAAGTGGTGTCATTAATACTTGTCCTTGTCCATATCCTGTGTCTGCTAGTTGAATATCATTTTTTATCCCATCTCTTGCAATGATTGAAATAGGAAATTCGTATTCGATTGGTAATTTTTCATAAAATCCGTATTTCTTAAATTCATTTACATACTGATCTTTTCCCATTTTCAAAGCTTGTTGAGCAAAATAAATATTATCAGAGTACTTCATTGCCTTATCAAAATCAATTGGACTAGCATCCTTCACACGTGTTACATAATAATTTCCCCAAGATGAATCTTTTGTCCACTTTAATCCTTGAATTTTAAATTCTTCCTTAGGATTTATTGTTTTCGTTTCCAAACCAATTGCACCTGTAATCGTTTTAAATACGGAACCTGGTACAAATGCTTGTGTGAAACGATTCATCATTGGAAGTTTCGAGTCGTTATTCCATGCTTCTCGTTGGGCTTTTGATGCTCCTCTAACTATTGTATTTGGATTATAAGCAGGGCTACTTACAAGTGCGATTGTTTCACCCGTTTTAGGATTGACCGCTGCACTAGATCCTGCTTCATTTTTCATCTCATTAAAGATTTTTTCTTGAATTGCAGCATCAATTGTTAACGTAACATTTTCCCCTTCTTTTGCTTCTTTTTTTGCTAAGTTTTTAATCTCTTTTCCGTTCTCGTCTTCCATAAATACGCGTCCACCCTTTTCACCACGCAATTTATTCTCTAATACTTTCTCTAAACCTGTCTTACCCACTAAATCATCTGCTTGATAACCTTTTTTTTGAAGCGATTTTAACTCCTCTGCATTTACCTTTCCTATATATCCCGTTAAGTGTGCCGCAGCTTCTCCTAATGGATACGTACGAATATTTACTGGGCGAGATGAAACTCCTTCTAATTCAATATAATCATTCTGTCTAGTTCCCTCTTTTAAAATACCAATTGGAACAAAGGAATCTGGTTTTATCCATTTCGCTGCGAGCTTCTGATCGACCTCTTCTGTAGACATATCAAGTAATTGTGCTACTATTTCTTTTGTCTGCGCTGCCGTTTCGCCTAGTTTCTCTGGAATAATTCCAACCTCAGTCGCTTTACCATTCGTTGCAAGCCCTTTCCCATTTCGATCATATATTTCTCCGCGTTTTCCTTGCTCTGTTTGCATACGTACTTTGTAATCTTTTTTCATCCCTGGAAAAATGAAGTCTGGTGTCCAATCTATTTTCCAAGATTCCTTTTCTTTCACGAGTTTTGCTTCATGGATGAATGAAACTGGCCCTCCATCCGTATCCATATTAACTTCATAAAGAAATAGATCTTTATCTTTAGCATTCTCTCCTTTCGTTTTAATTTTTAAATTCTTAACTCCAATACCATCATAGATTTTTTGATATTTCTCTGTGAAGTCCTTTTTAGAAATCGTTTTTTTGGCATGTTCTGATAAATGATCATACATACTTGTAAATTTTTTATCATTCCATAAATTGATATATTCTTCAAATGCTTGTTTTGGCGGTTCGTTTTTATTACACCCTACCAACATAATTCCGAAACAAAAGAAAAGTAGCATCCATATTTTTTTCAATTCAATCTTCTCCCTTAGTTATAAATGATTATTCCTTTCTTAATTTATTAAACAAAAAATGTTTTAACGTTTAATAGACAGTGTAAGTAATGAAATTGTTCCACATTTACAAAAAAATTAATTTATGGTTAAGTTGCATTGGAAGGGAAAGATTTTAAGATTCTTACAAACAAAAGAAGCGAATCTATTTAGCAATCGGTATCATTATTAGTGTTGTTTTAACAATTTTATTTAAAATACCTTTTAATTCGTTTTCGCCGATATTATCTTTTTCTTTATAGATTTTTGATACAAAAAATAGAACCCTTATAATAAGGATTCTACAATAGAAAATAACAAAAATATAAACCGTACAAAAAATTACTTAGGGTATAAGTGTCATCTTCATCACTTCGAGCCGTTAATATATACATATTGTTCATCATAATCTATCACAACAACACTATGTCGATGATAGGTTTGTTTTTCTTAACCTGATGGTGATGGGATGCTACCCATATAAACGTAATTGTTTATTTTTCAGTAATATTTACAAAATTGACGGCTCCCTTGTCCTCATTGCCCAAAGCCGTATTCACTTTATCTATTTCCTTTCTTAATTCTGGTGCTTTCCCTTGACTCTCTAAATTAAGATTCCCAAAAGATTTATTAAAAGATAGAAATTGTCTTGCTTTTTCTTTCCCATTTATTTCTTTAAATAATGTATCATCTACAATTAATAGGATTACGTTGGATACACCACGATATGGAGATAACCATACATCCCCTTTAAATTGAACATTCATTTTTTTCTCATCAAATGTTAGTTCTTTCAAGTCTTTATATTCTTTATTTGCAAATAAGATAGTTTCATCTTTTTCTATTTTTGGTAACGAATCAAGAGGGACTGAAGATAGAAGCCCTTGATTATTATCCCTTTCACGTATAAGCCCCTTTTTATTCATTTTTTCAGCAGTTGTTCTACTAATAAATAGTAAATTACTAGTAGCAGTATCCATAGAATCCCCAAAATTAGTCGGTAGCTTTATGTTGAGCTTGTTATTATCTATAGTCCCTTCTTTTAATTGATATAGGTCTTGTGATGTTGTTATATCTTTGTATGAGTCTATTATAGAGTTTCTTGCTTGTTCGTTTATCTTTCCTACTTCTATTGAAATTCCATTTGCTGGAGAATCTTTTACACCAAATAATGAACATGCTCCTAACATGGTAATCGAAATACCAGCTACTATTAATAATCCAAGTCTTTTTTTCAACCTATATTCTCCTTCTTTTAATTATATTTGAATTAAAAAATCGTTTTATACATTTTTTTCAAGTATTGAGAACGAACAAAGTAAAAGTATATAATTTGCAAAACTAAGAAACAAATTAATACCATAACTGAACTACCCAAGACTGAAAAATCGGCTAACTCTTGCAAGGCCGTAAAAGCTACTGCACTATGTGTAATTGCTATTACAATGGGTAAAAAGAATAGTAATGCAAGTTGACGTGACACAATTTTCTTTAATTCAGGTTTACTTAAACCAACTTTTGCTATCATTTTATATTGCTGCTGATTTCGTTCTAAGTCTGTGTATAATCGGAAATATAAAAAGCTTGCAGCAAACGTAAAGAAAACAATGCCTATTAATACACTCATGATGGATGCAAGTCCAAAACCTTGCTTCATCACTATCCATGTAGAAATTAAAGAAGAAAATTTATATTGTTCGTTGTATACTATAGGCTCATTTCTACCTTCATTATCTTTCTGAAAAATAGTCACGATTTTTTCAGAAACTTTTTGCGTTTTCTCCCAGTCCTTCACAATAAAACCATTTATAGTGGATTTACCATAGTGATCCTCTGCATCCACTATCATTTGATTATATACAGCGTCTTGTACAATAATTATCGTTTGGTTTTTATCTTGTAATTCTTTCGGAGTCAGTATTTTATTTACATGCATATCTTTATTTATATTTTTATACAACAATTGAAAGTTATTTTGATTCGATTTTGTATTAGCGAATTTTCTTGAAGGTATGACAACACTATCATTTTCATCTTTTAAGCTTTCTTTTTCAAAACCAAATACATTAGCTAACTTATTATAATCACTTAATTTTATGACGTTTGATAATATATTACTGTAATAGAGAGTATCTGGAATTTGTTTTATTGAATAAGTCACCTGTTTGAAATTAAACTCACCATCATGGAGTTCGCTTTCTATTTTTTTTAGATGTTCTTTTTCTAGATGGTTATTATTATAAGACTGATAAGAAAATGCAAAAGGGCTATCCGATTCAGCCATGGATGAATTGCCTAATCCCATACAAGTCCCCACTGCAATGAAGGCAACGGCAGATATAATAGTGACCATAAAAAACATTTTTGCATTATCTTTTAATTGATACACTAAATCTGAGATGGTGAGTATGTTTGTTTTCTTAAAGAAAATATTTTCTCTTTTTTTTAATACACGTAACACATACACACTGAGCTGTGTAAATAAGAAGTACGTTCCAAGCACAACAAAGCTCACCCCTGTCGCCATCATGAATAATACATAATTCATATCCTTGTATTGAATTGCGTTAACACTATGGAAAACAGCCGTATATCCTAATCCAATACAAATAAGCGCGAATAAAGATAGCCAAAAGGATGCTTTTGGTTCAGGCTTTGGCTTTTCTCCTGCCTTTATTAATTCTACTAATTGCTTTACATTTACTAGTCGAGAAGTGAAAAGTGAAATAAATAAAAATAATAAGAAGAAAGCTCCAAATGTTATCCCAATTGCTTTAAAGGGCATGTAAAATGGGAGTCCTTTATCAATAAGTAACAGATTGTTGCTCATAATTAAGATAAACTTAGAGAACGCCATTCCAATTGTAATTCCTGTTAAAATAGAAGCGATACCAATAATTATATTTTCAATAAATACTAATTTATTTAACTGTGAACGTGACATCCCATGTAGCATTAGAATTCCAAAATCTTTTTTTCTTGTTTTTAAAAATGCACTTACAGAATATAGGATAAAGAAGAATGAGAAGAAAAATATTAACCCCTGTGATATCTGCAAACCTGACTTTGCAAATGTATTGATTGTTACACTGGTAGCAAGATCCCCTTGTAAATTAGGATGAAATGCAAGTAATGCATAAGTAAAGAAAATCATAATGGCAAACGTACTACTTAAAAAATGAGCCAAATATGTTCGTTTACTTCGAATGACGTTATTAAATGCGAACTGTCGAAAAGTCATGTGCATTTCCTCCTAATAATGCTAAAACCTCTAGAATTTTTTGATAGAATACTTTGCGATTATCTCCACAATAAATCTCATTGTACAACTGTCCATCTTTGATAAACACAATGCGATCACAATAACTTGCAGCCATTGCATCATGTGTCACTAACATCATCGTTGTGCCACTTTCTTTATTAAGCCTTGTCAATAATTCCATCACATCACAAGCAGATTTTGAATCCAGATTGCCTGTAGGCTCATCCGCAAGTAATAACTTCGGATTATGAATAGTAGCTCGTGCGATTGCTGTTCTTTGTGCCTGCCCACCAGAAATTTCATACGTACGTTTATCTAATATTTCAGTTATCCCTAGTTTTTCAGCAATGGCTTCAACTTTACCTTCCATTTCTTTAGGGCTTACACCATCAAGCGTAAGTGGAAGAACAATATTTTCTTTCACTGTCAATGTATTAAGGAGATTAAATGATTGAAAAACAAACCCTAATTCACGTCTTCGAAATAAAGACAACTGATCTGGAGATAACAGATATGGATTTTCTCCATGAATTAATACTTCTCCTGATGTTGGAGCATCTATAGTAGACACCATATTTAATAGCGTTGTTTTACCACTCCCAGATGGTCCCATAATTCCTACAAATTCACCTTTGTTTATTTTTAAATCAATATGGGATAATGCTGTATAAGAAATTTTCCCAGGATAAACTTTCCCTAAATCTGAAACATGTAGTATCTCCACAAGTATTTCACCTTCCATTTCTCTTTTCGATACATGAAGTGTAACCTATATTTAGTATGTCTCATATCGATTTCCCTAACATTTATCTAACAAGTTTGTAAGATTCAAAAGAAAAAACCGATGAAAAGTCTACCTTTCATCGGTTAACGAGATGCATACGGGAATACGATTCTAACTTTTGTTCCCTTACCTACCTCAGATTCTAGATCAATCTTATGATTTAATTTTCCACATACTTCTTTAACAAGATATAATCCCATTCCCGTAGACTCTTTAAATTTCCTACCATTTTCTCCAGTATAAAATGGATTGAAAACACGTGGTAAATCAGCAGTAGGAATACCAACTCCATAATCTATTACTTCCAAAATAATTGCTCGTCCTTTTGAATATGCCGATACTATTACTTTCTCTTTCTTACTTGATGAATATTTGATTGCATTTGACAGCACTTGATTGAGTATAAATCGAAACCATTTCTTATCTGTTTCTACAATAAGATTCGGATCTACTTTTACCTCTGGATACACATAACTACGTATAAACAGACGTTTATTTTCATGAATTACAGAATCAATCATTCCCAATAATTTCAAGCTGTCTACATGAAAATCCTGTTCGAATGTTTCTAAACGAGCAACATATAAGACCATTTCTAATCCTTTTTTGATTCTTTCCGTTTCTTCATTAATACTGTCAAATCGAAAGTCATCTGCATCTTGTGTAATTAACTCAATAACAGAAAGAGGTGTTTTCATTTGATGGACCCATTGATTCATAAAAGTCATTTGTTCTTGTTGTTTTCGTTCCCATTTTTTTAATTGGTTTTGATAATATTGATATTGAGCTTGTAGTAATTTATCTAAGGCCATTGATAATGGAGTCAAATCACTTTCTTTTATTGACTCATTTAAAGTTTCCATTGGTGTTGATAGACGCTTGTAGAATGAACGATGACTATAATAACGATATATTAGATAACCCATTAATAAAAAAACACCCAAAAATACAGAATATAATGCTGTCAAAATATGTGGATAACCATCAAACCAATAAATAAAAAGGATGATAAGCAATTGGGCAAATGTATAACAAATGAGTGGAATATGTTCTTGTAAAAATAATTTCATTATTCCTTTCCTTCCTTTTCCCAAGTAGCATGCAAACGATAACCAGCACCACGAACTGTCTCCAGTGCGTTTTCAATACCCAAATTTTGCAATTTCCTTCTAATTCTACCTATATTTACACTCAATGTATTCTCGTCTATATATGAACTATCCCATAGTTGTTCTAAAATCACTTCACGTTTTACAAGAAGCGGAGACTTTGTTATCAATATTTCCAATAAAGTTGTTTCTTTTCTAGTAAGTAAAATCGTCTTATCATCTAGTTGAAGTTCCATCCTTTCTGGGAACAGGAATAATCCTGATTGCTCAACTATTCGTTCTTTTACTTTAGGAGCATATTCACCGTATGCTCTTCTGAGTTGACTACGGATTTTAGACATTACAACTTCATAATAAAAAGGTTTTGTAATGTAGTCATCACCACCATTTTCTAAAGCCATAACTTGATCCATTTCCCCACTCCTTGCAGATAGAAATACAATTGGACAAGTAGAAATAGCTCGTATTTGGCGACACCAATAATAACCGTCAAAATTAGGTAAATTTACATCTAATAGCACTAAATCTGGTTTTATCTCTTGAAATATTTCTAAGATATTTTCAAAATCCTCTATAATAACACTTTGGTATCCATATTTTTTTATATGAGTTCCCAGTAATTCAGCGATTTTCATATCATCTTCTACAATCATGATTGTATTCATTTCGTACTCTCCTTTAATTTAGGTGTAATTTTTAAAGTTCGTTTAGCGTTTTATATTTTATTTATTTAAAAAAGATGATATCTTACATCCCCCCTCAAATGCAATAAGTATCCAATAAAACGTATATTTATTGTTTCTTAATTAATAAACTTAATAGAGATGGTTTCCATCTTTTTTCTTTACTTAGAATAGCATGTTGACTCTCCAATTTGATGAGTAGGATATAATTGAAAAAGCGCCCTGTTTACAGGGCGCTTCATTTTTATCTAATGATTAAAATTAGAAGTTGGATATAATGTTGTTCATTAATAATTGCTCTCCACCATTCCCATGCAAGCCCTGTACATTCTCTTGCTACAACTTATATATTTTTTGAATTCGGTGGAAGTGGTATAACTGTAGAGTAATGAGCCGTTGTGTCTTTGCCGCTACCATCCCATATTTTATGTGTTAGTTCTTCTTTTCCATTTTGTTCATATGAGAACTCATCCCAAGATACATCAAATTGAACAACATATGCGCCGTAATGATCAAGTGTCATTTTCGCCCTTGAATATTCTGTAGTTGTAGTCTCGATATAATCTGTATTGTTATAAGCAGCAGTTGCATTTCCTTTTAAGAAAGTGCTTGTATATAAAATTGGTTATGCTGGATTTTTAAGACTTTATTCTGCACTATCTTTGATGATATTTCGTGTTTCATATCTCAAATCTCGACCCCACCCTATTGTAACAAGCCTTAACCATAGAAAAGAAACGTAATAATCCAAAAGCTAACAAATCATAATAAGAGATTCTTTAAACCTTTCCTGAAAGAAAATATAGCCTTCTTTCAACTTAAATTCAAAAATTGTTGTTAGCTTATGCACAGTTCTGTTATTATACAAACCCAAAATTCTTCCTCAACGTAAAAGTGGAACAAATTTATTACTTATATTGTCTATTAGGTGTATTTCTAAAATTGAATGTCCAAATTGGATACATTATATCCCGTTTGACATCTATTTTTATGTATTACAAAAATATGAAAGGACGTATTATTTTGAAAAGTAAAAGGATGCAAAAAGGATGAGTATTTGAGGAGTACAAGCTTAATACTTTTACAGGTAAAGAATTGCAAGTGAACGCTAAAAAGAAACAACCCAAACAGCAGCTTATCAATCATATAAACATTTTGCATGTGCTTTAAGCAATAAAATTTTGGCTGCAGAGGTATTGGTATCCTATACACACTTTAATTGCATCGGTATTTAGAGTACCTAGAAAAAATCCATATATTCTTGAAAGAGGTTGAAAATTTATGATAATTTTAAACAAGTTCTTTAACACTTCACATTACAAAAAGATTGTACCTGTAGTATTGCTTTCATGTGTGACACTTATAGGTTGTTCCAATAGTAATACTCAATCTGAATCACCTAAACAAACTAATGAAACGAATCAAGTTAAACAAGAAAATACGGTTAATCATTCTTTTGCTAAACTTGAGAAAGAATTTGATGCTAAACTCGGTATTTATGCATTGGACACGGGAACAAATCAAACTATTACTTATCGATCAGATGATCGTTTTGCATTTGCATCTACATCCAAAGCATTAGCTGTGGGCGCTCTTTTACGTAAGAACTCATTAGAAGCTCTTGATCAAAGGATTACGTATACTCATGAAGATCTTTCTAATTATAATCCAATTACTGAAAAGCATGTTGATACAGGAATGACGTTAAAAGAACTTGCTGATGCTTCTGTTCGATATAGTGACAGTACGGCACATAATTTGATTCTTAAACAATTAGGTGGTCCTTCTGAGTTTGAAAAAATATTGAGAGAAATTGGGGATACTGTTACTAATTCAGAACGATTTGAACCTGAATTAAATGAAGTAAATCCAGGAGAAACACATGATACCAGTACACCAGAAGCGATAGCTAAGACGCTTCAATCTTTTACATTAGGAACTGTACTTCCACCCGAGAAACGTGAACTATTAGTAGATTGGATGAAGAGAAATACAACTGGGAATAATTTGATTCGTGCGGGCGTACCAAAGGGATGGGAAGTAGCTGATAAAACAGGTGCAGGATCATACGGAACAAGGAATGATATTGCAATTATTTGGCCACCAAATAAAAAGCCAATTGTTCTTGCGATACTTTCTAATCATGATAAAGAGGATGCTGAATACGATGATAAACTTATTGCAGAAGCAACCAAAATAGTGTTAAATACTTTAAAAGCTACGAATAAATAATAATAGTAATAGATTAAAAATTTTCCATTTTTCCGTCATAGTACTGTGACGTTTTTTTAGGTATTTTACAAGAATTGACCATTTAATGTTACGGAAGCAATTAAAAAAATGTTTAAAGACCACCTATTTCCATAAGTGATCTTTATTTGTGATTCTGCATTTGTACACTACTGTAGAAATATATCATAGATACGGTTTGTTTGCTAAATTTTTAGTTCTCTCCATATACTAAAAAACATCGCTTAATACAATTAATATCATATTTGTTAAATTACGAACTATTATTCTGTCTTCTGTACAGGCAAACTACTAAAAATTAATTCAGCAACTTCCACATATCCTTTTGAGTTTGGATGAATTAAATCCGTAGACCAAAGTGTATTGTCATTAACTAAATGATGATTCCAAAAGTCAACATGATGAAGCTTATACTCTTTACTCAGTGAAAGTATAACTTCGTTTGCCTCTAATAATTGTTCTTTTAATACTTGTTTTTTTTCTGAAGAAAAAGGAAATCTAACTGTAAAATCTGGAAGGTTTGCTATAATAATATCCGCACCTGTTTTACTTAATGTATCTATCATAAATTCCATATCGTTCTTATATGCATGATGATTCCAACGTCCTTTTAAAACATCGTTTGCACCTGCAATTAGACTAACTAAATCTGGATTAAAAGTTAATGCCTTTTCCAATTGCTGTGAGCGAATTTCTTTAGTTACTAACCCACGCTTTGCAAAATTAGCATACTTTAAATCGTTTACACACAGTTGAACAAAATGATCTACCCAGCTTTTTAATGCTATTCCCTCAACTTCATCGCCTATCCCCTCTGTAAAACTATCACCAATAGCTACAAATCGCTTCCACATATCTAGTCCCCCTTTTTTATTATTCATATCTACACTATACAATAGCTCACAGCGGAATTGTTCTTCCTAAATGTTTTTCAATTTCAATTAAATTCCATAGGTGATTTTTAAAATGAACAAGTAGAACTAGATTACACCATTCACATGAACGAAAATAAGAAAATTCACGTTATTTTCTCGCGGAAATAGGTTGAGACCAACTATCTTTGTCATTATCATTTAATCGTACTTGAAAAACATACATAGGTTGAGAAAAGCCTTTTGTATCAGCGTAGTAACCTATATTATAATCTGTAATGACTAATGTATCACCTGCTTTGAAAGATATTATAGGATCAAAGTCTCCTTGTTTTAGTTTTTGAAATGCTTCTTTGGGAGACAGAATTTCGACATCCCGAATATGTGATTTTTTTGTAACTAGCTCATTGTCATCAGGCATTTTTGTAATTTTCTCTTTGTAAACAGGCATTTTTTTACCCTCGTCTTTTAACTCTATTGATGTTTTTATAGTGACATCAGACATATCTGTTTTTGTAATGGGATCAATAGGCGTATTCCCAAATTCCTTCATTTGATACGAAATCATTATTCCAAGTGCAACGAAACTTACTGTAATCGGAAGGAATACATATTTGATTATTTGTGTATCCGTTTCTTTTTTCTTCAACAATATAAGAACTATATTTAACATAGAGTATCCTAGCATCATTCCTAAAGTATTATGAAGCAAATCGGCTAGTTCCATACTTCCACGTTGCATTGTAAATTCAAGAATTTCAATCAATAAACTTGCTATAATTGAGCTGATTAACATCCATTTTGTTTTTTGGAAAAAACCACTAAATAAAGGTAATAAAATTCCTAACGGAAAAAGCATACCTATATTCACAATGATATGGAAAAAAGAAGAAAATGAAAAGGTATTCCATGCTTTTTTATAAACACTAAGTACATCAAAGTCAATTGTTCTTGCAAAGGTTATATCATCTGAACGGCCAAATGAAGTAGCTGATAATGCAAGGGAATAATATCCTATTATTAATATAAATAATATAATTTGTTGTACGGTAAATTTTTTTCCTCCTTTACATACCTTTTTGTATACTACAAAGTAGCTAAAAGCAAATATAAGTAGTAACAAGAATGTGAGTTGTATCGTAGGAATTGCAACGGTAACGAGTAGTCCGGAAATAAAGTTCATTTTACACCTCTGTTTTTACGAATAAAATATTCAATAGTTTTATATAACATTCTAGATATAGATAGCGATGTGTTGTTACCCCCAATAATTATTAATACAGAATTAAACCTGTATCCATTGAGCTTTTCTTCCTCTTGAAACTAACGTTTTACTAGTTGTACTTTCGGCTATGTTTGGATAAACGTTACGAAGATTCTCTTTAGTAAGAGGATTTTGGGAGTTAAGTATAAAATTAAAAATTTGTTCAATTTTAGTATGTTTACTTTTAGAATCCAAAATTGACCGATTCCTAATATACTTAGGAACCGGAAATATTCGTATATTTACTAAAGAAATAAGATTCCTCCAAGATTACATTTTTTTTTGAAATTTTGTTGTTCTTTGTTTTGCCCAGTTGATACATTTTTTTTCAATTAAATGATACGATACTATAGAAAAAAGTATTGTCATTGTAATACACAAAGTAAGAAGGAAAAAGATAGGTATCTTTGTATACAAAAGTTTAAATAGTACCATCATGATTGGAAAATGACACAAATAGATACTATATGAAATTTCTCCCAAGTATACAAATACACTCTTATTTAAAAATGCTTTTACTTTTAGGTTACTCATGGTCATGGTAATAAATATACTAACACCGATTACAACACCCCAATCTTTTAATAAGAAAGTAGTATCATTACGGGAAAAACCATAAATTAAAATGGAATATAAATATAGAATAATCCCTAGTGCAATAAGAAATCCTTTATTAAATTTTTTCATATTCCTATATAAGTAGATAAGTTTTTCCTGATGCTTAAAAAGCAACATTCCAACTATAAACATAGATGTGAAATGCAGTGTATCGGCATAACCATTATAAAACCCCTCTGCTTTCCCAATATGCAACATATTAAGGAAAACACTAATTAAAGAAAAGCTCAAAGCAAATAGTATCGTTTTCTTCCAACTCAGTTTATAAAAAAGAAGGAATAACAAAGGAAACACAATAGATATACGCATTTCTTGAGCCAATGACCAGATAACTGGATTATAATTTTCCGTAAAGAAGTTATTAAGAAGTACAAAGTGGTTTATAATATCTATTTTTGTTATAGACCCTTGCCACCTATCATAGAACCAATCCCGTAATCCTGCCACTTCATACGACGAAAACAAAATAAATAAAGCAAAGGTAATGATTATCCAAAAATAATAAGGGATATAGATTCGTACAAATCGCTTAATTAAATATCCCCAATAATTTGTTTTTGAATGATAAAGTGCCATAGATAACACAAAACCACTTAGTACATAAAAAATGATTACAGCTTCTCCACCCGCCCATAAAAACCTAAGCGGGGAAAATTTAATAGAATTAGGCAACGATGGTAGCATTAAACAAAAATGTCCAAATACCACTGTAAGTGCCGCTAACCCTCGTATGGAATCTAATTCTTTTATTCTCTTACTCATAAAATGTTCTCCTTGTAAATTGTAGATTTTGCTGTTAATAAAGGCCACTATACTAGTGTAGTGGGAGAATTGTACATATTGTTTCTTTAAATTCCTAATATAAGCAGTACAAAGTCAATCTATGTATCTGTTTTCTGGCCTCCATTTCTTTATATAATTAATTTAAAACAAAATATTTAATAGAAAGAAAAGATTTTATTAAATTTTTATAAAATTTAATAACAGAAATAAGTACCAGGTATCAAGTTTTATTGTGACTTGATGGAATAATGAATCATCATGTAACTTTATTAAACTAACCTTGCACCAGAACCCTTTGAATCGAACAACTCATAATAAACGCCATCCTTCCTGTATATTTCTACAAAAAGAATAGCGTTTTTTGATTATATGGATACAAACTTATCTTAGCTCGATTGCAATACCAAAAGTTCCGAAGAACCAAATTTAAGAATTAATGCAATCTTCCATTCCAAGCCATCCACATAAGAATCTGTAATACTTTGAATCCTTTTATTTCAGGCTAATATTTAGTTTTATCCTATAAAGTTAACCTTTTACTATATCAACCGCACTATTCCACATACCTCTAAAGAAAGATCCCATTTCGCGCATTAAACGTGTAAACCAATTAGCTTGTTCTACTTCAGATTTCGTTACAAGGTCTACTTGTAATGATTTACCTGATAAGAACCCAGGATCTGTACTATCTTTAGGCGATATAATCATTTGACTAATTGTTACACCTTTTTTAATAGGCGCTTCTTGTTCTTTATTCGATACTTTAAACTCTTTTTTATAAACGTCTATGTTGCCCTTTGGCATTGGAAGTGAAACAACTTGCTTCGTTTGAACAACTACATCTTTGTCTTTTGCATTTCCTACTCGCACTGTTTCATGCCCTTTTACTACGGTATCTTTTCCGTAGACCTTCTTCACTTCAAAATTCGCAAATCCATAATCGTATAATTTCTTTGTTTCATCAAAACGTGCCGTATGAGAGTTTGCTTTTATCACTACAGAAATTAGACGCATACCGTTTCTTTCTACTGTACCAGTGAAACAATCTCCAGCTTCTGGAGTAGTTCCTGTTTTCAAACCATCTACACCTTCATATTGCTTAATTAAACCTTTTAACATCCAGTTAAAGTTCGCCATATCAATTGGATATTTGCCACCCTCTTGGAATGTTTTTTTAGGGATTTTTGCTGTATCTAATATTTTTGGAAAATCTTGAATAAGACGTTGCGCTAAAATCGCACAATCCCTTGCAGACATTTTATTTTTCTCGTCTAGAGTTGTCCCCTCGGGGTGATGTCCTTTTAAATCTTGGTTTGTTAAGCCGGTAGAGTTTACAAATTTATAATGTTTCATTCCAAACTCTTTCGACTTATCGTTCATCATTTTTACAAAATTGATTTCTTTACCAGCAATTGCTTCAACTAAAGCAATTGTTGCACCGTTTGCAGAGTAAATTGCCATTGCCTCATATAACTCTTTTACCGTATAAGAGCCACCATTTTCTAATGGAACGTTTGATAATGAGCGATCTTGCGAAATCTTATGTGCATATTCAGAGATTTTAACTTTTTGATCCCATTTAAGTTTTCCTTTATCTACCGCTTCATGAACTAAGTATTCACTCATCATTTTTGTCATACTAGCAATTGCTAATGATTCATCTGCATTTTTTTGATATAAAATTTTTCCGGAATTTGCTTCTACTAAAATTGCTGATCCTGCTTCTATGTCTATGGCAGGAACTGTTTCCGCTGATGCTCTTCCATATGTAACGACCATGCTACAAGATAGTGTAAGCACTGTTACTATTGCAATAAATCTCTTGCAAAACATACCTTTCACTTCTGTTACCTCCAATATCTTTGTACTCAAAAAAACGTTATTCTAGCATAATCCCCAAAAAATAGACAGTGTTATCAAATTCTATATACAAATAAGACATTAGAATCGCTTTCATATAGACCATCTCATTTCATCCTATTAGGCGCCAACACAAATCAGTTCGTCTCCAGCAGTTTTATCACTGTAACGAATAGCGGTCACCGTAAATTCTTCAAGAGTCATATCAATATCCACTTATTTTTTATAATTAGTGAATACTGAGCTAATTCATCTTTTGTGAAGGTGATAAATTTATCAAGTTTGACACTTGAATTTTACTGTAGTACTACCCCTGGAGCTAAAGCCTTATAGGTGAAAGCGCTCATTAAATTGGACAGTCGCTTACCCATTGGTACCGGTGTCGATAGCATGGGCACCCCAGTCTAGCGTCAAATCTTTTCTTAAATTGCGCAAATTCTAGATGAATCGCATAATTTGCAAATTTAGTTTTCTCAGCTTTTTTTTGCGTTCACCTGTAAAAAGTTTTTACACTTGCAAGACTGACACTTAGTATTCCCACACAAATTCTTATTTTTAATACCCTTGTATTTTTTCAAAATGATCCGTACTTTCATATTTTTTAGGATTACACTTAATAGACAATCTAAGTAATACATTTGTTCCACATTTACAAAAAATAAAACCAGTGTGCCCCGATTGAATATCGAAGCACACTGGTTGCTTAGCCTTTTTCTTATTGTCTACTTGATAGGATTTGTCGGTCTCTTTTCAAAAATTACTATATTTGCACCAGAACCATATATTACTATGACTACTGCTATTCTTCTCTAATTACATCTATAACGTTATCCTTTTGAATTTTCCGAAGCGGAATTAGTACCGATACATAGCTAATCAACAGTGCAGTTATAAATGTGATAAAGCTAGATTGATAAGGAATAATCCATTCAAAGATGTTGGTTATAATTTCAAAAGTGGATTTGATTTTTTATTATTAGTAAAAAATCAAATCCATTTATTTGTGTCCTTAAAAATAACCATCTTTGAAAGAATCAATAAATGCACTTTCATTCATCAATTAATATATTTTGACCTTTTTCTATTACATATTGTAAATGCTATATGAATCAGATATTAAAATTGATAACTCTTTCATAAAGACTTTACTCCTAGCATTAGCTTATTAGATATTAAGGATTTTAATTATTAAATCCAGCTATTTGCTAGACTCATACAAAATATGAATTTTTATTAATCTAAGTTTTTTTGTAGTAAAAAACTACATCCTATATTGAATGTAATTTTTCTTACTGATTTATTTATTTTTCACTTCATTTTTATAAAAAGCTAACAATGGTTCAATGGATGGACTAGATAAAAGAGGAGTTGCCCTCTCAATCAATTCTCTATCCCAATCAAACCAACGCATTTCCATTAGCATATTAATTTCTGTATCTGTGAACCGTTTCTTTATTTCCTTAGCAGGGTTTCCACCAACTATTGTATACGGCGGAACATCTTTACATACGACAGATCCGGCTGCAACGATTGCCCCTTCACCAATGGATAAACTGTAATCCATTCAGGATGATGATTATGATTCCCACCCATTAAAATAACAACTCCACTTGCAATACAAACATAATTTCCAATAATGAGTTTATCAAGGTGCCACCCCATCTGTTCAATTGGATTGAACAGTGTTTGGGACTTAGCATCCCCCCATAAATACCTAACGCAACCATCTTCAAAATTTTGATGGCCATAATACCCTGAATAATAAGAGTACTCTCCTACTTCAATGAGTGGATTTGTTACTATGTCTTTTAAATACTTCGTTTCAGACCAATGATTATATAATGGATGCTTCATAACTATATTCCTCGCTTCTAAGTATTGTAGATTTTTGCAATTTACTTAGAAGCTTAATACGACAGCGACATTTTTAAACTTTTTCAAACGACGAATCATTATCTTCAAGCCTTTCTTTTCTAGTAAAAGAATCATAACGTGATAAATTATATAAGTCAAATTGTAAAATTATATACTCATACTTTACATAAATCCCCTAATCAATTGATTAGGGGATTTATGTGTACCTATAAAAAATTACATAATTCTTATATTAATATTTATGTATAATAATGAAGAAATGTTCGATATTTTTCTTTTAATTTAAAGCTTTAACACTAATTTCTTCCCCACCTAATAACTTCATGTAATAATGGGAGCTTTTTTAGATTACATTCTATTTTAAAGTTCTTACGAATCATTTATTGTAAAAGATATTGCTGTAATTTCTTTATTAAAAGTTCGGCCCCTTTCGGACTTACAACAATTTTTCCATTCGCTAACGAAATATTTCTGTCTGAAATATCACCTGTAATTGCACAAGCTTGTGGAGATTGATATTTTCGTAAAATAATCTTATCCTCTTCTACAAACATTTCAAGAGAATCTTTTTCTACAATTCCTAAATTCCGTCTTATTTCCATTGGAATGACAATACGCCCCATACTATCTGCTTTACGAGTAATCCCTCTTGATTTCATAAAATGCCACCTTTTATTTTCAACTAATGTACAGCACTTATTTTAGCAATAAACAGCAATAAGGAATAGTTCGTATTACAGCACTTATTTTAACAGGAAATTCCAATGAGGGATTGTTCATATTAAAGCTTTCTCTTGTTTATTTCTGTTTTTTAAAATATTTATCCTTGATTATCTTTATATATTGTTTTCTTTCTGTTAGTTCAAAAATAAATAAAGCCTTATTAATATAATTAAAACCATCTTCACTAGATTGCTGAAGTTCTAATAAATTTGAACCTTTTTCGAAATTTAGTTCACCCAATAAGTATAAACTATTTATATTAATGGCTAATTTGATACCTATATCACTGTACTTTATTGCTTCTACATGTTCATATGTAAGATGTAAACATTTTGTTAAGGTATAAATAATTCTTAATTTAATTTCTTTATTTCTAGGAAATTCTATCTTATTAAAATTACTTAAACATTTCTTTAATATGCCTATACTTTTTTCATATTCTTCATTTTCCGCATAGATTACTGCCATTGTATGCATAATATCTATTTCTTTTTCTGATAAAAAATTGACATTAGTTAAAGTTAATTTTAATGCTTGATTTAAAAGTTCCAAAGCATTTTGGGTTGATCCCTTTACACTAAATATAGCTATCGCTTCATGCCATATTAGAAATTGTTTATCTTCTTTTGACTGGAAATTATTTTCGTTTTTCTCTTTTTTCACTATTTCATAAAGTTCTTTATATTGTTTTTGCTTTATGCAATCTCTTATTACATATTTTACGTTTTCTACATATTTTAATTTTTTGTTTTGAGTTAGCGCAAATATATAATTCGGATCAATACCAAGTCTTTCAGATAATTGATACAACAATATGCTAGATGGATAAATAATCCCTTTTTCTATCTTACTAATTTGACTTTGTGAACATATTCCATGACACAATTCGGATTGTGATATATTTTTTTTCTTTCTAAGTTCTTTAATAATAATCCCAAGATTGTAGAATTCCATTTTTCCCCCTCAAGTGTAACAATTTATGAGTATAAGAATATTTTCCAACTTTTAATGTAATGTAAAATTAGTATGGTTGCAATTATTAATTATATTGATTTAACGTTTCTTTTACAAACTTGTATCGCAATGAGAGAAATTATTACAATTAAAAGGAATAAAGAGTATTGAATATGATTTTTCAGCTTTATTTCAAATAATAGTTTCTTTTGATTTTTATATAAATAATTTCGAAGGAGCTTATTTTATGAAAAGAATGTTAACCGAAAGAGAGTTAGAAGTGGCTATTTATGTAGCAAAAGGATTAACAGATGCAGAAATTTCCAAAAAAATATATGTTAGCCCTAGAAGAATTTCAACGATAATTAATCATATTAAAGAAAAATGGCATATTAATTCTAGAGTGGAATTAGGTATTTTAGTTTATCATTATGGTTTTATAGATGCCCCTTTATTTCCGAATAAAGACAGGGATTTATTCGGAAAGGTTGCACAATAATTGGCGAAATATAATGCGTTTAAGTTACATATAAAAACAGAAGAGCCGCTGAACTTTTATTATTTTGGGTAACTCCACATTATCATCAAGCTAAAATTTCATAGTACCTCCAAAACTAAATTTCGTGCTAACTTGCAACAAAAAAGTTCATTTTTTCATTTCGGGGCAATTCTGAATTCTTAAGTTGATGGGCATGTATGAATTGCTAAAATGAAAAATACAGATCGTATTCTTATAGATATTTTAAGAAGAAAGATTTTACCAGAAGCTTTTTGAAATTCCAGTAATAGAGGAGTCTTTGGATGATTTATTGAAGGACTTCGAACTACTTTTAAAAGGTGAAAATATACCTTTAGACAATGCTTCTTCCGCAACAGCAAGTATAGCTTTTAATTTAGAAAATCCCAAAACTGATGTTTCTGGTGCTGAATTAGAAACATATGATTGTCTAGTAGAAATTATAGATAAAAATGAGAAATCACATAAAATTACTGTTAAAGAATGGTGGCTATAGTTCCCCTTCTTAATAAACAGTGGCTATAATTATAAATGGAGTATAGAAACAATCAATTTGTTTTATAAAATAACTCTTCTCTAAATGAAATCCATCCATTTTGATTAAGCTTTTTTTCAAAAAGGGTGGGTTTCTTCAGTTTATAGGAAAGTAATAATTAACTCATAAAAAATACAACAAAATAGGTAAAAATACCATGGCATCTTTACCTATCCTATAGATAAACAGGTTCTCATAAGAAATAGACAACTTCAAAAAAACTATAGATATATTATTTCAAATTAATTGGTTGTTGTTGAGTAATACAATGGATCATACCACCATTTTTATAAAGCTCTCTTACATCAATCCCCACCACTTTACGATCAGGGTATAGTTTTTGAATCATCTCATTTGCTATTTTATCATTAGGATCATTATAGTTAGGAACTAAGATAACTTGATTCGCTATATAATAATTAATATATGAACCTTTATAATCAAGCTGTTTCCCATTTTCTAATGTAACATTATTCTTGCTTAGCGGCAGATATACATACTTGTACTTTTTACCTGCAGCATCTTTTGCCTGCAGCAACTTGTTAATATCTTTGTCAGACGCTCCCCATTCAGCTAAATCTTTTTCTTTTAACGTAATAATAGTAGATTTATCGTGGAATTTGGCAAACCCATCAATATGGAAATCAGTAATATCTAAGTTAGCTACTCCATCTAACCAAATAAAATTTGTTACCCCAAGGTCACTAATATATTTTTCAATATCCTTTTCTGACAATTTAGCGTTCCTATTTTTATTCGTCACAGCACTTCTAGTTAATAAAGCCGTTCCATTACCATCTAATTCAAATGCGCCGCCTTCAAGAACAAATTTATTCCAATCAATTCTTTCAATGCCTAACTGTTTGCTAAGATTCTCACGAAGAAGAGCATCTTTCTTATATGGTGTTTTCTTTCCCCATCCGTTAAATCCTGGATTTAATATCTTTAGATTTTTGTCATTATCATAAACAAAAATTGGTCCAGTATCTCTAGCCCATACATCGTCAGTAGGTGCGATAAAGAAATCAATTTCCCCCATATTCACCCCTTGATCCATTAAAACTTCAGTAATTCTTTCTTTTTCTTCTTGATCATATGCAACAATATGAACTTTTTCGCCTTTGCTTAAAGCATCTGCCATTTGAATCCAAATCAGCTCTACTTCTTGCTGATAATTTTGCCCGTATGTAAATTCATGAGGCCATTGTAGCCATGTTCCTTCATGTTTGCTTTTTTCATCTGGCATTGTATACTTTCCTACTTTTTTTTGCGCCTCCACTTTCTTCATATTTTCTCTCTGCGTTTTTTCAATTTCCTTCGCCTGAACTTTCCCAATCCCCTTACCTTGAGCATAACCACTGATAATAGATGTGGTTAGTACAGCACTCATACACAAATTCGCTATTTTTTGCATTCCTTAACCTCCTTTTCTGCCTTACTGTAAACCTTTACATAGTGTGAAGGTCAAGCTTTTCTATTTAATTTTTTTACATATGAAGCGAGATTTGAATCGAACCTTATACAAAACGAAAAATATCTTTCCAAGCAAAATGCACAAAATTTTCGTTCTGAGAGTGATATGAGATTTTAACTTGATGTACATGGGGTAACTCCACCATTTTTAAAACTTCGGGAATTCATATAAAAAGGTTAGAGAATTAGCTTCTCTAACCTTTTTATATGCACTATTATGCTTCCAAAAATAAAGATGAGATACCCTAATGCTACCATTAATCCTTTTGCCTGTTCCCTGTTCAACCGCATATAAATAACAAAAAAGAATCAACAATTCCTACTATAATCACCATTTATTTCTATAATATCTCACGCTTTTTTCGCTTATTATCTTTTCTGCCCCTCCAGCTGTATTATTTATGAAATTATTCATTTCTAAAAATAATACAGTGTATGAAATTTCATATTAAATACGTATATATTTATTCAGTTTATAATTAACTATTCAAAAGCAGTTACAATTCTCTCTTTCATTTTCTGGATTACTTCACTGCTCAATACTTTTTGACCAGCAGGAAGTTTTAATATGGCAGCGGCACCCTGACTAAGGTATATTTCTTGGTCATTATTTTGATTTACTATCAATATTCCTTGCCCTTCAAATTCAAAATAACTAATATCTTTTGTTTCATTTGTATTATTTTTTATTGCTTTATATACCCCGTATAAATCTTTACTTCTATTTTCTCCGCCCGTTCGAATCGGTTCAGTATCATTCGCAACAATCAGTCCTTCTGGCTGCTCACCATTCATAATAAACCAAAGCTTTTCATTTGTTGGTAATAGTATATTCTTAAATTCAGAGCTATTTAAAATTTGCTGTGCTGGAATTGTTTCATAGATTGGTAACGAAAATGGAGAGGTTGTTATTTTTTCAAAACTTAAATTTTCAGAAGGATTCCCCTTGCTATATTGATAATCTTTTAATGCAATCGATTGTACTGGTTCACTTTTATTGTTTGATGCATAACTAATTTTACTAGCGAAAATAATAACAGCCATTAAACAAATGTACGGTATCGCAAGCTTAAGTAGTTTTTCCATTAATGAACCTCCACTTTTAAGATTATTAGTTTGCATGGATATTATAAACAGTTTCATTCCACCAAAAATTATTATTGTTATGGAACGTACTGAAATTATGATTATAATGATCACCATACCAAGGGTCCATGTACGTTATATAATCTGTTCCATTTGTCCCTTTATAAAATCCATCAAGTACTAGAAAGTGTCCGATGTTAGCTCCATTTTGCCACATAATGAGTGCAATCATCGGCTGATTACTATTAATTTGACTTTTGAACCAATCATACGATTTTGCTCCAGAACTTATTGCTGAGCTAACACCATATCCCGATAATCCATATTGTATTTCACGTGAAGTTGCAGGATTATTATATGATCCACCCTTAACATACCTAACGTACTGATCTTGTGAAGGAGTTTTCCCAAAATAATTTAAAACTGAGACCGAAGTGCCTGCCCAACACCAATTTGATCTTTCTTGTAATATGTTAGGAACAGATAATTTACGATCTGTTGATGTATTTGGAGGATTACCATTTATATAAGCTGACGTTACATATACTTTTTTCCATCTTTAAAATAATAAAACCAACGATTATCTAAGTTTCCTGTCCAGTAATCTTTAACCGCTTCACCATACTCCCATCCTTTAAAAGATACTTTTGTATTTCCGGGAATCATATCTACAATATTTGCATTCAAACTTTTGGCCTCTCTAACATTTACATTCAATGGAGCAGTTGTTCCTGAAAATTCAACTTCTTCTGCAATTATTTTCTGAACACCGATAAAACTAAATGTGAAGAACAATAAAAACATACAAACAATAAAATGCTTTCTTCCCTTCATTTCTCCACCCCTTCATAAGTACTAAAAAACACCAACAATTAATCCTTATTAATTGTTCAAGCTTAATATTACATACTAACGAAAAATGAAATTTTAATAAAATTCAATATAAAAAAGTAGCCTATAAATTTTTATAGGCTACTTTTCATTTCATCATTATTACTTAGCTAATTCTTCCGTACCCTTCATTACATCAACGAAGAATCCCCAGTTATTCACAACAGAAGAAATACTAATATGTTCATCTGGTGTATGAACGTTAAAAATGTCTGGACCAAATGAAATTGCATCTAATTCCGGCATTTTTTGAACGAATACACTGCACTCAATCCCTGCATGTACTGCGAAGATTTCAGCATCTTTACTGTATTTTTCTTGATGCACTTTTTCGAATAAATTACGAATCTGTGAGTTTGGATTGTATGGCCACTCTGGATATTCTGACTCTTTTTCAAATCTGGCACCAACTAATTCGGCAATATATTTAATTTCATCTGCAATATGTTGTTTTAAACTACTTACAGAACTTCTCACTTCGTTACGTAATTTAACTTCATCTTGCAGTGTTTCAATAACTCCTAAATTTGTTGAACTTTCTACAAGCCCTTTAATATCCATGCTCATACTTTGAATGCCATTCGGAATTAAGAATAATGATGAAATAAGCTGCTTTTGCGTTTCTTTAGCAAATATTTTTTCTGCTTTCTCATCTAATTTTGTAAGTGTAACATGAACATCCGGATCAACAGCACGCATTTCTTCTTGTAATACTCGCGTCCATGATTTTAACTTTTCTTCAACTTTCTCTACATCTTCTTGACGTAATAAAATTGTAGCTACACTTTCACGTGGAATTGCATTTGTTTTTAATCCGCCGTGAACTTCACTAATATCAAATTGAATATTTATTGATAAATCACGTAATACTCGTCCTAATACTTTGTTCGCATTCCCGCGTTGTTTATCAATTTCCATACCAGAATGTCCGCCCTTAAGTCCTCCGACATATAGACTGTATGCATCCATATCAGCTGGCGTTTCATCCCAAATTACTGGAATTGTTTCAACCGCTTTCGCACCACCTGCGCTACTTACAAGTAATTTATGATCTTCTTCAGAATCAATATTTATAAAAATCTTGCCGTCAAAGTGATTTGCATCAACTGCAAAAGCCCCGCCCATTGTCGTTTCTTCTTCAGTAGTTATAACCACTTCAAGTGCTGGATGCGGAATGTCTTTTGAATCTAATAAAGCTAATGCATACGCAACCGCAATACCATTATCTGCACCTAAAGTTGTTTGATTCGCGTATAACATATCTCCAACAATTCTTAGTTCAATCGGATCCTTTTCAAAGTCATGAACCGTCGCTTGATTTTTTTCACAAACCATATCCATGTGACCTTGAATGATAATAGCTGGTACGTTTTCATAGCCAGCAGTTGCATCTTTTTTAATAATGACATTTAATGCTTCATCTTGAATCACTTCTAAGTTACGTTCTTTTGCGAAACCCACTAAATAATCACTAATTTCCTTTTCATTTCCTGATCCTCTAGGAATCTTTGAAATTTCTGCAAAATGATAAAATACAGGGTGCTTTGTTAATTGTTCTAAAGTAGAATACATTTTTCAAGCTCCTCTCAAAATGAAAAAATAGTATGTAAGTCTTTTATTATTATACCATGATTCATTATTTTACCTTTCTTTAAACGTTTTAAAAATTTGTTATGAACAGTTCATTTTAATCCTTCTGCACTCTATACCTTATACTCTTACATCATTGTAAGAGTGTTGTAATCTATATCGATTTTTCTAATTTAAAAATAGTCGTATACTTTTTAAAGAAGCAAATTGAAGGAGATAAAGAATATGAAAAAGCTTTTCACTGTTATTACACTATGTTTATTATTTTCAAGT
This sequence comes from Bacillus sp. NPDC094077, assembly GCF_050279465.1. Taxonomy (NCBI): domain Bacteria; kingdom Bacillati; phylum Bacillota; class Bacilli; order Caryophanales; family Bacillaceae; genus Bacillus; species Bacillus sp. NPDC094077. The sequence continues at coordinate 213,743 of NZ_JBNNUF010000002.1, read as the reverse complement.
TTTACTATTGGATGTGAGAGAGCCTCACTAAATAGAATTGGTAAGGATGTATATTACGTACAGATAAAAGGTGAAGGCGCTATCGAAAAAGTAGAAGGCAGAAGCCTATGGAACTATACGTTGCCCGCATATGATGAAGACGGAGTAAAAAAACAAATTACATTTAGAAGTACAAAAAAAGAAAACGACCATAAATTAAATGATAATGCGTTTTTACGCCTTTATGTAGATCAAGATGATACAGATAAAAATGAAATATCATCTATTGAAGTGAAGTCCTATGAAGAAATTCAGAAAGCAGATTTACCTGAAAAAGTAAAAGAAAAGTTTAATGTTAACTAAATTGAAACTAATCCGCAAATAACAGAATAAAAAATAAAAGAAAATGCCCTATGCATTTTCTTTTATTTTTTTCACTTGTATATATTTCGAACTATTACGGTTCATAAGCTTTTCTAACCGATTTATATTTTCCGTCAATGCACCTTTCACAAGAGAGAAATCTGTATTTGATTCTTCTTTTTTTTCTTTAAAAAACGAAGACTTTTGTACATTTATTTCAGCCATCTCTTCTCCCCCTTTTCATAAAGATACAACCTTCTATTTATATTATATAGCAAATGTAAACTGAGTGTACACGTATCATTTTCTTTTTAATTCTTCTTCTAATTCTTCTACTTGCTGCAACGTATCTCCTTTTATTAAAGAAAAATCTGTTGTATCTTCAGGCTCTTCTTTAAAAAAATCATTGTTATAATCTTTTATCACTACAATCACCTCTACGTGCTAGTGTAGGAATGATTGTCCAATTTTATTCAACTTTGTCGGATTTTGTTTTGGATTTATGTATAGAAGAAAAGGACAGAATAACGATTCTGTCCTTACTTACTAAAATAACTATGATGTATTGTTAAATTATATACATTTTCAAAATCTCGATCTTGAAGGCTATTCTTCTTCCCATCAATAACAATAAAAACATCATTCACTATTTTTGCTGGTATAATTCCGATGTTTTCTACTTGAACTGCTTTTTGTTCATTCAATAGCTCTATATGTTCTAAAGGTATTGTAATACTAAATTGAGAGCGAATACCGCGGAAATTCGTGTTTAATTCATTCGCTGCTTCAAATACAACAATTTTCGCACCAATTTTTTCCCCATATGAATCTAAAAATACATTTAAGCTTTTTGTATATTCCTCTTCTGTATGCCATTCCATTGTACCAAATACTGCTGGATTTACATTTTGTATAATTGTCGTGTATATTTCTCCTCTTGCTTTAGAAGCAACTAATGACCGTTTTATCGATTGAACTGTCTTGCCGATATCGCTAAATTTTGCGCCCCATATTTCTGAAATGTTAGGTGTTAAAATAAATGCAATATCAACGAAAATGACCATCGCAGTGAACATTAAAAGATTTTTCCAGAGGGTTAAATCGATTCCTTTTATCATGAAGTACACTGTGACTGATATTATAAACAAACCATACCAAGTCTTTCTAATACGTTGCTTTTTCTCCTCGTACAACTCTTCATTTTTCCAATAAAAGAAAATAAGAACTATAAAGACAATTGCTAGAATAAATAAGCCGATTCGAATGTTAGAGATCGCCAATTACATCACCCTCCATTCAAAAACTACTCACGATATCATTACATGCGCAAGCAACTCTCTTTATGACAAAAGACGTGGACAAGCTTCTAAATTTAGCTATATCGCATATACATTAGAAGGAGGCCACGTCTTTTATCATGAGTCTACATTGTATATGTAGACAAGCATGCGTTTCAAATTTTCATGTTAAAAAAAAATATGTTTCGGAATTTCCCCTTCAGGTACTTCTCCATCCATACTTAAGTAATAATGACGAATCGGACGTAAATGTTCGTCTAATTCATAAACAAGCGGAATGCTGGTTGGGATATTTAATGAAACAACACCATCACCTGAAAGGTTGTCTAAATATTTCACTAGTGAGCGGATTGTGTTACCATGTGATGAAATGATTACTTTATTACCACTTTTTAATGACGGCGCAATTTCTGAATGCCAATAAGCAAGCACTCTTTTCTCCGTATCCTCTAAACATTCAGTCAATGGGAATTCGCCTATTTTGAGTGTTTTATATCTTGGGTCGTTCGCCTCATATCGAGGATCATCTTCAGTAAGAGCAGGTGGTCTTACATCAACACTTCTTCTCCATATATGAACTTGTTCTTCTCCATATTTTTTTGCAGTTTCATCTTTATTCAATCCTTGTAGTGCTCCATAGTGTCTTTCGTTTAATTTCCACGATTTATGTATAGGCACCCAAGTAAGATCCATCTCATGTAGTACAATCCATAGCGTCCGGATTGCTCGTTTTAATACAGATGTATAAGCAACGTCGAAAGTATATCCATTTTTCTTTAATATTGCACCTGCTTCTCTCGCTTCACTTAATCCATTCTCTGATAAATCTACATCTGTCCATCCAGTAAAGCGATTTTCAAGATTCCATAAACTTTGTCCGTGACGAATAAGTACAAGTTTTATCATTATAATTCCCCTCTCGGAAATATGAATTTTAATATTACTTCGCGCGCACATATTAAGTTTCTGGTAATGTAATTTTTTTATCCGTACATACTATGATTTATACATATTTGCCAAATACATGGATAAAATTTGTTCTTTTTCAAACTATAAAGACAGATATTTTTTCATTATTTTTGATCGACTGGTATTTCGCGTTTCGATATCCATGCATCAAAACCTGAACGACTATTCGCCATTTCATTCATAACTTGATGCCAATTTTCTTCACATGATTCACCAAATTTTGAAAAAATAGCATCCATTTGCTTTCTTTGAACATCACTCAGTTTTTTCTCTAAATCTATACCTTTTTCTGTTAATGATAGCTGTTTCACACGGCGGTCATGTGTAGCTTCATTACTCTCAATAAGTCCCTTTTCCACAAGTTGACGTAGCGGTCCGTGAAGAGCTTGTTTACTTATTTCCAATAAGGATAATAGCTCATTTACACTAAGCCCTGGAAAACGTGCGATAAAAAATAAGATTCGGTGATGTACTCGCTGTATACCATACTCTTTTATAATTTCATCTGGCTTTTCAGTAAATGTTTTATATGCAAAGTAAAATAATGCTAATGCTTCATTCATCTGTTCTTCTTTATGTTGTGTCATCTACTTTCCCCCTGTATGTAAATTATACCACAATCTAGTAATGAATATTTTAATCAATGCTCCTGAGCTGCTTTAGTTTATGGAAGTATTCATTGTAAGTAAAACAATTAGGAGATGAATCGCTTGAAAAAACAATATACTGTAAGTACATATTTATTAGATCGACTGCACGAGTTAGGAATTGAACATGTATTTGGTGTTCCTGGCGATTATAATCTTGCCTTCTTAGATGATGTAATTGCACATAAAGATCTAGAATGGATTGGAAATTGTAATGAATTAAATGCGGCATACGCAGCAGATGGATATGCTCGTATAAAAGGAATCGCTGCTCTCATTACTACCTTCGGGGTTGGAGAATTAAGCGCCATTAACGGTATTGCTGGCTCATATGCAGAAAAAGTACCAGTTATAAAAATAACTGGTACGCCAACAACAAAAGTAATGGAAAATGGAGCACTCGTTCACCATACTTTAGGTGATGGAAAGTTCGATCACTTTTCCAATATGTATCGAGAGATTACAGTTGCGCAAACAAATTTAACCCCTGAGCATGCTGCTGAGGAAATTGACCGTGTACTTCGTGCATGTTGGAATGAAAAGCGCCCTGTTCATATTAATTTACCGATTGATGTATATAATAAACCAATTAATGAACCTACGGAACCAATATTAAATAATCCAATAGTAAGTAATAAAGAAGCATTGCATAAAATGCTTCTACATGCCACTTCAAAAATAAATAGTGCCAAAAAACCTGTTATTTTAGCTGATTTTGAAGTGAATCGATTTCATGCTGAAGAAGATTTATATCAATTGGTAGAAAAAACTGGCTTCCCTATCGCATCACTAAGTATGGGCAAGGGAATATTCCCAGAAAAACATCCTCAATTTATAGGGATTTACACTGGTGATGTTAGTCCTCCATACTTGCGAAAAAGAATTGATGAATCTGACTGTATCATTAGTATTGGTGTGAAATTAACAGATACTATTACAGGCGGTTTCACACAAGGTTTTACGAAAGAGCAAGTTATAGAAATCCATCCCTACACTGTAAAAATTATAGATAAAAAGTACGGGCCAGTTGTAATGAAAGACGTATTACAACATTTAAGTGATTCAATCGAGCATCGCAATGAGGAAACGTTTGAAATTAAGCCGTTTATTTCAGAATCATCATCTATTACTGAAGAATTCAATCCAAAAGTACAAATGGTTACGCAAAAACGTTTTTGGCAACAAATATACCATTTCTTACAAGAAAACGACGTCTTAATTGCAGAGCAAGGAACACCTTTCTTTGGTAGTGCCGCTATCCCTTTACCAAACAACACTACATATGTAGGGCAACCATTATGGGGATCTATCGGCTATACACTACCTGCTCTACTTGGTACACAGCTCGCTGATTTATCACGACGGAACATCTTAATAATCGGTGACGGTTCTTTTCAGTTAACCGCACAAGAACTATCCACTATGTTACGTCAAAAAATAAAGCCAATTATATTTTTAATTAATAACAACGGTTATACTGTTGAACGCGCGATACACGGTCAAAATCAGCCTTATAATGATATTCAAATGTGGGATTATTATAAACTTCCAAACGTATTTGGGCTGAAAGAACAAAACCTATCATTTAAGGTGGAAAATGAAATGGAATTGGCAGAGCTCTTAACTAAAATACCCGTTAATACGGATCACCTTGTCTTTATTGAAGTTGTAATGAGCCAAGGGGATCAACCTGAATTGTTAGCTAAACTTGGGAATAGATTCGGCAAGCAAAATTCTTAATAAGAAAAAGCATAGCTTATTTATAGCTACGCTTTTTCTTATATTTATTCAGCAAGCGTTAACTGCCAAGATACACCATACTTATCATTTAACCAACCAAATTTTTTACTAAACGGATAGGAACCTAAAGGCATAAGTACTGCTCCATCCTGCGCTAGTTTATTAAAGACAGTTTCAATTTCTTCTTCCGTTTCACAAGTTACATAAAGAGACATAGCTGGCGTAAATGTGAAATCATGCTTTACATAACTATCAATACACATGAACTCTTGTCCATTTAACTTAAAAGTTGCATGAATTACAGTGCCCTCTTTACCTGGTCCACTCTCATCGTAACGAGAGATACTTACAATTTCTGATTGATCGAATAGTGACGTGTAAAAATTCATCGCTTCCTCGGCTTTGCTCTCAAACATTAAAAACGTAGTGATTTTTTGATTTGTGTTACTCATATAGAGACATCCCCTTGTTATGTATTTATGCAAAACATACATCGGACAACAAAAACCGAACGTACATTCCTGTGAATATATTGTCTATAAAAACGATGAGTTTGTCAATTATCTAATTTTTATTTCTTCTTAAACAATGCTGTCCAAAGAAATGATTCTCCAAACATTTCATTCGGTTGTTCCATTTGTTTCATTTTTCTCATTTCAATTACTTCAAATTCTTTAAATATCTCTCTTAATTTTTCTTCCGAATAAGCAAGGCCACCTTGCAAACTCCATCCTCTATATACATCCCAATCCGTTATTTCGGATCCATTTCGTTCATCTAAATCACCTGCTGCAAAACATGTTAAACCAAAATAACCACCCATTTTTAAAGATTTATCAATTAGCTCTATATAATTCATTCTTCTATGAGGTGGAATATGATGAAGGCAACCTGAATCATAAACAAAATCAAATTCATTTTGAGCCTCTAAATTAAAAATCGAATCACAAATAAAGTGAATTTGTACCCCTTTTGCTAACGCCCTCTCTTTCGCCCAATTAATACCTTCTACAGATAAATCCACTGCGGTTACATCAAATCCTTCATTTGCTAAATAAATTGCGTTTCTTCCTGGGCCACATCCAAGCTCTAATACTTTCCCTATTGAAACTCTCTCTTTTTGTATATACGAAACTAAGTTCTCATCTGGAACATTTTCAAAAAACGGAACGTCCTTTTCTCTATTTGCATAAAATTCATTCCAAAAAGGTTCTGCAGGTCTTAATAATGAATCAAGCATTTTTAAAATATCTTCTTGTGTATGTAACGTTTCACTTTTCATTTGTACCCCTCCACACTTTAATAGTCAGAAAATTATTATATATCTTTTCGAACTTTGAGACAAAGAAAAACTCCTATATTCAATAGGAGTTAAAAATATTATTTCTTTAAAATCCAAGTACGGCTAACCATTTTAACAGCTTCTCTTCTCGCAATTTCAAATTATCACTTCTATACTTACCCATTTGTATTTCACTAACAATTTCTCCATCCACCATAAAAAGAACTCTTTCTGTTTTCATCGCTACCTTTACATCGTGAGTAACTAACATAATTGTATTTCCATTTCCGTTAATATTTAATAATATTTGCATTACCTCTTCCGTGGATTTTAAATTTAGAGCACCAGTTGGTTCATCAGCAAAAATAATATTCGGATTATTGATAAGCGCTCTACAAATGGAAACCCTTTGTAATTGCCCTCCAGATGCTTCGGTTATATAATGAGTCGCTATATCACTTATACCCATTTTTTTCATCAATTCAAGAGCACGTTTATTTATTATTTTCTTACTCTCACATTTCGCTAAATATGCGGACAAGATGATATTATCAAATAGATTCAAATTTCTAAGAAGATTGCTCTGTTGAAAAATAAATCCTATTTCATTAAGGCGTAATTTTGCTAACGTCTCTTCTTTCATACATGATATTTCTTTACTATCAACTTTCACACTGCCTGATGACATTCGATCCATTCCGCTAATATTATATAGTAACGTCGATTTCCCCGAACCAGAAGGCCCCATGACTGATACAAACTCTCCCTCATAAATCTCTAAATTTATATTTTTTAGCACATGGTAAGTTTTATTTCCATCCATTTCGTATTTTTTATTTAATTGCTTTACTTCTAAAATTTTTTTCAAATTATACATCTCCTACTCCCCATCTAGCTTTAAATCATTTGTTTGTTTCACAGTGAAACTACTAAAGATCGTTGTTATAACTACGGCGATAAACAAAATAGCTGGACATACTACATAAGAAACGATTGGATTCACTGCAAACTTTATATGAGCTGCTCCCATAAATGAACCTAACCAACTTACTAGCGTTTCTCCAAACGTAGCAGCCATAAATGTCCCTGTTAAAATACCTATTAATACTATTGCAATAACACGAGTGACATATTGTATACGAATATTTTTGTAAGAAAAGCCAATACTTTTCATAATTAATATTTGCGAAGCATCTTTTGCTAATAACATTTTAAAAAACATTGCAGTAATTAAAATCGATATCGCAATAGCAATTAATATTGCAGCTTGAGTCACGAGTCTTAATTGTTTAATTGTCTCTCCTAAAGTTTGAGATAAATAATCATCCGTATCTGTTATTTTTGCAGAATTAAAACTTTGTTTATACTCCTTTACTTTTTCTTGCAGATTCACAGTTGGCTTTATATCTACATTTACTACATACCATAATGTATTTTCTTTGTTATAAGAAAAGCACGCCTTAGCCGTTTTCCCACCATTCGTAACATCTTGATATATACCACTAATAGTTAGCGTTTTCTCTTTCCCTTCTACAAATAAAACTACCTCATCCCCTACATTCTTTTTTAATTCATTTGCGTTCATATAAGAAAGAGCAATTTCATTTTCATTTTCAGGCGGTATACCTTGAACATAGTCTAATGGAAATTTAGTAAAATCTCCTACTTCTACGTTTAAATTTCCGTGTGTACCATCATCATTCATCATTTTAAATGTACTCGTTACAAATGCTGCATATTTTTCTATTTCATCATCGTTTCGTATATACGATATAACGTCATTAAATCGTTTCTCTATATTTTCAGATTGCTGTAAATCAATTCGTATATCACTTTTTCCTGTCCCCATATAATTAACAAAATGTGATGACTGAATTGTGTACAAAAAGTTAACTGGAACAACAATCATAAACACCGCTATTATTAAAACGACACTTAATATTCGATATAACTTAAATCGTTTCGCTACATCTTGTATACCGATAAATATATTTACATTTGGAATGTTAGTTTGATAGAGGGAAAAAGATCTTCTGATCTTTCTTTTTCCTAGTTTATCTCTTGATCGTAAAGCGTCTATTGCTGTAATTCTCCTGAAATTCCGCAAAATAATTCGGCAGAAAAGTATAACGGCTAGAAATAACAAAGTTGTGACTATCAATGGCACAACATAATGTAAAATACTTTTATCAGCTGCCCCCATATAAAGTACGATGTTAGAGGTAAATATTTTTGTAACAAATAATGAAAGAATGTATCCACATATACATCCGCTAGCAGAAATAACAACATATTTTGTTACATATAGTTTTTGAATATCTTTATTTTGAATACCGATCGCTTTCATAACGCCAATTTCCCGATTGTCCTCTTCCATCGAAGTAATGATCGTAAATCTAATACATAAAATTGCAATTAGCATTAATAATGCACTTATTATCATAAGTACTGCGGCGATTATTCCATCCGTTAACGAATTGAGTGTTTTAAAGAGAGAATGAGTAATAGAGGGACCTTTTTGAGGTAGGTTCGATGACTCGTATAGATCTTCAAATTCATTTATTTTATTTAAATCTGTTAGCTGGAATTCAATAAGATATTCACTTTCTCCAAAATTTCTTTTTACTCTTTCTAAGTCTTCATCGCTTATTATAAATCGTTTTGAACTAACAATTGATGGATTCATTTGAACATCACGAACAAATGTAGAAATAGTAAATTCTAGTTCAACATTGTTTTTTACAATCCATATTTTATCTCCAATGTGCAAATTATATTTTTGCATATAATAAATTGGCACACCTATTTCACCATTACTAATATCAATTACTTTATTATTTAAATCTAATAAAAAGTCAAAATGAGTATTTTGTTTAACGAAACTAATGTCCATTACACTATTATGTTCCGCCTGGTTTTTCTTTTTCATAAAAATATTAGACCCGTTTATTTGGATCATTTCAGCCGTTTGTTGTTCTTTTACAAATGGCGTTTTCTTAACAAAAATATCAATAGCTTTTTGATTTATTTCTCCGGTATGCATTTGTACGAAGTGAGGTGCGTTTGATACTTTAAACAATTGATCCGTGGAGTTCAATAGATTTACAATGTTACTGAAAGCACTAGCCATTAAAAGCGTTGATAACATGATAAACATAAATAAAATGATAATTACCATTTTATTTTGAGAGAAATCTCTTTTTAACATTCTCCTAATCATATGAAGCTAGTTCCCTTCATTCCATAATATTTTCTTCGTAACTATAGCTATTATTATCATTATGAAACTAATAGCTATTATAGGTAAATAAATTTTCATACTGAATTCTTCAAACATAAAACCATATACAAATTGCCCAATTGGTGCCATACATTGTGATACCGCTGTTATAATCGCCATCACCTTTCCTAAATTTTCATTTGGTGTTTTCTTTTGGACAACAGTAATTACATAAATGGAGACGATTGTCATAATTATGGCAATAAAAATAGAAGAAAGTATGAAGAGGATAAATGGTGGATAGTGTCCCATATTTAAAATAAGTGGTGTAACTGATAACGTCATTGGTATAACTAATAAAGCAATAACGAACATCCAGTAATGTAATGTTTTCATCTGCAACTTTTTAGCGAAACAGCCTATCGACAATGCACCTAATATTGTTGCAAAATCAATTAATCCCATCCCAATTCCGTATAAAGTATCGCTACTTTCCATTATCACTCGTAGAATAATTGGGGCACCAACTACAAATAGTGGTGTAAGAATTAAATTTAGGAGTGCTGCTAACAGCATAGCCTTCAAAATAAAAGGTTGTTTTAAAACATAAAGAAAACCTTCTTTCATATCTTTTACAATTGTCGGCACGATATGGTCTTCTTGTATTCTTTTTATAAATGGTATTTTAATAAACATCTCTAATATTGCTGATAGAAAAAATGCAAGACCACTTATTAAGACCAGCACTTTCAGACCAATAATGCCATATAGCACTCCTCCTAATACAGGTGCAACTATATTAGATAATGCTTGCACACCATTTACGATACCATTCGCCTGCTCTAGCTTTTTTTCTTGTACTAATTGCGGAATACTTGCCATTACAACTGGCGCGTACATCGCACTAACAACTGCTAATAGAAACATAACAATTCCAATCCATATAATAGATACAGGGCCATTAATTAATATAGTAATAAAGCCTAATACAATTGCAGCATTTATAAAATCAAAGATAACCATTAAGTTACGGCGATTAAAGCGATCGGCAATTGCCCCTCCGAGGGGTGCCAACAAAAATGGAGTGCTCGTTAATGCGTATAATCCTGCAAATATATCTGCACGCTCTGTTATATCTAGCACATATAAAGACAAAGCAAAACGTAAAAGTGTTGCTCCTAAAATCGTAATAACTTGACCACTAACCATTAAATAAAAGTCTTTCATAGAAGATTTTGTGCTAACTAACATCATACTCACAACCTTCATATAATTTAGACCGACTGTCGGTCTATAGTACCCAAACAGAAAATTACTATTTCTGTTTGATTAAAACCTCCACCATATAATTAAAGGATCCCTCCTTCGCTCCAACAGATGCTTCCATCATTTTGATGAAAGCTTTAGCTCTTCTCATCATTTCTTCTGGTTTCCATTGAAATAACCCATCATCAAATATGACTTGTGCTGAGGAGATTAATAATTCAATCGTTTCTTGAGGATATTGGGTAAAAAATATGCCTTCTTCGATTCCTTGCTCTAAAACTTCCGTTAAAATTGGAGATAAATGTATAATTGATTGGACCAAACTTTTTTGATGCATTTCCGCATTATTTGGCTGATGAAATTGTTCAATCATTTTCTCTTTTATATCTCCTGATTTTGGCGATTGCTCCATTAAAACTCGAAATAACTTATCTAAAACTGGGATATTTGGATTAGAGACGATTACTTTTGCTTTAGCTACATCCTCTTTAATAATCCTCATAATGATTTCATCCATCACTTCCTCTTTCGACTTAAAATAATGATAAAACGTTCCCTTTGCTATACCTATTTCTTTTAAAATGTCATTTACTGTTGTTTTCGTATAACCTTTCGTAACAAATAAACGTTCAGCAGTTTCTAAAATTTCATTTCTACGCTCCTCATACCCCTTTACTATTCTCATTCATGTTCTCCTTCCCGATAGACCGACTGTCGGTCTATTTAAATTATATGTTTAGTTTGTAAAAAGTTTCCTATCATCGTACATATACAACATCCTACTTTATATTTCCTTTATGAATTTTAAAATTCATTTTAAATACGGTAAATGAAATTTTAAAAAGTTTCTTCTTAGCATCACCCTTGTACTTATATCGACTTCGTTATAAAAAAACAAAAAAGAGCCGCAATTTTTTGCGACTCTTTTACAATTATTAGCATTTAACGACCGCGTCTTTGCTGACCTTGCTTTGTACTACTTTTCTTATTGCTTGGCTTATTAAATGATCGGTTGTTATCATTTCTCGAGCTATTTCTTGAATCATTTCTTGAACTATTTCTTGAACCTTCGCGGCTATCTCTTTGACGATATCCACCTGTTTTCTTCGGTTTTTGAGCCGGCTTTTGTTTCGGCTTTCCATTTTCATCTACATGTTTTATCATCGGTTGTTCAATTACTTGTCTTTGCAAAGGTGCACCAAGCGCTTTTTCAATTTCTTCTAAATATCTTTCATCTTTTGCTGCAACAAACGTAATTGCAATACCTGATCCACCAGCACGTCCTGTTCGGCCAATGCGGTGGATATAACTTTCTACATCTTCAGGGATATCATAGTTAAATACGTGAGTTACACCATCTACATCAAGTCCACGAGCTGCTACATCCGTTGCAATTAAGTATTGAATTTTAGCTTCGCGGAAACTCTTCATGACTCTTTCACGTTTTCCTTGAGATAAATCACCATGAAGTTCAGCACAGTTATAACCGAATCCTTTTAAATTATCATACAGTTTACTTGCTCGAAGCTTTGTACGGCAGAAAATAACTGCTAAAAATGGTTGATCACGATCCATAACAAAACGAAGTGCATCTTGCTTTGCACGATCTGTCGTTTCAATGACACGTTGCTTAATTGTATCTACCGTTACTTCTTCACTTTGTACGTGAATGATTTGCGGCTCTTCCATATAACGCTTCGCTAATTTTTTAATATCCTTTGGCATCGTTGCTGAGAATAACATCGTTTGTTTACTATTAGGTGTCTCATCTAAAATATCTTCCATATCATATAAGAAACCGAAATGAAGCATTTGATCCGCTTCATCTAGTACAATCATTGAAAGATTACTTAAATCAATTGTTTCACGTCGTATATGATCAAGTAATCGTCCTGGTGTTGCTACTACAATATGTGTATTACCTTTTAGTTTTCTCAATTGCTGTGCTACATCTTGTCCACCATAAATCGCTAGAACATTAATATCTTCCCTTTGAACAAGCATTTTTTCAATTTCTTTTGTAATTTGCAGCGCTAGTTCCCTTGTTGGGGCAACAATTAAAGCTTGAACATCACTAGACTCTGAATCGATTTTTTCTAACATCGGTAAAACGAATGCTAATGTTTTACCCGTACCTGTTTTCGCCTGCCCAATAATATCTTTTCCTGACATAATAACAGGAATTGCTTTTTCCTGAATTGGTGTTGCTTCCGCAATTCCATTTTCACGTAATGTATGATTAAAAGTTTCACTAATTCCTAATTCTAAAAAGTTTTTCAAATAGACCACTTCTTTTCCTTATTTTTCACATTAGCTTTCATTGTACCATTTGTTTCGCCAAATATGAAAAATAAAAAAATTCTTACCTTCTTTTTTTATATTCATTTTGTACTAGATGGACAAATTCTTTTTGCTTTTGCTCAGATTTCATTAACACTTCCATATTTGTAGAAGACAAAATGAACTTCTTAATTTTTCTATTACTCCAAATCAAACTTGTATACTTCAGGTCTTCATGTAAATTTCGAAACCACTCTAATTCACTTAACTTCGCAATGTGATGTTTTAATTTCAGATCATTTCGAGGGTACAACAAAATAATATTTGCTATTACATCTAATAATGAGCTCATATTCTTCCCTCCTATAACTTCTTTTAAAATATATAAGCTCCTATACATATTTCAATTACTCAAAAATCACGAAGAATTAATGCAGTCATATATAACAGAAAGAATTAAAATACCTACTTTTTCTAAAAATAAACATCTTCATAAAATTATAGAAGTACCGTCTCCTAACGAGAATACTACAACTCTTATTGCCTATTTCAAAGACACTGATGATGTATGTACTATTGGTTCTATTTTAGAAATAGTAACGATAAATAATAAAATATCTCACATTAATCAAATTTACGATGGAACGAATCCCTTTATGAAAGAAACTACGATGGTAAATGAATAAGAAATGAAGTTTAAACAGCATATACTAACACCTACAAAATTCCCGTTCGAAATCCAGGGACTTCAAGGTTACATCTATAATAACACCTTAGAACTACATTGCTATAATGAAGATATTCATAGGATTTTCAAAATTACTGTTTCACCAATTCACAATACATTAGATCAATATGTACATAGAGGAACAAAGTTCTACAATTTTAAAAATAATACGAAAGCATTATATAATCCTGCGTTTAACTTAGCATATGAGCTTATATTTCAGAAAGACAGTTTTCAATATAAAATCGCAATTGGTAACAAACTACATATAAAAAGAAAATACACTATTAATGATCTGATTCAAATTGCAGAATCTATGAATTAAAAAGCCTATCTTTCTGATATAGGAAAGATAGGCTTTTTAATATTTTATACTGTGAGTTTTCCTCCATGATAGCAATAATATCTTTCCGCCTTAAGATTTTTAATCTTATTTAAAGACTGTTCTGCTTTTTCTATATCTAAACAAAAACTCGGATTAGCTATTATTAATTCACGATTATCTTGAACAGCTGCGTCTCCTGTAATTACATAGTCCAAATTGGGAAAATATAATGAAATATGACCCGAAGTATGTCCTGGCGTCGCTACTATTTGGCATTCATTTTTTAAAATCATTTGACCATCATATACCTTTTCATCAACGGAAATATGTCTTACGTTTTTTAACTGCTGTATAAACCATTCACCAAATTCTTTTTCTTCATTTGGCATACTTCCTAGCATTTCTTCAGCTTGAACCAATCTCTCTGATTTTATTACACCACTAATATAGTTAGATTCAATTTCACTAGCAATAACATTGAGTTGAGGATATTTCACTTTAAAATCGTATAAAGACCCTATATGATCATCATCATAATGAGTAATAATTATATTTTTTAAGTTTTTCATCTCATATCCATGTTTTAAAATTGCATTTTCAATTAAAGGTAAAAAATTTTTATAACCTGTATCTACTAAAGTTAATTCATTGTTTAATATAATTAAGCTCGGATAAATCCATTGTTTTCGCCCGTTAAATTCGAATTCAATTGGCAATTCTATTATCTTCATTTTCCTTCCCCCATACCGTTTATTAAATGTTTAATAATAACTGCATCATCCACATACATTTTACTATACATATCACGAATGGTTTTATGAGTATTTCGTTTTAATGTTTTTTATTGATTAAGTCTATTTTTAAATGTGGCATATCAGCGATATTTTATGTCTATTTCTTATATGTGTTAGCAAGTTCGTTTGCAAACTTGTTAGCACTTTTTTGTTTAGATAATACTCACATTCCTTCTTAATTTACTGATTATGTTTCCAATTGGGTACTTATATGTGGAAATATACCTTCGTTTTAACTAGTTTCATTTCGTTTCACACGTCATTTAAAATGTACGTTTTTTTGCGATATCACTATTTGTTATTAATTCGTGGTTGGTAAAATGGCTATTTTTATTTAAGCTAAAATTCCGGTAAAGCGTACGTTTTTTTCTGCCTATATTTTAATAAAAATGGAAGGACAAGGTTGATGCCAACAGGGTGATGTCAATATAAATATTTCTTCTTTCTTCTATTAAATCTTCAATATCTCGAGTACTTAATTTTTCATTTTGTTTTTTCTTGTTTTTCTTCTTTGCTTGTTTTGATTGCCTTGTCCATACACGAAATTGATCTTTTAGCGCCTTCATTTCTCCCCATCTCCCTTTTCAAAATAAAAGGACACCTATTCCTAAAGCAGCTTTTATTGCTGCTTTAATGAATTGGTTTCCTCTAGTTTTCATAGCTTGTCACCCTTAGAGTGGACGAGCATATATTATTGACATAGGGATCTCTCTCATAAAACCCTCTTTACAAAGAGCACTTATATACGGTGCCCTTTTTTTATTTTTATTTTCTACCAAATAGCGTTTTTGTTTAAAATAATAGCTCTAAAGCAATTGGGCGAATTTTCCAGTTTATTTACCACAACATTCATGTTAAAATCCCTTGTGAGTACGACATAACTCAACCCTATGAAGCTCTGCAACATTTGCGGGGCTTCTTTTTTTCAACAAACCGTTAGTTAATTGCGCTGACTACCTTGATGTACAAAATAACGATTTTGTTCGATTTTGTAATTTCTTGTATAATAAAAGTTAATTAATCTAGAAGGGACTGAATTATGCGCAGATATCAATATTTTTAATCTACCTATCACAACAACATAACGGAGGTAAAAGTATTGATTACAGAACTACACACACAGAGATTGCATTTAAGACAAATGAAAGAATCTGATTCATTAAGTATGTTTAAAATATGGTCTGATTCTGATGTTACTAAATTCATGAATATAAGTAATTTCACTGATGAAAATCAAGCGAAAGATATGATTCATTTCCTTAACGAACTCGCTCAAAATAATAAAGCTATACGTTTTACTATTATTGAAAAAGAATCTAATCAAATTATCGGTTCATGTGGTTATAATTCCTTAGATTTCGAAAACTCAAAGACTGAGATTGGCTATGATATTTCGAAAGTATTTTGGGGTAAAGGGTATGCACCTGAAGCAATATCCTCTTTATTAGATTATGCTTTTACACATCTGAAACTATATCGTGTTGAAGCAAAAGTTGAACCTGAAAATGTGAACTCCATAAAAGTATTAAAAAAGTTAAAATTTACTTTTGAAGGGACTCTAAGAAAGAGCGAAAAATCAGCCGGGAAGCTGATCGATTTAAATATCTATTCAAAATTAATAACCGATTAATTTTAGTCACTCTGCCCATACTCTATTGAAGTGTGGGCTTCTTTAGTTTCTGTACAAAATTCAAATCTGGTCTTACTTCCCATCAACACGTTTTTGACTAGCTTCTCGATTAAATCCGTCTGGGTATCTTGTTGCTAATTTAGATATATTCATTTGAGCGATATCTTCTAAGGTATATCCCACCTCATGAGCCATGCTAGAGATATAGTCCATAATGTCACCCAATTCTAAAGCCAACTTATAAGTACTCCCGTTCTCTTCTCCTAAACAATGAGCCGGATCAAATCCATGACCATGGAAAATAGCTTTTTTTACAATATCAGCAACCTCACCATTTTTGACTGCATAAATTTTATTATCCATACTATGTAATGAAACACTGTTGGTCGTTGCATAACAAACATTATATTATTTTGAACAGGTAATTTCCTATTCTTATGGAAATATACAATAAGAAAAACAATAAAATTGATTATTCCCTCACTTCTTTGTCTATCCTTTTAAAAAATCTATGTTTTTGTAAAAGGGGTGTTTATATGGAGAAACAGACGCTTTGGAAAAAGTTCAAAAAAAGCTCAGCAAACATCGGCAAATCCAGCGTATATGAAAGTATTATTTTATTCTACATAATGAAAAAGAAAGAGTTACCTACTAAAGCGAAACTCATAATATTAGCCGCTTTATCCTATTACGTATTAACAATCGATTTCATTCCAGATGTAGCTGCTATTATCGGGATTGGCTTATTAGATGATGTTTTAGCAATTGCTGTAGCGCATAAATATGTTATGCGGCATGCAGACGCTGAAATTCGAGAAAAGAGTAAAATCAAAATGGAGTCATTATTTACTTCAGCACACATTTAATGAAGAAAGATAAGCTCTCACTTGCATTTGTTCACTACTTAACCGTCTTCTATAACATTTAAACAAATGATATAGAAGACGGTTAAAAACAGAAAAAAGAACTAAAATAATCTTTTAGTTCTTTTTTAGCCAAATCAATTTATTTTTGAACGATATTTAAAAAGAGCCTATTTTAATTTACCAACTAAAACAGGCTCTTTACTAATTCAAATTCACAAGATCCGCATCATTTTACGCTATACTTTGTTACTTCAACAACATTTCTCTTTCATCGCTTTCATCATAGACATAGTAGTCTTCATCATTTCATCACATTCGTTCATTTTTACCATCATTGCCTTATCCATTTCTACATCCATTTGCATCATGTTGTTCATCATCATTTTCATACACTTCATTTCACACATCATTTTTTCCATAGACATCATCATGTTTGTTGTTTCTACCATCATAGTTTTTTCCATATTAACATCCCCCTAGAATTTTTATGTTGCAAGTATAAAAATTCCTTTTCATTTTTCTAAAACCTTCTTAATTTACCTCATACAAATATTTATCAATATATTTCCCTCTCAATTGGTCATTAATTAGCTTTATTTTTTGTCAAGCTGAAACGTAAATATAATAAAAAGCATCTTATTTTAGATGCTTCCTTGTCTAACAATTAAATTTTAACACTATCAAGCTCCATTTGTTTCGTGAACATAGGGTAAATCTATTATTTTTATTAAATTCATAAATCTAACTATAACGTATTATAGTTTTATTCATATACTGTAGTAGATTACAAGAAAGGAGGCGTGTATATGGAAAGTTGTATTGTGTTCGTAAACGGCCAACCTTTTTTAGTACTCACAGTTGCTGGCATCGAAATTGCTAGATTGGAAATTACTCTTCAAGTAGCACTAGCTTTGAGAGTTCTCGGTATTCCAATCTGTGAGTAATCCATTCAAGTAAGTTTAAAAGAGGGCTTTCGCTCTCTTTTAAACTCTTGTCAATACATGCACTTCTATTCGCTTAGCAAGTGTAACTTATAGCCTTGTAGAAATTATATATAATTATTTACGCTAAAAGAACTTTCTGTAACACACATCTGCAAACAATTCAACAACCTCTTCACATCACGTTCTTTATAATGATTTAAACATGCAATTTGAATCCAATTATTTTTTTGCAAATAAGATGACTCATAATGAACAATGTACCCTTGTAATGCTAATGCATCACCTACTGCTTTAGAAGAATGACCTTCGTTTAACTGAATGGTAAGTATAATTTGCGCGGTATGCTCTTTAGGTGAAACAAGCTTTAAACCCATACTAGAAATAGCTTGTTCAATATAAGCATATGTCTCTTTTATTTTTACAAATGCCGTTTCATCTTCAAATCTCTTCAACGCTTCTTGCAGTGCGTAAATTAAATTCCATGAATGAGAGTATGGAATGCTTTCGTTTTCTTCATACATGCCAATGTCCATATAGGTCGGTACTGCCTCGTTTATTTTTACAATGTGATTATGAAAAACGAAAGATAATCCTGTATATGATTTAATTGCTTTACCGCTAACACCACTTGCAAAATATACATCCTTTAAATCTATTGGTATTGCACCAATTGAGCTTATACAATCTACACATAGTTTCACTTTATACCTTTTACAAAGTACATTTAGCTCATCTAAATCATTTAACATTCCAGTTGATGTTTCATGATGAACAAGCCAAAGCCATTCATAATTTCCACTTACAATTATTTTTTCTAATTCGATTTGTATAAACGGCTCTCCCATTTGTTTTTTATACGTATCAAAATTTAAATTCGCTCGTTTTGCCTGTCCAACTAATCTATTACCAAATTCCCCATTTGTTAATACTAGTCCTTTACCTTTTAAAGAATGTAACTGTAAAGCAATCGCATCATTCGCTAACGTCCCTGTTCCTAACATTATTTGTACACGCTTTGCTTTTGTCATTTGAAGTAATCGTTTCTTTACATTGTCCATCGTCACTTGAAATGACTTAGAACGATGGGAAATAGGCTTAGCCGAAAATGCCTTTTGGACATTCGCTTCAATGTCTACCGGGCCAGGTAAAAACGTATATTCTTTCGTCATAATACCCCCAACGCTCGACTCTTCAAACATAGCCGGTGTAACATACATTGGCTGAAAGGCTGCTTCTTCTGTACCAACTAACGTATGGAAAGGCTTGAATCCCATTTGCTCATATAAAGGTAGCTCACGTGTTGTAGCTGAAATGAGTGCCAATTCATATCCATTTAGAAGCAAATAACGATGTAAAAAGCGAATTAATCCTAACAGTGCTCTACCCTTTCGATACTCCCTTTCTACTGAGAGTAACCGAATTTCATACACTTTTTCTCCATGCTCTTGTAAATAAACATCTAAATTTGAGATTTTATAATCTAACGAGAATGGTCGTTTTCCCCGCACCGCGACCATACCTACTAATTTCTCACCGTCTAAACAAATTAAATATGTATTTTCTTCATGAAATCGATCTATACGAAAACGTTCTTTCGTTTCTTCATGTTGCGGAATCTCTTCTACAAATGTTTTATAGTTCAAATTATGTATACTTTCAAATTCCCAAGCTTGATCAGCAACTTTATAAATTAACCCCATGTCCTATCTCCTTTGCCTCTCTACTAATAACTCATTTTCTATTGAATAAAAATTATAAGTGGAGATTCCCCCCACTTATTAAAGTTCACTTTATTCTCGATTTACATATAGAATAAGTACAATTATAAGTGCACTTAATATGGTCGTAATAATGGAGTAAGAATAAAAAATCATACAAATTGGTAAACAAGCAATTGTAATTAACCCTGGCTTAGTAAATCCTTTAAATATTAAATAAAATATAATAAAAATACCTACAAGGGTAAGCGCTAACAAATAATCAAATGCGATTAGTCCTCCAATAAATGTTGAAATGCCTTTTCCGCCCTTGCCTTTAAATAAAACTGGGTAAATATGTCCAGTGATAACGGCCAATAATGTTAACATTACAAATGTAGCATCTTCAAAAAGGTATTTTGCTATCGAAACTACGATTGCCCCTTTGATCGCATCACCTAAAAATGTCGCAACGAAATACCCTTTTCCATATACACGCCCCATATTTCTTGCGCCAGGATTTCCGCTTCCTTCATCCCTAATATCAGCGTTATGTCTCAATTTTGTTACCATATAAGCGGTCAATATGTTTCCAAATAAATAAGAAGCCGCCAAATATAAAAACTGCATACTATTAATCATGTAATCATTCACTTTCTATATGGGAATACATATACAATATTCAATTACTACGTATATTGTACGTTTTTAAACCTACATCCCTTCATACATTTTAACATCATATTTTTACAAATCATACAAAAATTCTCATACAACTATTTTTAAAAATATATATCCCTCATTAAATAATATGTTCCTTTCACTGCCATTTCTGATTGTGATACAAATGTAATTTCTTCAATTCTTTCTTCACAGCACTTCTTAAATACAGCATATATTTCAGGAACTAAACGCAATATGCTACCATTTACTGCAATTGGAGTTGAAAGCTTACATTGCATCTTGTTATAAACATCTACTGTAATTTCCGCTAATTCCTTACCAGCTTGCATCATAATTTCATGTGCGTCATCGTTCCCATTTCTCGCTTCCTGAATAATTAATGGTGCGATTGCTGCAACTTTATCTTTTGAAGAAGTATATACTAGGGTTTTTATATGAGATGGTGTTAAAAGTTGAAACTGCCTTTGAATGTTCAAGCTTAATGGACAAAGGCTAACTCCTTGGTCGAATTGTAATGCCATTTTCTTTAAAGCTTGTAATGCAATCCAATATCCGCTTCCCTCATCTCCTAAAATATGTCCCCATCCACCGCTATACTCGTACATTCCCTCTTTCTTTCCTATACAAATTGCACCTGTACCACCTATAGTTAATATTCCATCCTTACCTTTTAAAGCAGCTGCATGTGCAATCATTGCGTCATTAAAAACTTCAATTTTTGTTCCATACTCCTTTTTTAATCGTAATGTTAATTCATTTGTATCTGCTCCACTTATACCTGCTAATCCTAAACAAATACAAACGCAATACTCATTTATTAAACGTTCCCGACATTGATTAATCGCATCCATAATATGTGTGAGTGCATCCTCATAATCTATTACTATATTTCCAAATCCACTCGTACCTTTTGCAAGCTCATTTCCGTCTTGATCAAAAGCAATTGCTTCTGTCTTCGTTCCGCCACCATCTACTCCAATCATATACTTCATATACTTGCCCCACTTTCATCTTCTAATCGGAGGGAAAGTTATATTCCCTAAAACAACTGGTTCCTTAGCACCTGTAGCATTCGGTACATTACTCGGATTACGATGGTACGTTTCGTTTGCTAAAACTGCAAATGCGATTGCTTCTTTCGCCGCTGAAGAATGACCAATATCTTCTTGAGTACGTATTCTGCATTTTTCTTCTCTTAATCCATTCCGTATCATTTCGACGAGTGTGTCATTATAGCTTCCGCCCCCACCTAGAATTACCTCATCAATTTCATACAATGGAAAAATAAACTTCTTATAATGATGAACAATTGTACTTGCTGTAAACATTGTGACAGTCGTCAATATATTTTCTTTATTATGCTTTTCAAACCGCTTCAATAATTCGTTCACAAATTCTTTTCCAAACCGCTCTCTACCTGTTGATTTTGGAGGATTCATTTCCAAAAATGGATGGCTCATGCAATATGTCAACATTTCATCTACAACTACTCCCTGTTTTGCAATTCCACCATTTTGATCATATGGTAAATGAAATAATCTTTGACATACTTCATCGATTACCATATTTCCTGGGCCGGTATCAAAAGCAATAACACTCTTATTACTTCGTTTACTTGGAATGACTGTAACATTACCAATCCCGCCAATATTTTGCAGTAGCCTATTTTTAGTTTGATGCTTGTATAAAATAATCTCTGAATATGGTACAAGTGGTGCTCCTTGTCCTCCCGCTGCCATATCCATCGTTCGAAAATTAGAGATTACTGTTGTTTCCGTTTTATATGCTATAACCGCTGGTTCCCCAATTTGCAATGTCGATGAAATAATATTGCCGTCTTTCTTTGGCTGATGATAAATCGTTTGTCCGTGAGAACCTATTAAATCTAATTGTTCCAATGACAAATCAGCCTTTTTACAAACTTCCTTTACAGCATTGGCGAAACATAAACCAAGCTTAAAGTTCAAACTGCATATAAGTTGAACATTAGATGTATCAATTGATAAAGCCTGTTGTATCTCATTTTTTATATCATTGCAAAATGGAACAGTAGTAAAATGGATGAGTTCGACTTTAGAATCTACACCGTTCCCTTCTATATGAACGAGCGCTACATCTATTCCGTCTAACGATGTACCGGACATTATCCCTGCAATATACATAATATGCATGCCCCCTATTCACAAAAAAACAATTATGTAAGTAAACAACGTACAACCTACAGAAAACGATATAAATCTAATAAACAACTGGACTTTCGATACAAATGTGCCATCAATGAAAGAAACAACAATCGTAAGCAAAACACTTGCCGCAATACTTGTAACGAGCCATATACTATGCATTTGTGATAGATTTAGCATTCTTAATAATGGTACTAAGAGTAAATTTGCACATATTACTCCAAACAATAATATAAATACACCTTTATAACTAAATTTTATATTCATTCCTTTACACCTTCTCTCAGTTTAATATGAAAGAAGTGATAGACAAAAAGTCTATCACTCAAAATAACAGTATACAGATTAAGGATTAACAGATTCCCCGTCACCATTCTTTTCAATTTCAAGCATATTTTTGTCATACATTTTAAAGAATGGTAGATAAATAAGGAAAGATATTGCTATATTTATAAAAACTAATACAACTGCACGCCAATCTCCACCTGTAGCTAAATAAGCGCCAATTGGAGCTGGTAATGTCCACGGCGGCATAATATGTGTTGGCGTTACAAATCCCATTGCAGTAGCAGCATAAGCTATAGTAGCTGTTACTAACGGTGTAATGACGAAAGGAATAATTAAAATTGGATTTAATACAATCGGCAAACCGAATATAACTGGTTCATTAATATTAAAAATCCCAGGTACAATACAAGTTCTCGATAATGCTTTCGAATATTTTGATCGACCAAATACAATCATCGCTAACACAAGTCCTAACGTTGCTCCCGAACCACCAATCCAAATAAACCATTGATAAAACGGCTCTGGTGCAATGAATGGAAAATGACTCGCACCACTTGCTACAGCTTCACCGTTCTTTCCTAAATACACATCCCAAAGCGGTCTCGCCACAGTACCTACAACCGATACCCCATGTATTCCGAAAGACCAGAAAAATGTAATTAAAAATACAGGTATAATAACTCCAAAGTAGCTATCACCAGCTTTTACTAACGGTGCCGCTAGTTTATCTACAACGTAATGAACATCCACTTTAAAAACGACTGTAATAAGACTCATGATTATAATTACGAAAGCTGCAGGTATAAGTGCTTCAAACGAACGCGATACTGACGGAGGTACTTGTTCTGGCATTTTGATTGTCACGTTATTCTTCTTACAAAATCTTAAAATCTCAACTGATAAAATAGAAACAATCATCGTCACGAATAATCCATGACCTCCGAGATTTGTCATCGGAAGCATAAAGCCTTTTTTATCAATTAATTCCGGCGTTAATGTTAATAGTAGTGAACATACTGCAAGTTGTGCTCCTGATAAAGCATCTAACTTATAACTTTTCGCTAAATTATATCCTATTCCAAATGCTATATATAAAGACATAATAAACATCGTTAAACGATATGGTATTAATATACTTGTTTGATTTTTCAATGCCCAAACTGATATGAAACTATCTTTCGGCAATGGTGGAAATGCTACGATTAAAAAGAAACTTCCTACGATAATAAATGGTAACGCCGAAATAACTCCATCACGGATTGCTTGCAAATGCCTCTGTTCAGAAAGTCTTGCCATCGGTCCAGATAAGTTTTTATCAAGAAACGTGACAAACTTATTCATAACGCTTCCCCCTAACTAATTAATTCATTTACAGTTTTCAATAATGTTGGTCCACCAAGCGGTGTGTATGCTTGCGGCGGAATGATACCGCACGGTATAGATTCCTGTTCTGCAAATTTTTTTACAGAGTCAAATCGGTGTCTTACTTGAGGTGCAACCATTACAACATCCCAACCATTCTTTACTTCTTCCTCTACCTCATTCGTTCCAATTGCATGCACTTTCATGTTTACACCTTTTTTCTCCGCTTCCTTTTTTAAAGCGTTTACAACAATTGCACTGGACATTCCTCCAGAACAAACGAATAAAACTTTCATTATTGAATCCTCCTATACTTATAAATTGTTTCCTTCAAATGAAAGAAAGTTTCACTTTACTAACAAGCATATGAAGAAATGAAACGATTTAGTTATACTGAAAGTAAATTTCAATAAAAATATTTTTCCTATTAAATTAATGTTTCAATATTTATTTTTCTCAATTGCAGGGCCAACCTCACATCATATATTATTTTAAATAATCGTATAAAAGGGAGGCGTATAAATGATTATGAAACGTTTATTAATGATGTGTTGTATCGTCATCTTGTTTACTCCTTTCTCTTTCATTTCCCCTCACTCTACTTATGCTGAAGTAAATACCACTTACAAAAAACATGAATTACGCGCTGTATGGATAGCATCTGTTCTTAATATTGATTGGCCCTCAAAAACTGGCTTATCTATTAAAACTCAGAAACAAGAATTTATAAGATTATTAGACGATGTAAAAAACACTGGTATGAATGCCGTTGTTGTACAAATTAAACCAACTGCTGATGCTTTTTATCCCTCAAATTACGGTCCTTGGTCTGAATACATTACGGGTACACAAGGAAAAGATCCTGGTTATGACCCTCTTGCATTTATGATTGAAGAAGCACATAAAAGAAATATAGAATTCCACGCATGGATTAACCCATATCGAATAACGATGAATCACACTGATATAAATCGATTATCAGAAAAGCACCCTGCGAGACAACATCCCGATTGGGTTGTGCCTTATGGCGGAAAGTTATATTACAATCCTGGTATTCCAGAAGTTAAAAAGTTTATAACGGAAGGCGCTTTAGAAATTGTACAAAATTACGACATTGATGCACTGCATATGGATGATTATTTTTATCCTTATAAAGTAGTTGATGAGGTATTTCCTGATCAAAAAACGTACGAAACTTATAATAACGATAAATTTACAAATATAGAAGATTGGCGACGTGACAATGTAAATGAACTTGTAAAAGGTTTACATGCAGCTATTAAGCAAGAAAAATCATATGTAAAGTTTGGCATTAGTCCATTCGGTGTATGGCGAAATGTAGCTGACGATCCAACCGGCTCTAACACAACCGCAGGCCAAAGAAACTATGATGACCTTTATGCTGATACACGTGAATGGATACAAAAAGGATACATTGATTACATTACACCGCAAATATACTGGAATATTGGTTTCACACCTGCTGCATATGACATATTAGTAGATTGGTGGGTAAAAGAAACAAATAACAAACCAATTCACCTATACATCGGTCAGGCGGCCTATAAAATTAATAACAATTCTGTTCCTGCTTGGTCTGATTCAGAAGAATATCCAAGGCAACTTGCATTAAACCATCAATATCCTCAAATAAAAGGTAGTATGCATTTCAGCTTAAAAGATATGAATAACAATCCACTAGGAATTAAAGATAGACTCTCGAAAGACATATATAAATATCCTGCATTAATCCCACCTATGCCTTGGCTTGATCATGATCCACCAAAACAACCAACCTTAAAAGGAGCCATTCCACGAGATGAGGGTATTGCTATAGGTATAATCGACAATAGAGATAATGACTCTGCTTATTATGCCATTTACCGTGTGAATGGCAAAAATGAAGTGGATATACAAAATACAAAAAATTTACTTACTACTGTAAGAAAAACAAAACTTGGAGAAATTTATGTAGATAAAACGGCTATTTCTGGAGAAACGTATACGTATGTGGTAACTGCAGTTGATCGATTGCATAATGAAAGTGTTGCTTCTAGTAAATCTACCATTCAAGCAAAATAAAAGTAAGAGCCCCATTTTTTGAATGGGGGCTCTTACTTTTATTTTCGTAGTTCACTATATTGAATATGAATTCTATTCTCAGGGTTTTTATCTACTGTGTAAAGTACAAATAAGAAGAACCATTCTAGTGGCTTCATTTAACACAATACCATACCCCTTTTATAATAATTGTTTACACAAAATACAAAACACTATTCTATATTTTACCATTTATTAACGTTTGTATATACAATTTTACAAAAGATTAAACTCCCTCAATTCACAAAAAAACCGCCTTAAAAGCTGAAACATTCAACTTTTAAGGCGGTCTCTTCTATTTGTTCTTAAACTTTTCAGTCGCTGCTCTCATCTTCACATTCAAATCATGATCAATGGAGTCGCGAATATCTCGCTCGACTATTTCCATTTCTTTTTGGAAATTTTGCAAGTAGATTTTTAATTCTTCTTCTTTTTCGGGACGTTGTGAAGGTGGTAATTGTACTACTAATGATAACATTGCTGTTAAATCTTTCATTAAGAACGTTTCAAGTTTATGTTGTTGTTCAAACATACGTTGCTCTTGATAGTACGGAAGAGCATTTAATACTGAAATTGTAATATCATCAACCGTTCTTTGTAATGAAGGATTTATTGAGCGTTTATACGCTTGAATTGTATTTAATGCATCTGGATATCGATCATAAAAATACAATTTATAAAACGATAGGTCTGTCGGTTTTACAGTTTGCTGCGTTTCTTGTCTTAAGAAATCTTTCACTTTCATCGCGGCCATATCAATATCTTCATTTGTAAGCTTTTTCGTTGTTTTTGCCATTAGATGCACTTTTTTCTGTTTTTCTTTCGGTAACATTGAGAATACTTGCTCTCTCGTACGTTGGCCTGAAGTACAGAAAAGAGTGTTTAATGTATTTTGTTCTTTCTTCCCTTCAGTACGAATCCAGCGATAAAAAAGTGGGTGCTGTGTGAATTCTTGTAAAAACGGTGTTGATTTGTTCGATAACTTCTCTATAGAATCTTGTGCCCTTTTGTATGGTTTCGTCCATGAAAAATACAGTTTTCGTCCGAAATATACAACTAATACAACGACAGTAAATGCTATTAAAAGCAAAGTACCTAATAGTACTAATACTGTTTGAATGAAACTCATTTTTTCACCTCCTCTAATAATCTGTTATTTCCTTGGACGTTGAATGAGTTTCTGCTTCATCTCATCATTAAACGTGTCTAGTTCAATGACGAATTTCTTACTAGACTCGATAATACGTTCTGACGATTTCTCAGATGCTTCAATAGCAGCAAATACATTTTGGAATGATTCACGTAATTTATCCATGCTAATAGCAGGATTTTCAAGTAGTTTTGTTGTTTCTTCTGTATTTTGTTTTAACGCTTGAGAATTACTTAATACCATTGATTCAATCGCTTCATTTGTCGCATTAACGGCATCAATTGTTTTACGTTGGTTCGTTAATGCTAGCTGAATAGCAGCTGAAACTGTTACAACATTTTGCGTCATCGTAATTGCATTACGAATTGCCTCTGTTAATTTTTCGTTATTTTTCTTAATGATGTCTACAGATGCGATAGACTGTAATAATACACTTTTTGCTTGCTGCATATTACGTGTACGTACTAGTATCTTTTCTAATGCATCGTTAATTAACGGAATATCTCTTTGGCGATCTGGGTTTTGCTTCTCAGCTTCAAGCATGCCAGCAAGTTTTTTCCCTAAGTATACTTGTTTATCAAGAGCATGAATTTTATCGTGCGATTGCTCTTTTAACATTTCAAGACCAACTGTATCTTCTTGTAAGTTATCACGGCCAATTAGAAGTGATCGTATAATTTCCTCAATTTGCTTATCTATAGATTGATATTTATGCACGTATGTTTCAAGAGGATTCTTCTTGAATACTTTAAACATTATTTTCTTCATACCACTTGCTTTTAATGAATTCGGATCAAGCTCTGATACCACTTTTCGTAATTCTAACAATGTATTTGGAATTTCTTCATTTTTCCCATTCATCATCGCTGTTACAGGGCGCTTTAAAGCTGATAACGTTTGTCCCGCCGCTTGTTGTTCTTTATCTCCTAAGTCTCCAAGCTGCGACAATACTTTTGATAAATCTGTATTTTGCTCGCTATTTAACTTTTGTACATAAAGGTCAGCTTCTTTATTCAGTTCATCAAGTTCTTCATCTTTTATAACTGTATCAACTACTACTTCTACATTATTATCTTTCACAATTGATACGGGTTCTTTTTTCTCGAGTTCAGTCAACAAAATCGCTCCTTTATTTATATGTGCGAATTTATGTGCACTATATTTCATCAAATATATCGTATTTCATGTACAATCAGCCTATTTGAAATCGATTTTTCAAGAAATACCTGCTTATGCAGTCATTCCCTGTTTCTTAGTATAAGTATACCTGTTATCAGCATTATTTTCCTCAGACTTAAGACCTAGAGACTAACATGCTGAAGGCGGATTCTTCATAAATTCACTATATAATCTACGTTCTTACTATCATGCTGTACTCAATGTTTTGACATCTGCCCTCTTTCAATGTGATAATTATATTACATTCATTTCTATTTATTCTTCCGTGCTACAAACGCTCCCTTTTGGAACGCTAATAACACAGTTTCAAACGTATCATCTTCTTCAATCATTTTTATAAATTCAGCTAATTCACTCGCATGAGAAGTTGCATTATCAACAACAAGAAGACCTTTTGGTTGTAACATACGTTTTAAATGCTCCAACCACCACATGTATTGCGTACGCTCTGAATCTAGGAAAATAAAATCAAATGAATGATCTAGCTGCGAATCTAAAAATGCCCCTGCTTCTTGATTATGAACATCGATTCTTTGTAAAAGGTTTGCCTTTTCAAAATTTACAAGTGCCTCTCCAACTCGTTCTGAAGAAAGCTCTACAGTTGTTATGTTTCCATTTGTTTCTTCTACCGCGTTAGCTAACCACAATGTAGAATAACCATTAGAAGTTCCAATTTCTAAAATGTTTATTGCATTACACCCTTTTACTAAAATTGATAAAAATTGCCCCATCTCACGAGAAATATTCCGTAATTTTTCTTCCCGTGTTTTTTTATTTCGATCATGCTCTTCTCCATACTGTTCAAGTTGAATTAATAATGAATCTAAAGTATCCATTCTTTTCATCACCTTTCCAAGCAATATGATGAATAAGCTCGTGCTGCCCGTCTACTATTTATTATATGCGAAATGAAAACCTTTTTCTCATTTTATGACAAAGATTTGAATTTTTTTATAGCATATTGTTTCGTTTTTTGGTAAAGTTAATTTCTACGTGCAATTATTCCATTCATATCATTTTTCATTAAAATTGCAGTTATTAAGTAATATAAACCCCATTTAAATGAATCGGTATTTCAAATTCAATTAAGCGCCCTTTTCGGACGCATTTTCTTTTGTTTATATATTTCTAGAGGAAAGGATGCTTACAATGAACGTGATTAGCTTGGATGCTGCTAGAAAGCGAAAGCAGCATAAAAAATTAATGATTACTATACCGATTATTACACGTATTTATGAAGAAGACGGGGAAATTAAATTTGAGGTAGCCGGAGAAAAAGATGTACCCCTTGAAATGTTAGAAAAGTAATAAAATAAAGACGCATTTCTATTGAAATGCGTCTTTATTTTATATTTTAACATTTAAATGCATAAGTTTTTCGGGATTAACCATCATATAAATGTTTGAAATTTTCTCATCCTCAAATGCAAATGAAAGTACATAAGTCACTTTATTATTTATTGTAACAATAACTCCTGGTGCACCATTTACCATTTTGAAATCAACCGTATACTCTTCTGGCAATCGTTTTGCAATTCCAAAGAACAAACGTATAATTTTATCCGCAGAATAAATCGGATTAATGGCAGTTGTAACTTTACCGCCACCATCTGCTTTGAATATCGCATCTGTTTTTAATACCTCTAACATGCCTTGTGCATCCCCACACTGTAATGATGATACAAACTTTTCAACATAAGTAGCCATTTTCTTCGTGTTTAATTTTGATTGCTTCGGCTTATCCAAAAAACTTTTTCGTGCGCGTTGAAAGATCTTCCGGCAGTTCACACTACTTTTATCAACAATTGAAGCTATTTCCTCATAGTCATAACTGAAAACCTCTCTTAATATGAAAACAATCCTTTCTACCTCAGACAGTTGTTGTAAAAGTAATAAATATGCCGTAGAAAGGGATTCTTTCATTACAAATGACTCTGATGGCTCATCACTATCTTCCACAAGTGGCTCTGGTAACCACATCCCTACATATACGTTACGTTTATGCGCTGCCGAACGTAATTTATCAATTGAACGATTTGTCACCATTTTACATAAATATGCTTTCATATTTTCAATAGATTGATCGTCCTCTATATTATTTAGCGTGATAAATACGTCATGAACTATATCCTCAGCATCCATAACACTCCCAAGGATTCTGTATGCTAATGAAAATAATAATGGTTGATAAGTTTCATATAAGTGCTCCGTTTCCATGATGAACAGCCTCACTTTCTAATTGCTTTAAAATGTGTAACGCTGCACGTTTTCCACTTGCTACCGCAGCATCAGCTAATAATTCATCCTGTCCAGCCCAATCTCCTGCAACGTAAACACCTGGCATTTCAGGGATATTAGGACCCGGGTTTTCAACTCGGTCAATATGAGGAAAATCATGTACTACCGTTATTTTCGGTAAATATTGCTTTACAACAACTTCTCTTTTCCAATTTTGATGTAACAACTCCATCGTTTTTTCTAACTGTTCTTTATCATCATGAAAATGATTTATCTCTACCATAGGATTATGGTACTTAATTAAACTCACTACAATTGATCCATCTTCACTTAATTTAGCTGCTCTTGATTGGTTCGTAAAAAATATAGGTTGATCTAACCCTAATGCAAATTGATGCATCGGATTTGGTAATCGCTTCAAACCAATATCTAACGCCGCCACGGTCACTGGTATTGATTGCTTACTCCATTTTTGCAAACTAGTTCCTTCTGCACCTTTTATTATTTTACAAGCTTCTTTCGGTGGAGTCGTCACGATGACTGTACCTGCTTCAAATATCTCATCGGCAAAACAATGTATTCTTTGTTTATCTTCGCTATGCTCTATTTCCAAAACATGCTTATTAGCCAGAAATTGCACACCAACTTCATTCGCTATATCTCTTAATTTTGTTATTATCGTCTCCCAACCACCATCTACATAAAATACTCCTTCTTTCATAGAAAGCTGTATTTGCTTTAGTACTGATGATGCTAATTGTATTGTAGGAGCATACGTATATGTTGTTGTTCGACATAGCGCATAAAATATATTTCGAACCATTGGATCCTTTATTTCTTTTTCCGCCCATGTAGTTAGGCTCATTTTTGGAACTTCCTCTACATCTAAATTCCCTAAATGAATCATCAGACGAGAGAATTGTACTTTTGCAGACCATGAAAGTAACGGTGTTGATAAAATAGAGCGAAAATCTGTTGGGATGGTAAATACATCCCCTTTCCATATTCCATGCGCTTTTGTAGATGGCATTCCACCCGGAAGATTCATACCAAGCTCATTAAAAGTTAAAAATGCTTCTCCTCCTCTGTATAAAGCGTGTGCACCAAGATTCATGCAAATCCCATTTTTATTTATTGTCATCCCTCGGCCACCAAAGCGACTGGATTTTTCTAATACAATCACTTTTCTTCCCGCTTTCGCTAAATATATAGATGCTGTTAATCCAGCAAGCCCACCGCCAACAATTGCTACATCAAATTTATTCATAATATAATCCCTCCTTATCGTTCTACATACAAGACGAACGAATAAGGAGGGATGTGACATGAAAATAAATTTCTATTACTCTACTTTATTTCATTATTTTTTTATTCGATCATATTGCATACGAAATAACTCAATTGCAAATGGAATATCCTCTTCACTCTTTATATAATAACTTATCCATCCTGATTCAGGTAATACGTGATGTGGTTTCACTAATCCTTCGTTCACTAATTCATCTCGCTTTAACTTCGGAAATGGTAAATCAACTAACTTATCACCATGCAGATGACCAAGTTCTTTCTTACCATAATTTATTTCAATACCACCAAATCGATGCGGTTTTTCAGAAACACCCGCCCAGCTGAGCACTTCATTTCTAATTATTTCACTAAATGACATGAACATTCACTCCTTATTAATGATTGATGTAATTTTAAATTAACACGTTCATTACTTTTTTCCATCAATCCAAAGTATGAATGGGAATACGAATATAGTTTAATCTCAATATACTTAATCCTGACCTAACATCAATAATTCCGATTTTCACTATTTCACTCTAATTTTTATCCGTATTAACATTATTGAGAAATAAGAAGTACAGCCTATATTCGTTATAAAACAGGTGAATTTATTACGATACAGACAAATGCACATAACTAACACTAGGCACATATCCTAAAGTTGTATCCATACTTACCAATAGAAAGGCAGGTAATACAATTGACTACACCTCTCCTTCAACGAACTTCACTTATGATTTAAGTAAAATTAATTTTTTTAAGAAAGATGCCCCAAATTATATAAACGTACTAGGTATTAAACAATTAAATACTTTAGAAAATACTTCTTTATTAGATATTTATTTAAGTACCGGGAATGTTGTAGAACCACATATTCATCAAAATGCAGCTGAACTTGTTTACTGTATTTCAGGACCTGCTGTTGTTTCTTTACTTAATCCATTTACGAACCAAATATTAAACTTACCGATTAAACCAGGGCAAGTTGCTAACATTCCACAAGCATGGTGGCATTATGAAATTGCTACAACCGATAGTACGCATTTATTAGCCATTTTCGATGCCCCAACCCCAGAAGTAATTTTTGGGTCTGACATTTTAAGATTAACACCAGCCAATATGATGGATCATACTTATTGTCTCAATGAACAACAATGGAAACAAGCGATCTCCCCAATTCAATCCACTACAGTAATTGGTCCTCCAGCAAACTGTAATCCAAACCGAGGAATAATAAATCCACCATCTCAGCCATCTACTCAACAACAAAATCTATATTACCAAGATTCATATTATTTCCCTCTTTACTGGGGATATTAATTTATAACATTTTAAGAGAAACATCATTTATCTCCTCGGAAAATATCTAGGAGATTTTTTATTGTATGTTCTCTTCCTATTCTTTATCGTAACAATTAATAGTGTACATACATATAATATTTATATATTTAATTGGAGGTGATAGTACTATGAGTAATTATAACTATCGAAAAAACTACTCTCATAATACAAATAGTAGTTCGTCAGCATCCTCTCAATCTTCGAATTCCCAATCTTCCGATTCCCAATCGCAAAAAGAGTTAGCTCAACAAGGCTATGTAAAGAAAAAAGGATGCAACTGTAATAAAAATAAATAGTTTATTACTAATTTGAACAATGATCTTTCACTGCGCACGATAAACAATATACTATCCTACTATATAGTATATGTAAGGGATGGGGAATTCTTCAAACGGTATAATTTATTCCATGAACTATAAAGTGTAAATGATAAATTTTAATTTTCCACGTTTATCTATTAAATTCCAAAGCATTTAAATTTTAATATACAAATTCAAATTAACCCTTAGCATATATTCCACAAGTAACAACACCACTTTTTTCATTTTGGTAAAGATTATACCTTTACTAAAATTGTACTAGTCCTATAGCCATGATGCCGTTTCTATTATAGAAAACTCTCATACACTATAGTGGACAAGTTATTCTATACTTCGTTCCAATAAAATATTAAAAGGAGTGAGAATTAATTGCCTATCATTCAACCATTTATGGCATCAAGAAGATTTACATCTACACTAGGAGCTGGAACAGGCACAGGTGCAGCTTTTGCTATCGCTGCTACAGCTTGTTTAAACGATGCCGGTACTACTGCAACTGCTTTTCCGACTTTTACGTATTATAATCTCTATGTAAACGGTATTCTTCAACCTAGTGTGAACTCCAGTGTTACTACTGGTCCTACTGGTGCTATTACAATTCCTGGCGGAGATGCGTTAGACGGTGGAATTCCAATTACAATTGAATTTATCGTCACTTAATTGCAACTAATGTAAATTAGAGCGAAAAAGACAGATTCCTTTTCATTCATTAAGGATCTGTCTTTTTTAATTAATAATGATAAATTGTAAAATAATTGAAGCTCCTTGCAACGGTGGCTGATTATCCAATAAAGTGAGTTTACCTGCACTAACTTCATATAATGGTTGCGGTTGCAGTATTCCATTAATAAACAAATTAATATATGAAACCTCACTAGGAGATAATATCTGCGTTGTACCATATTGAGCTATCCCATCCGCATCTGTAAATATAAGTTTCTCTCCATCTGCAAAAGTATAATACAATAAATTAGTTGTTGTTATAGGTCCAATAACCCCAGGTTCTCCAGTGGGACCTGTTGATCCCGTCGGCCCTGTTATTCCAGTTGCCCCTGTTGATCCGGTGGGCCCGCTTGATCCCGTCAGGCCTGTTATTCCAGTTGCCCCTGTTGATCCGGTGGGCCCGCTTGATCCCGTCGGCCCTGTTATTCCAGTTGCCCCTGTTGATCCGGTGGGCCCGCTTGATCCCGTCGGCCCTGTTATTCCAGTTGCCCCTGTTGATCCGGTGGGCCCGCTT